>NZ_JAAFZA010000176.1 GCF_015356865.1 Catenulispora pinisilvae
GGAATCCCCGACCGGCCCGGAAGCGGCGCGGAACCAAGGACGGCCGCCGACATCGCGGCGGCCGTCCGTAATAGAAAGAGCGGCGTGAGCAGCACCGCCCAGTAGGTCCTCGACCGCAGTCGACCACCGAGCCGTCCCGACCGCCCCACATCAAGGCGTTCCGCAACGCCCGCCACGTCGCGGTCCCGCATCGGACAGCCACCGCAGACCCCTGGTCCAGGCGTTTCACACGGTCCACCACGCTGCGGCCCCGACCCGAGGCCGACGAGCTCGCCGAGCACTCCGACCTCGCCAAACTCTCGCCGAACCTCCGCTGAGCGGCGTCCGGGTTGGTGCCCCCGTCCGCGGTAACGGCCAAAATCCCGGTCGCCGTCGAGCGGCATCACCACCCCTACCGCCGCAGCCACCGCCACCGCCACCGCCACCGATCACGGCCATTGCCGCCGATCACGGCCACCGCCACCGCTCACGGCCATTGCCCCGCTCACGGCCACTGCCACCGCCGTGGCCGCTGGCACTGCTGTGGCTCATCCACCCGGCCCGATGCCCATCCGATGGCGCCGTGACTGCGGGCCGGCGGCGCGATAGCCCTCGGCGTGCCCAACACCCCAGACTGTCGCTGGCCACAACGACCGACGACATCCTGTCCCGGCGCACAATCCCTGAGATCTGACGCGCACCCCGGCCAACTCCCCGCAGGTGGCCACCGTCCTGCCGCCGATCACGCAGGCCGGCGGCAAACAAACTCGTCATCCCGACGATTCACTCACATGGCCACAGCCAATATGCGTAGGCCGATCTACGCCAATCGCCCGATGTCCAATATGCGAGCTACGCGCACTATTGAGTCATTCCGAAAGCCGTCCGCCAGGCCAAGGCACACGGGCGGCCCAGGATGACGGTCACCACCGGGCCGAACGCGGACAGAGCTCACCGCGCAGGCCCCGGAGGCCGCCGCCACACCCTCGATGACACCAAGTTGTCGACTGCTCGAGGCGAGGCGATAAGAGCCTCCGGCTTGGTCAAGCCGGAGGAAATGTGGGGGATCGCCCCGCATCGAGCAGGCCCCTCCGGGGGCGGGTACGGCAAACCCTCAGCCGGACCCCGGCGCAACCCCCATGCGCCAGGGCCCGGCCCTGAGGAGCGCCCATCGCACGGCAAGGAGGAACCGAATGGCAAAGTGCGTCGCAGGACGGACGCCGGCAAAGGCCGAGCTGACCGGAGCCCGGACCTGCCGGAAGTGCCTGCCAACCGCGCCCGAGCGTTTCCTCGGCCACGCCGACGCGGTGCTAACCCCGACGCTGCTCCGGCCGCCGCCTCGCCGCAGAGCAGAGCTGGCGCGGGCACTGGCTTGCCCCGTCGCCAACACCGCTCACGCCAGGTGGCGCCCGTCGGGGAACCTAGCCGGCCAGCCAGCGACGAACATCCCGGCGCGGACGCGCACCTGTGGGAGGCCGATCGGCGTGCCGCTCTCCGCTCGGCCCGGCTGCAGGCGCCGCTGCTGGGCCGCGCGGCACACCTTGAAGCGGTGCGACCCCGGTCACGAACGGCGTCGGGCGGGGCTGGTCGCGAACGGTGCCGGTCAGGGCGGGTCACGAACAGTGTCAGGCGGGCTGCGGTCGCAGGCGGCTGGCCGCTGTCGGAACCGCCGGATCCCTGCCGTGTGATTCGCCCGATTGTGTGCTGCCGGGTGCCCGGCGCTGGCGACCACCCGAACGCGGCGCGGGGCGACCAGCGATCACGCACGTGACCTGAGCTATCACTCGCGCCCGATAGACTTGGCCGCATCATGGAGCAGCCTGCCGACACCGTTCTTGTCATCGACTTCGGAGCCCAGTACGCGCAGCTCATCGCGCGCCGGGTCCGCGAAGCCCACGTCTACAGCGAGATCGTGCCGCACACCGCGACGGTCGCCGAAATCCTCGCCAAGAAGCCCAAGGCGGTGATCCTTTCCGGCGGGCCGTCCTCGGTCTATGCCGAGAGTGCGCCGAACGTTGGTGCGGAGTTGTTCCGCGCTGGGGTGCCGACTCTGGGCATCTGCTATGGATTCCAGGCCATGGCGCGTGCGCTGGGCGGCGTGGTCGAGCAGACCGGCGGTCGGGAGTATGGCCGCACCTCGCTGGAGGTCACCGACACCGGGTCCACCCTGTTCCAGGGCTCGCACGCCGATCAGCCGGTGTGGATGTCGCACGGCGACGCCGTCGTGGCGGCCCCGGCGGGTTTTCGGGTGACCGGGACCACTGCCAAGACCCCGGTTGCGGCGTTCGAGGATGACGAGAACCGGCTGTACGGCATCCAGCACCACCCCGAGGTCATGCACTCGCAGTTCGGGCAGCTGCTATTGGAGAACTTCCTCTACCGTGGCGCCGGCATCACGCCGAACTGGACCACCGGCAACATCGTTGATGAGCAGGTCGCGGCGATTCGCGAGCAGGTTG
Organism: Catenulispora pinisilvae; assembly: GCF_015356865.1. GTDB lineage: Bacteria > Actinomycetota > Actinomycetes > Streptomycetales > Catenulisporaceae > Catenulispora > Catenulispora pinisilvae. The sequence goes on from NZ_JAAFZA010000176.1 coordinate 2,439, forward strand.
GTACCAAGCGGGCGATCTGCGGGCTGTCTGGCGGGGTGGACTCCGCGGTGGCTGCGGCTATCGTGCAGAAGGCCATCGGTGAGCAGCTGACGTGCGTGTTCGTCGACCACGGGCTGCTGCGCAAGGGTGAGGCCGAGCAGGTCGAGAAGGACTTCGTCGCGGCTACTGGTGTGCAGCTGAAGGTGGTCGACGCTGAGGAGCGGTTCCTGTCCGCGCTGGCCGAGGTGTCCGACCCGGAGGAGAAACGCAAGATCATCGGTCGGGAGTTCATCCGGGTCTTCGAGCAGGCTGAGCGGGAGATCGTCGCGGAGTCGGCGGACGCCGGTGAGGCGGTGAAGTTCCTGGTGCAGGGCACGCTCTACCCGGACGTCGTGGAGTCGGGGGGCGGCGCCGGCACCGCGAACATCAAGAGCCATCACAACGTCGGTGGGCTGCCTGAGGATCTGCAGTTCGAGTTGATCGAGCCGCTGCGCAAGCTGTTCAAGGACGAGGTGCGGCAGGTCGGCCGTGAGTTGGGGCTGCCCGAGGCGATCGTGGGGCGCCAGCCGTTCCCGGGCCCGGGCCTGGGCATCCGCATCGTCGGCGAGGTTACGAAGGACCGCCTGGACTTGCTGCGCGAGGCCGACGCTATTGCCCGCGAGGAGCTGACCGCGGCCGGGCTGGACAAGGAGATCTGGCAGTGCCCGGTGGTGCTGCTGGCTGACGTGCGGTCGGTGGGCGTCCAGGGCGACGGCCGGACCTATGGTCACCCGATCGTGTTGCGCCCGGTCTCCAGTGAGGACGCGATGACCGCCGACTGGTCCCGGCTGCCGTATGAGGTGCTGGCGCAGATCTCGACGCGGATCACCAACGAGGTCGCCGACGTCAACCGAGTGGTGCTGGACGTGACCAGCAAGCCGCCGGGGACGATCGAGTGGGAGTAGACGCTTCGTAGGCGTTGGCGGGTGCTGGCGGCGGGCCGGGTCTTCGGATCCGGCCCTTCGCTTTGCCGCCAGGGTTGGGCGCTGGGACCTAGGTCGTAGGCGAAGAGGCGAAGAGGCGAAGAGGCGAAGAGGCGAAGAGGCGAAGAGGCGAAGAGGCGAAGAGGCGAAGAGGCGAAGAGGCGAAGAGGCGAAGAGGCGAAGAGGCGAAGAGGTCGAGAAGTCGAGAAGTCGAGAGGCCGCGGGGTCGCGGGGCCGTGAGGGGCTAGAGGTCGGTGGCTGGCCCCAGTACGCAGAACTCGTGGCCCTCGGGGTCGGTGAGGCACGTCCACGGGACGTCACCCTGGCCGAGATCGAGGTCGGTCGCGCCGAGGGCGTACAGCCGTTCCACCTCCGCCGGCTTCTGGTCGATCGCGTATGGGAGCAGATCGAGGTGTACGCGATCGGGCACGGTCTTCGCCTCGGGGGAGCGCAGGAACTCCAGGAACGGCCCGGCGTCCTTGGGGGAGCGCATGACGGTGTAGTCGTCGGTCAGGTCGCGGACGGACCAATCGATCGCCGTGGCCCAGAAACGGGCCATTGCTCGTGGGTCCACGCAGTCGACTGCCACCGCCGCGATTGGTCCTGTGTCGCGGTAGACCTCGCGTGGCTCCAGGACGCAGAACTCGTTGCCCTCGGGATCGGCTAGGACTGTCCATGGGACGTCGCCCTGGCCGATGTCGGCAGACGTCGCCCCGATGTCCCTCAGCCGCTCTACGAGCTCTGTTTGGTGGGCTGCGGACGTGGTGGCCAGGTCGAGGTGCATCCGGTTCTTCGTTGCCGACTTGGGCGCAGGGACGGCGACGACGTCGATGGTCAGAGCGATCGGGTCCGGCCAGACCAGGCTCCCCGCGGGTCCGACGCTGGTCAGGCCGCTTTCCTCGCTGTCGGCACGCCAGCCGAGTGCGTCGGCCCAGAAGCGGCCGATCGCTGCGTGATCAAGGGCTTTGATGTTCACCTGGACTGGTCGTAGGGCCATGTCCGGGATCTTACGCACCCATTCGGGATCGCCAGCTGCACTAGTGACGATGCCACACAAAGCTTGCCTGCCCTTGGTACCGCATACAGTTCCGCCGACGTCGGGCTTGCTGCGGTGCCACCACGTGACACCCGGTCTCAGCGCCTCTGGCACAGTTGAGCCCTGCCGAGTCAGCCGGTAGCGCGGTCTCGTAGCGACGCCGAGCGGTGCTTGGCCGCGATGCCTGGCCGTAACGCCCGCCGTAGCGCGCCCCTTGCCGGAGCCGAGCACAGCCGCCCTGACTGGGGGGCTGCCTCAGAACCGCCGGTGCCCTGGATCGGAGGCTGCCTCCGAACCACTGGCCGCCATGCAGCCGCCATGCCGTAGTGACAGCGAGTCTAACCGCAGCGAAGTCCCCTACGACTCCTGATCGAACTCCAGCGCCTCGTGCAGCTTCCGGTTTACATGCCGCAGCCGCTCGATAGTCCGCTGCGCCTCCCGCAGCTCATACCGCAGCCGAATGATCTCCTCGATCGCCGCCAGATCGGCCAGATCGCTCAGATCCGCCAGGTCAGCCGAGGCCAGTGCCGGCTCGACCTCCTCGACCTCCTCGGCGTACTCCGGGTCCGGCGGTATCGGGATCGCCAGCTCTGCCGGCTGCGTGAGCGCGGCCTGCACCTCGGCGGCCCACTGCAGCGCGTCCGGCTCCTGCGGGCGGCGCACGAACTCGTGGATTACCGCACCGGCCGGCTCCGGGTCAGCGAACTGATGTCCCTCGGTCACCACCGCTGCGGGATCGGGTTCTGCCGCGAGGTCCGCAGCCGGAGTACTTGCAGCCGGACTGCTCGCGGTCGGAGCGCCCGCACTGAGAGAAGCCGCAGCCGCTGAAGCTGAAGAAGCCGCAGTAGGAGCAGCAGGAGTAGCAGTAATCACCCGCTCCGCAGAGAAGTCCTCCGCCGGGTCGTAGGGTATAGCCGACTCACTGGTCTCAGCCGCCGCCGCAACTGCCGCCGCCCGCGACACCAACTCGCTGGGCTGCTCGAAAACCTCGGCATCCGGCGCCTCCTCCGGCTCCCGCATCATCGCTGCGGTCCAGCCCGCGGCCTCACACGCCGCGTCCCGGAAGTCCCGCAGCTGCCGCAGCATCCCCTCGCTGGACGGGAACAGCCGCTGGGCCTGCGCCACGTTCGTCACCGCCAGCGGTGCGGCCTGCACCGTGTCGCCGAGCTCGGAGTAGGCCTGCGCCAGTTTGATCCGCGCCATCAGCGCGTCGCGGGGGCCCGAGCCGATGCCCTGCTCGGCCTGCTCCAGGGCGCTGATCAGGCCGCCGATCCACTCCTGCGGGTCGGCGTACTCCTCGACCGGTTCCTCCACCGGCTCGGCGATGAGCTCTCCTTCGGCGACGAGGTCCCCGGGCTCCCCGGTCGGCACCGGCTCTGCGGTGGTGTCGGCGTGTTCGCGACCGACTCCGTACTCAGACATTCCGTCCCCCTGGACAACGTCGAAGGGCGCCGACGTGACTGTCGGCGCCCCGCGGCTGGCTTGGCACAATACTACGGCCGGACAACCCTCACCACGGGCATGGAGTTGATCGGAGCGTACTGCACGGTCGTGCCCGGGTACGGGGCGTGGATCACCATGCCGCCGCCGACGTATATCCCGACGTGATGCATGCTGCCGTAGTAGATGACCAGGTCACCGACCGCGATGTTGCTCTCGCTGACGGCCGGGAACTCGTAGGCCTGGGCCGAGGAGGAGTGCGACATCGACACCCCCGCGGCAGCCCACGCGGCCTCGGTCAGACCGGAGCAGTCGAAGCTGCTCGGGCCCTCCGCGCCGTAGACATAGGGCTTGCCGACCTGGGCCTTGGCGAAGGCGACCGCTGTCGCCGCGCGGGCGTTGGGCGCCGGCGGCAGGCCGGGCGGAGGGGTCTGGGCCTGCTGGTTCTGCTCGCTCTGCTGCTGCTTGTACTGGGTCTGCTGAGTGGGCGTCAGCGAGTCCAGCAGAGTCTGCGCCTGCTTCTCCTTGGCGTCGATGTCCGTCTTGGTCTGCGCCATCTGGTCGCGCGTCTTCTGCAGCTGCTGCAGGTCCGCCGAGGCCTCGGCCTTGTCCTGGTCCAGCTGGCGCTTGATCTCCTGCGCGGAGGACATCGCGGCGGTGGAGTGGCTGGAGGCCTCGTTCATCGCGGTGGCGGCCTGCAGGAACGAGTCCGGGGCGGCCGAGAGCATGAGCTCCAGCGAGCTGTCCACGCCGCCAGCGCGGTACTGAGCCGCGGCCAGGCTGCCCAGCGAGGACTGCGCGTTGGTCAGCTGCGTCTGCTCGGAAGTGATGCGGGCCTGGATCTGGTCGACCTTGTGTTGCAGCGCCGACAGGTTGGTGGACGCCTGGTCATACGCCTCAGAGGCCTGCTCGGCCTGGTTGTGGAGGGTGTTGACCTGGTTCTTGACGTCGTTGAGGTTCGGTGTCGGGTCGGCGTGGGCCAGACCCGGGAGCAGCGCGATGGAACCGACCGTGGCGGTCGCCAGCGTCACCGCGGTGCGAGGCGCGGTGATCGTCTTCTTGGACGCGCGGTGAGTGGTCACGGTTTTGTGGGACGCCACGAAGGCGCTCTCCTTCTCTACCTGCCGCCTACCGGGTTAGCTGACGGGTTCGGGCTGAGAAGCGTGCCCTACAGGCCGCCGCGCGGGGGTTCGCAGCGGACCGATTCACCCCTGGCCCCAGTGGATGCAGGCCGGTGGGACTGGTGGGTCCCCGGTTCCGGATCTGCGCTCCGCCCCTGGGCTGTGTGGAAGCCCAAGCTAACTGCGGGTCGCGCTTCGCCGGATTCGGCGTGAACTCCCGCCACCGTCCAGGATGGGCGGCGTGGTTACGAGAGTCCGGCCGTAACCCTAGCGAGACCTCGAACGACAAAACGGACCGGCCCAGGACGCTATACCAGGATTTTACTTTAGGAGGCGTTTAGTGGTCCTGATTCAGTGTGTGCTGTCCGGTTTCGCGCTAGGTCGATCCCGTGGTTCTTGCCGACTCAGCGTCGGCATCGCAAGTGGTGCTCGTAGGATGCAGGCGTGAAAGTACTGCAAGAATGCCTGCTGGTCCTGCATTTCGTCGGTATCGCCTCGCTGTTGGGCGGGTTCCTGACGCAGATGGCCGCCCAGACCAAGCGTGTCGTTCCGGCCATGCTGCACGGCGCGGCGACGATGCTGGTCACCGGGCTGGGGTTGTATGCGGTGGACGACAACGGCCTGCACCACGCGCCGCCGGCGGCGAAGATGGCGGTGAAGCTCGGGATCCTGGTGGTGATCGCCGGATTGATCTGGACGCAGCGGACCAAGGAGGAGATCGCCAAGGGCGTCTACTTCGGGATCGGCGGGCTGACGCTGGCGAACATCGTCATCGCCGTGTTCTGGCACTGAGAGTGCCCTGATAGCGCACCTTATAAAGACCTCTATATAGAGACCTCTGTAGATCCCGTTCTGTAGTCCTGTAGAGACGTGTGCGGCGGGTGACCCATGATCCGGGTCACCCGCCGCACACGTCTCTACAGCGTCACCTGCCTGCGGAAGGGATCGATTCTGTAGAAGACGTCGATGTGTTCTGCATCACGCCGAGGTAGCCAGCGGCCGGGTCGGCCACTCCGGCTCGGCGTAGGACTTCTCGCCCCGGCGCTCCCGGTACGCCGCCCGGTCTGCCTCCTGCTCGGCCTTCCAGCGGGCCTGCGCCTCGTGCAACCGCACCGCGTCCAGCGTCCCGACCGCGGCGTAGGTGGCGCCGATCACCTGGGCCAGGTTCATCGCCGCCAAAGCGTCGGCCGCGGCGTCGTGCGCGTGGGTGATCGGCACACCGTAGAACTGGCACTGGGCTTCCAGCGTGCGCGCGCCCTTGCGGAACTTGTCCATCTGCCGGTCGATGACCAGCGGGTCGATCACCGGGGCCACAGGTGCCCGGGCGGCCAGCGGGGTCAGCCCGTTGCGCGCCAGCTCGGCCTCCAGCAGCGTCAGGTCGTACGGGGCGTTGAAGACCACCAGCGGGGTGCCCGCGCGCAGTTCGGCGGCCAGCGCGTCGGCGATCTCGTCCAGAGTCCGGCGCGGCGGCGCGCCGTGCTCGCGGGCGTACTCGGTGGTGATGCCGTGGATCGCGGTGGCCTCGGCCGGGATCTCCATGCCGGGGTCGATGAGGAAGGACTTCTCTGAGCCGTCGGAGGCGACGATGGACGCCGAGACGATCCGGACGGTCTTCGGGTCGCGGCCGGTGGTCTCGGTGTCGAAGCCGGCCAGTCGGCGGCGGTGCCAGCCGTCATGCGAGCCGCGCTGCGGCGGCACGGTCGGCTGCGCCGCACCTTCGGGTTGGGTCTGGGTCTGGGGTCGGGGCTCCCACGCCGGGGCGCACTCGTGGTGATAGGTCTGCCACGCACCGTCCACGTTGGCGCGCGTACCGGCCTCGGCTTCCACCCGACCCTTGCACGCGGAGCACGTCCCCGCGTACTTGTTGACCAGAGTCACTGTGTTGTTCTCCCTCACCTCGTGTTGACACCATGGTGGCGCACCGTTCTGACAAACACGGCCAGACTCCGGTCTCACGACGTCAGCGGCTACCCTGGTGGACTACGGCGGTTTTTCTAATCCGCCCGATCTGTTGATTTCCGCGCGAAGGATGAATACGACGTGTTCGACACGCTCTCCGATCGTTTGGCCACGACGTTCAAAAACCTGCGCGGCAAGGGTCGGCTCTCGCCCCAGGACATCGACGAGACGCTGCGCGAGATCAGGCGCGCCCTGCTGGAGGCGGACGTCTCCCTGGAGGCTGTGCGGCCGTTCATCGCGGCGGTCCGGACCCGGGCCGAGAGCGCGGAGGTCTCCAAGGCGCTGAACCCGGCGCAGCAGATCATCAAGATCGTCAACGAGGAGCTCGTCGGCATCCTCGGCGGCGAGACCCGGCGGCTGCGGTTCGCCAAGAACCCGCCCACGGTGATCTTGCTCGCCGGTCTGCAAGGTGCCGGTAAGACCACGCTGGCCGGCAAGCTGGCGTACTGGCTGCGGTCCGAGGGCCACACCCCGGTGCTGGTCGCGGCTGACCTGCAGCGGCCCAACGCGGTCACCCAGCTGCAGGTCGTCGGCGACCGGGCCGGCGTGCCGGTGTTCGCCCCGGAGCCCGGCAACGGCGTCGGGAACCCGGTCAAGGTGGCGCAGGACTCGATCGAGTTCGCCAAGGCCAAGATGCACGACGTGGTGATCGTCGACACCGCCGGCCGGCTGGGCATCGACGCCGAGCTGATGCGGCAGGCCGCCGACATCCGGGACGCGGTCCGGCCCGACGAGGTCCTGTTCGTGGTCGACGCCATGATCGGCCAGGACGCGGTGACCACCGCCCAGGCCTTCATGGACGGCGTCGGCTTCGACGGCGTGGTGCTCACCAAGCTCGACGGCGACGCCCGCGGCGGCGCGGCCCTGTCGGTGCGCCAGGTCACCGGCAAGCCGGTGATGTTCGCCTCCTCCGGGGAGAAGCTGGAGGAGTTCGACGTCTTCCACCCCGAGCGCATGGCGAGCCGCATCCTCGACATGGGCGACATGATGACCCTGATCGAGCAGGCCGAGAAGGCGTTCGACCAGGCCGAGGCCGAGAAGATGGCGGGCAAGCTGGCCCGCAACGAGTTCACGCTCGACGACTTCCTGAACCAGATGGAGCAGCTGAAGAAGCTCGGCTCCATGACCAAACTGCTCGGCATGCTGCCGGGTGTCAGTGGCATCAAGGACCAGCTCAAGGAGATCGACGACAAGGATGTCAACCGGATCGCCGCGATCATCAAGTCGATGACCCCGGGCGAGCGCGAGGACGTCAAGATCATCAACGGCTCGCGCCGGCAGCGCATCGCCCGGGGCTCGGGCACCTCGGTGCCGGAGGTCAACAACCTCATCGAGCGCTTCCTCGAGGCCAAGAAGATGATGTCGCAGATGGCCAAGGGCGGGATGCCCGGCATGCCGGGGCTGCCCGGGGCCGGCGGGCTCGGCGGCACCAAGCGCAAGTCGGCCAAGGCCAAGGCGGCCGACAAGGCGTCCAAGTCCAAGGGCCGCTCGCGCTCCGGGAACCCGGCCAAGGCCAAGGCCGAGGAGGCGGCGCGGCAGGCGCGCAAGGATGGCAACGGCCCGTTCGGGGAGGACGGCGGCCAGTTCGAGCTGCCGGACGAGTTCAAGAACCTGCTGCCTCCCCAGTAGGGGCGCGGCGGTTCGACTCGGCGATCCACCGATGATCCGCCGGCGATCCATCAGGCGGAGTGACGCTTCGGTGCCTCCCGGTGTCCCAGCGCACCGGGGGGCGTCCCGACCAGCCTGAACCTTCTGGCACAATGGAAGCTTGTACCGGTCGCGCATGGCCCTCTCTCCTGCGCTAAGCCGTGTCCATCCGGCTGCTGCCGATGCCATGTCCCCACGTGGCGGTGCGGTGGCACCACCCGCAGTCAACCAAGCAGGAGACACCACACCGTGGCAGTCAAGATCAAGCTCAAGCGCATGGGCAAGATCCGGAACCCGCAGTACCGGATCATCGTGGCCGACGCCCGCACCAAGCGGGACGGTCGCGCGATCGAGGAGATCGGCAAGTACCACCCGAAGGAGGACCCTTCCTACATCGAGGTGCTTTCCGAGCGCGCGCAGTACTGGCTGGGCGTCGGCGCGCAGCCGACCGAGGCCGTCGCGGCGATCCTGAAGATCACCGGCGACTGGCAGAGGTTCAAGGGCCTGGACGCCCCGGCGCCGATGAAGGTCGCGGCCCCCAAGGCCGACCGCAAGGCCGTCTTCGAGGCCGCCGCCAAGGAAGCCGCCGACGAGCCGAAGACCGGCGCGACCACGCCGAAGAAGAAGGCCGACAAGGCTGAAAAGGCCGAGAAGAAGGCCGAGGAGACCCCGGCGACCGAGGCTCCGGTGGAGACCCCGGCCCCGGCCGTCGAGGCTGAGATCGCTTCCGAGGGCTGAGCATGCTGGAAGAGGCCCTGGAGCACCTGGTCAAGGGCATCGTCGAGCACCCCGATGAGGTCCGGGTCCGCGAGCGTGACCAGCGCCGCGGCAAGGTCTTGGAAGTCCGGGTGCACCCGGACGACCTGGGCAAGGTGATCGGCCGCGGCGGGCGCACCGCGCGGGCGCTGCGCACCGTGATGGCCGCCCTCGGCGGCCGCTCGCTGCGTGTCGACCTCGTCGAGGCGGCCGGCTACCGGTGAGCCCTGAAGCAGACACCCCGTCCGGCCGACCCGAGGCACTGCGCCTGGTGGTCGGCCGGATCGGTCGTGCCCACGGCATCCGCGGCCAGGCCACCGTCGAGGTCCGCACCGACGACCCGGACCTGCGTTTCGCCCCCGGCTCCCGGTTGCTGACCGAGCCGGCCGAGCGCGGCCCGCTGGTGGTGTCGGACATGCGCTTCCACAGCGGGACCCTGCTGCTGTCCTTCGAGGGCGTGGCCGACCGGAACGCCGTCGAGGCGCTGCGGAACACGATCCTGGTGGTCGAGGCCGATCCGGACGAGACCCCGGACGACCCCGACGAGTACTACGACCACCAGCTGGTCGGGCTGCCCGTGGAGTTGGCCGACGGCAGCGCGCTGGGCGAGATCGCCGACCTGCTGCACCTGCCGGGGCAGGACGTGCTGGCGGTCAAGCGGCCCGCCGGTCCCGAGGTGCTGATCCCGTTCGTCAAGCAGTTCGTCCCGACCGTGGACGTCGCCGGCGGCCGGGTCGTGGTCGATCCGCCGGCCGGGCTGCTGGACCTGGACAGCGTCGAGTAGCGGCCACTTCTCACCGGGTATCCCATGCGCATTGACATCGTCACCATCTTCCCCGAGTACCTGGCGCCGCTGGACGTCTCGCTGATCGGCAAGGCGGCGGCCGCCGGGATCCTCGACGTGCACGTGCACGAGCTGCGCGGTTGGACTCACGACCGGCACAACACCGTGGACGACACGCCGTGCGGCGGCGGGCCCGGCATGGTGATGAAGCCCGAACCGTGGTCGGCGGCGCTGACTCAGATCGTCCCGCCGGGTTCGGAGGACGGCGCGCGCCTGGTCGTGCCGACGCCGTCGGGCCGGCCGTTCACCCAGCGGGTGGCCGAGGATCTGGCGACGGCTTCCCATCTGGTGTTCGCTCCGGCGCGCTATGAGGGAATCGATCGGCGGTTTATAGAGGCTGCCGCAGAGCGGATGCCTGTAGAAGAGCTCTCCATCGGCGACTACGTGTTGGCCGGCGGTGAGGTCGCGGTGCTCGTGATGGTTGAGGCCGTGGGCCGACTGCTGCCCGGTGTGCTCGGCAATGCGGAGTCCGCTAAAGACGACTCCTTCGGGCACGCCTCTGAGGGCGGTATGGCGGGGCTTCTAGAGGGACCCGTATATACGAAACCCGCCAGTTGGGACGGCCGCGAGGTCCCGCCGGTGTTGCTGTCCGGCAATCACGGCCTGATCGCGCGCTGGCGTCGGGATCAGGCGTTCCAACGGACCGCGCAGATGCGTCCGGACCTGATCGAGGCCCTGGACCCGGCTTCCCTGGACAAGAGGGACCGGGCCCAGCTGGAGGCTTTGGGCTGGTCGCAGACCTCCGGCGGATTTCGTTTCGACCCCGACGCTGTGTCAGACTAGGCCGGTACTGCTTGAGCAGGTGCCTGTCTTTCGACAGACGCAATCACCTGCCCGCCGGACGCGCCCTGCCGCAGGGGGACCCGCCCACGGCGATTTCAAGTGAGGATCCGGTTTCACCGCCACTTAAGCCGTGGTCGACCTGTGGCGTCCACGAGGAGAGATCATGGACAAGCTGTCCACTATCGACGAGCTGTCGATGCGCATCGACGTCCCGGACTTCCGTCCCGGTGACACGGTCAACGTGCACGTCAAGGTCGTCGAGGGTAACCGCTCCCGCATCCAGCAGTTCAAGGGCGTCGTCATCCGCCGCCAGGGCTCCGGTGTGCGCGAGACCTTCACGGTCCGCAAGGTCAGCTTCAGTGTCGGCGTGGAGCGTACCTTCCCGCTGCACACCCCGATCATCGAGAAGATCGAGGTCGTGACCCGGGGTGACGTCCGCCGGGCGAAGCTGTACTACCTGCGCGACCTGCGCGGCAAGAAGGCGAAGATCAAGGAGAAGCGCGAGGCGGTCGCGGGCCACTGAGCCCCGTAAGTCCCGCACGGTTTCCAAGGCTCCGGGCCACGTCCTCCTACGTGAGGACGTGGCCCGGAGCCGTTTACAGAATCCTCAGGCAAGTCCTATAACTTGTTCGACTGGGAACGGCTGTTCCTGTCTGTCCAAAGTTGCTGACCCGGGTCAACAGACTCGACGACGAACAGGCTAGGGTGCGGCCGGTGGCCAAGGGGCAAAGGCGCCGGCTGAAACCGGTGAAGTTGTGGAAGGAACTGCCGATCCTGTTCGGGGTCGCGCTGTTGCTGGCCTTGGTGATCAAGACGTTCTTCGTGCAGGCCTACTTCATCCCTTCGCAGTCCATGCAGCACACCATCGAACCCGGCGACCGCGTGCTGGTGAACAAGCTGACCCCGTGGTTCGGCTGGACCCCGGAGCGCGGCCAGATCGTGGTGTTCAAGGACCCCGGCGGCTGGCTGGACCCCTCGGAGATCAAGAAGGACAACGCCTTCGTCGGCGGGGTCAAGAAGGTGTTCTCCTGGGTCGGGCTGCTGCCCGAGGGCAACGAGCAGGACCTGATCAAGCGGGTCGTCGGGGTGCCCGGGGACGTCGTGCAGTGCAAGGGCGTCGGACAGCCGGTGACGGTCAATGGGGTGCCGCTGGACGAGCATTCCTACCTCTACCGCGGGGTCGACGGACAGCTGGACGACCCGTCGCAGACCCCTTTCGGGCCGATCACCGTTCAGCCGCACACGGTGTTCGTGCTCGGAGACCACCGGAGCGATTCCGGGGACTCGCGGGTGCACCTGCAGGAGGCCTCCCAGGGGCTGGTCCCGTATTCGGACATGCAGGGCCACGCTTTCGTGCGGATCTGGCCGCTGACACGCGTCAGCGGCCTGGGTACTCCTTCTACGTTCTCCTTGAAGAACCCTGCGCAGGCTGCCCAGAGCGCGGCTACAGTGCCGCCGGTGCTGTGGGGACTCACGCTCGCGGTCCCGCTGCGGGCCGGATCGCTGCGCCGGCGCCGTCGCGCCGGTGCGTTCCTTCCGGACCCCGCGGGCGTAACCAATCGGCTACGCGGGCGGTTGGGTACGGAGCGGCCGCTTGGCTGAACTGAACTTTCGAGGGACTGCGAAGGGAACAGCGACATGGACCAGGCGGCAGCGAAACGGGGCGGGCCTGGCGGGTCAGCGGAAGGGCAGACTGTGACAGTGGACGAGAGCTCCGAGACCGCCGACAACCCGGTCGGCCGCGGCGAGGCCGTGGTGCCGCGGCCCGATTACGCGGGTCATGACCAGGGCGGCGGCTATGCGGCGTCCTCCGGGTATGACGGGTCCGGTGCGCCCGGCGGGTATGGCGGTTCCAGTGGCACCGGCGGTCCCGGGGGCTACGGCGGTCCGAGTGGTTCCGGTGGTCCGGGGGCTCCCGGTGCTGCTGGCGGTCCTGGCGGCTATGGCGGTTCCGAGGGCCCTGGCGGTCCCGGCAACCCTGGCAACCCTGGCGGTCCGGGTGGCTATGGCGGCGGCCCACAGGGACCGGGCGGTCCCCAAGGCCCCGGCCAGTACAGCGGCGGCCCCGAGGGCTTCTCCCCGGCCCCGGAAGGGGACCAGGAGACCCGGGAGCCGGAGCCCGCGCCCGCCGAGCCGGCGGCGCCCCGCAAGTGGTGGCAGTGGCTGCTCCTGCCGTTCGCGGTGGTGTGGCGCTTCGCGTTCCCGAAGAAGCCGCGGCCGTTCATCATCGAACTGCCGTTCCTGCTGGCGATCGCCCTGTTGCTGGCCTTCATCATCAAGACCTTCCTGGTCCAGGCCTTCGTCATCCCCTCCGGCTCGATGCAGAACACGCTGGAGATCAACGACCGCGTGCTGGTCAACCGCTTCGCGAACTGGATGGGGCACGAGCCCAACCGCGGCGACATCGTGGTCTTCCAGGACCCGGGCGGCTGGCTGGACAGCGAGCCGGTGAAGCCGAAGAACGTCTTCAGCAAGGTCCTGACCGCGGTCGGCCTGCTGCCGGAGGACAACGGCGACCTGATCAAGCGGGTCATCGGGGTCGGCGGCGACGACGTGAAGTGCCTCGGTAACGGTGCTCCGGTGACCGTCAACGGTGTCCCGCTGCAGGAGTCGGGCTACTTGTACCCGAGCAACCTGCCCTCTATGGAGCCGTTCGAGGTGCACGTCCCGCAGGGCAAGCTGTGGGTCATGGGCGACCACCGCGAGGTCTCGGTCGACTCCCGGGCCCACATCAACAGCCAGACCGGCGGCTTCGTGCCGGAGGGCAACGTGGTCGGCGTCGCGGTGCTGAAGGTGTGGCCGCCGTCGCACTTCGGCACGCTGCCGGTGCCGTCGGACTTCCGGGTCAGCTTCCAGTCGCTGGCCACGCCGGGCGCGGTGCCGGTGGCGGCGGTCGCCATGGCGCTGCCGATCACGGTGGTGCGGCGGCGCCGGAAGCTTCGGACGCTCGAAGCGGCGGCGGACTAGAGACGTAGTAGGCGTCGGCTAGAGGCGTACTAGGCAGCCGACTATAGATGTAGTAGCGGTCAATGTTCACTACCTTTGTAGTGATTTGACCGGGTGATCGATGGCGGTCGCGGCAGGGACTTCCCGCTGCGGCCGCCATTGTCGTCTCCGCTGCGTTGTACGTTAGAGACGATGACCACTACGCCCACACCCACGCTGCCGCGCGGCGTAGCGATCCGCTCCGACGCGGGGATCTACGGCTACGAGCGCGCGCTGGCCCGTGCCGGGTTCCCCACGGTCGCCGGCGCGGACGAGGCCGGCCGCGGTGCCTGCGCAGGCCCGCTGGTGGCGGCCGCCGTGATCCTGCGCCCCGGGGCCTCGGGCCGCATCCCCGGCCTGTCCGACTCCAAGCTGCTCACCGAGAAGGCCCGCGACCGGGTCCGCCTGGAGATCGAGAAGCGCGCGCTGTCCTATGCGTGGGTCGCCATACCGGCTCCCGAGGTGGACCGTCTGGGTCTGCACCATGCGAACATCGCTGCGCTGCGCCGCGCCGTGGCCCGCCTCGACGTCGCCCCCTCGTACGCGCTCTCGGACGGGTTCCACGTGGACGGGCTTCCCTGCCCTAGCCTTGCCATGTGGAAGGGGGACCAGGTGGCTGCCTGCGTGGCCGCCGCGTCGGTGCTGGCCAAGACCGTGCGGGACGCCATGATGACCGAGTTGGCCCAGCGCCACCCGGCGTACGGCTTCGAGGTCCACAAGGGCTACTCCACCCCCGCCCACCAGGCCGCATTGGCGGAGCACGGGCCTTGTCCGGAGCACCGTTTCACATATGCCAACGTGGCGAACGTTTCCCAGCGTTGTGGGTGACAATGACTGTGATTGAAGACCGACCAAGGGGAGCGTGGGCATGAGCGCTGAGGACCTCGAGAAGTACGAGACCGAGATGGAGCTCCAGCTCTATCGCGAGTACCGCGACGTGGTCGGCCTGTTCAAGTACGTGGTCGAGACCGAGCGGCGCTTCTACCTGACCAACCAGGTGGACCTCGCGGTGCGCTCGGCCGACGGTGAGGTGTACTTCGAGGTGACGATGGCGGACGCCTGGGTGTGGGACATGTACCGGCCCGCACGCTTCGTGAAGAACGTGAAAGTCGTCACGTTCAAGGACGTCAACGTCGAGGAACTGGCCAAGAGCGACCTGGAAGTCCCGACCGACTGACGGACCGCCGACCGCCAATCCAATTGAAAATCGAACAACAACGCCCGTCACGCGTGCCCACTAGGCCACACGAGTGACGGGCGTTCCCATTCCACCCCACTTATCCACAACCGCCGCAATCCTCCCTGGCCCCCGCCACCCACCCCGAGCGAACCTCGATCACGAGCGGCCCACCGACGGGCCGACCGAACGACCGGGAGGAGCGCAGCGGTGGCCGGCACAACCCCATTCCTGGAGGTCGAACACCACCTGACGGACTTCCCGTCGGCGATCGACCACAGCAGCCTGTCCCCAGGCCGCCTGGGCCGCGAAGGCGAGGACATCGCCGCCGCCTACCTCACCGCCTGCGGCTACCACGTCCTGGACCGCAACTGGCGCTGGCGCGGCCCGGACGTCCGCGGCGAGTTGGACATCGTCGCCCTGGCCTCCGACCTGCTGGTCACCGTCGAGGTCAAGACCCGCCGGGCAGCCACCGGCGGCCGGCCCTTCGACGCCATCACCGACGCCAAGCGCACCCGCCTGTGGAAACTGGCCAACCGCTGGGTCGCCGAACACCGCCTCGACCCGGAGCTCCGCAACCACCTGCCCCGTGGCCTACGAGGCATCCGTGTCGACGTCATCGGCCTGCTGTTCCCCGCCGACGGCCGCACCGAACCCGCCATCGACCACCTTCAGGCGGTGTGAGATGCGCAGCTCCGGTATCGCCGCCCCGGCTTCGGTTCCCTGCCGTGCCGACCGGTCCGACCAGGCGCGGGTCGCTCGGGCGTTCGTCACCGCCGCGCTCCGGCTGGCCCCGGTGCTGCCTGCCAAGCCCGGGCACCGCCCCGTCTTCCACGGCACATCAGGGTCGCTCGCCGGCCCGAACGGCGTCGCTCATGCCCACCCCACTCGGGCTGATGTCGGGGTGGCAGGCGACTTGCTGGCGCCGATGTCTTCGGCATGCGTCTGCGGAGCTCGGTCATGAGCATCTCGCGGACCCATGCCGTCGCCCTCAACGGCACCCAAGGCGTCGTCGTCGAGGTCGAGGTCAACGTCACCCGCGGCGCCACCCGCACCCAGATCCTCGGCCTGCGCGACACCGTCCTGTCCGAATGCCGCGACCGAGCCCGCGCCGCCGCCTACAACTCCGGGCACCGCTGGCCCGACGGCAACGTCACCGTCGGGCTGTCCCCGGCCTGGGTCCGCAAGGAAGGCTCAGCGTTCGACCTCGCCGTAGCCGTCGCCGCGCTCACCGCCGAAGGCGCCATCGGCCAGATCGCGCTCGCCGGCGCAGTCTTCCTCGCCGAGCTGTGCCTCGACGGCCGCCTGCGCCCCGTCCGAGGCGTGCTCCCGGCCGCTCTTGCCGCCCGCGACCACGGCCTGACCAGGATCCTCGTCGCCGAGCCCAACGCCCTCGAAGCCTCACAGATATCCGGCCTCGAAGTCCACGGCATGCGCTCCTTGGCGCAGGTCGTGGCCCTGCTCCAAGGCACCGAGATCCCCGATGCCGAACCACTCCCGCTGGACACCGGCCCGCGTACCGGCCCCCTACGCCCGGTCCGTCCCCTGCCCGACATGGCCGACGTCCTAGGCCAGTACGACGCGCGCCGAGCCCTGGAAGTCGCAGCCGCCGGAGGCCACCACCTACTCCTGGCCGGTGCCCCCGGTGCGGGCAAGACCCTGCTCGCCGAACGTCTGCCGTCGATCCTTCCTCCGCTCGACGAATCGGCCGCCCTCGAGGTCTCGTCCCTGCACTCGATCGCCGGCACGCTGCCCTGGGAAAAGCCTCTAATCACCGATCCGCCCTACCAGAGCGTGCACCACACCTGCACGGTCGCGGGCATGGTCGGCGGCGGCACCGGCCGCATCGTCCCCGGCGCCATCAGCCGCGCCCACCACGGCGTGTTGTTCGCCGACGAGATCCCCGAGATGCAGCGGGCCGTCCTCGAAGCACTACGCGAACCCCTCGAAGCCGGCGAGATCGTGATCGCCCGGGCTACCGGCACCGTGGTCTTTCCCGCGAGATTTCTCCTGGTCGCGGCCATGAATCCATGTCCGTGTGGACGTGCGGGCACCGCAGGCGGCCAGTGCACCTGCACCCCCGACGCCCGCCGCCGCTACACCCAGAAGCTCTCCGGCCCCTTCCTGGACCGCATCGACCTTCGCTTGGCCGTCCACCCCGTCGGCCGCGCCGAACTCTTCGGTGCCCTCCCAGGGGAATCCAGCGCCGACGTCCGTGACCGCGTCCTCGAAGCCCGGGCCCGGGCCACCCACCGCTACGCGGACCGCCCCTGGTCCACCAACGCCCAAATCCCCGGCAGCGCGCTGCGTGCCGAGTTCGCCCCCACCCCCGCCAGCCTCACCGACATCGATGCCCGCTACCAGGCAGGCGCCCTCACTGCTCGCGGCTACGACCGCCTCCTCCGCGTCGCCTGGACCCTCGCCGACCTCACGGGCCGCCCTCGACCAGGCCCCGACGAAGTAGCCACCGCCCTCGCCTTCCGCCAAGGCCTCCCCGGCCAACTAGCCACCTGATCCACGAACACTCACCTAGGAGCCCGCCATGACCGCCCTTCTCACCGCTGCCGCCCCCAACCCCGACCCGGCAAGCACCACCGCGCTGGCCCACCAACCCAGCTCCGACGTGCTCGCGCCGCCAACGCCAGCCACGCTCTCCCGGGCCAATGCCGACTCAGTTCCGGTGGACTCCTCGCGGCCGGATGAGTATCCATTCCGATCCGGCCCGGCACCGCGCCAAGCGCCCACCTCGAACTCCGGCCCGACTGCGGCAGCAACTTCTGAACCCGAACCCGAACGACAGGCTGGGCCGCCGGGCCGAGCTGTCCCGGAGCCTGCGCTGGCGGCCTCGGCGCCGCTCGCGAACGCCGGCTCAGCTCCTGCGGCCACCTCGCAGCCTGAGCCGGATGCTGAGCAACTGTGCTCCAAGCCTTCGCTCCTGGCCCCGAACCCGCTGCGCTCTGCGAACGCTGACTCAGCCACGGAGCCTGCCCAACCTGCCAAGCAGGCGGCTCCCGGACCCTCGCCTTCAGCTCCCGCCTCGCTGCGCTCTGCGAACGCTGACTCAGCCCCCGCAGGTCCCTCGGAGCCTGCCCAATTCGCCGAGCAATCGGCGCCAGGATCTTCGCCCTCAGCCTCCAACCCGTTGCTCTCTGCAAGCTCTGAGCCAGCTTCCACAAGGGCATCCGAGCCTGGTCGGCACGCTGGGCAATCGGTTCGAGACCCTTCGTCCTTAGCTCCGAATACGCTCCTCTATCCAAACTCTGACTCAGCTCGCGTAGGTCCCTCCGAGTCCGGCCAACGTGCCGAGCAGCCTTCGCTCTCCCCACCCACTCCAGAACCCGTCCCCGCGCTGCTGGCTCCCACCTCGCTGTTCTATGCGCCGCCCGATCGTTCGCAACCTTCTCCCGATCCAAGTCTCGAGCCGCTTCTGGCCCCGACCTCCCTCTACTACGCGGCCGCCGCTACGGCGGACCCTCCCGAGACTCCACCACCCACTCGACCTCCCGCACTCCCAACGGCTCACCGCGCGCCTGAACCCGTGCTTGTCACCACCGCGCCCCAAGACCCCACTGCTGCTGACCGTCGTGCGCGCCTGGTTCTTCATCACGCGTCTGAGCCTGGCGATGCCCTCCTCTGCCGTCTGGTCACCCGCTTCGGCGCTCCGACCGTCGCCTCCGCGCTCCTGGCCGGGAGTGCCGCTGATCTCCTCTCGCCCCACGACGAGGAGTCGGCCGCCGATCGCGCGTCGCTCATCAGCCGTGGCCACACGCTCCAGACCCGCTGCTACCGTGCCGATCCCGATGACGATCTCGCTGTCGGGGCCAAGACCGGCGCTCGGTACGTCATCCCCTCGGACGCTGAGTGGCCCGCCGCGCTCAACGACCTCGGCGACGCCGCTCCGCTCGGAATGTGGTTCCTCGGCGGCACGGATCTGGCTGCCGCGTCGAAGCGCAGTGTGTCCATCGTGGGCGCGCGTATTGCCACCGGCTACGGCATGCACGTCGCCGGCGAGCTCGCGGCCGGCCTGGCTGAACGCGGGTGGGCTGTCATCTCCGGCGCCGCACGCGGGATCGACGGGGCCGCGCATCGTGGAGCGCTCGCCGCTCGCGGAGTCACGGTCGCGGCCCTCGCATGTGGCATCGACCTCGTCTATCCACGCGGTCATGAGGCACTGATCGGTGCGATCGCAGCCGAGGGCTTAGTCGTCTCCGAACTGCCGCCCGGGACGTCTGTCAGCCGCTTTCGCTTTCTGGACCGCAACCGGGTGATCGCGGCCCTGGGCCTCGGAACCCTCGTCGTGGAGGCCGCGGCCCGTAGCGGCTCGCTCGTCACCGCACGCCTCGCCGACGAACTCGGCCGTCCCGTTCTCGCGGTACCCGGGCCCGTCACGTCCGAGGCGTCCGAGGGCACCCATCAGCTGATCCGTGACGGGGCTCTGCTCTGCACCCGCGCGGCCGAGGTGGTCGAACATCTCGGCGACCTCGGTGCCGACCTGGCCGACCCCGCTGTGTCGGCCCGCACCAGCTCCAGGCGCCCCCGCGACTCCCTCGACCCGATCGCGGCCCGCGTCCTGGACGCCCTCCCGGTCGCCGGACGGGGTGTGCTCGACACCGTCGAAGCAGCCTTGGCCGCGGGTCTGGATCCACATGCCGTCCGTGCCGCCCTGGGGCGGTTGTCGGCAGCCGGCTGGGTGGACCGTGAGGAGAGGGGGTGGTGCGCTCGCCTGATTCTTTAAGCGCGCCCGCGAAGAACGCTTCGCCACGAGAGCTCTGCGGAGAACACTTCGCCGCCGCCACACCAACAACCCCGGTACCGCAACCGACCGACTCAGCCCTCGAATCCGATGCCCGGCATCGAGAAAGGAGCCGCCCATCGACCGCCCCGACTCTCTCACCAGGCCACGCGTACGTCCGCGCCGCGCCCGGGTACGGAACCGCCCCGGCGTAGCCGTCACCTGGCGCGGGCCGGATCCCGGACGGATTGCCCGCACCGCCGACCTGCTCCTGGAGCGCCATCCGACGTAGGCTGGTTACGTGGACGACGCGTACCGGGCGGCCCTGGACCGCTTCGAGGAGGATCTGCGGGCGCGCAGGTTGTCCCCGCACACGGTGCGCGGCTATGTGGCCGACCTGGTGGACCTGTTCGCCTTCGCTGAGCGCGCCGGCGTGGGCACCCCCACCGAAGTCGGCCTGGACGTCGCAAGGTCCTGGCTCGCCCAGACCGCCGAATCCGGCGCGGCGCGGGCAACGCTCGCCCGCCGCACGGCAGCGTCCCGGGCCTGGGGCCGTCAAGCCTCGATCCCGAACCTTGCCCGCCTGGTGACACCGAAACCGCGCTCCCCGTTGCCCGCAGTCCTCTCGCAGCGCCAGATGTCCGACGCCCTCACCGCAGCAGCCGACGACACCGCGACGCGCGCGATGGAGCCGCTGGCGCTGCGGGACGTGGCCATCCTGGAGTTCCTGTACGCGACGGCCGCCCGGGTCTCCGAGCTGTGCGCCCTGAACCTGGACGACGTCGACTTCGCCCGACGCACCGCGCGCCTGTCGGGCAAGGGCGGCCGCGACCGCACGGTCCCGTTCGGCGTCCCGGCCGAGCGTGCCCTACAGGCGTGGCTGGCGCCCGCCGCACGCGGCGCCGTGCTGGCCGCTGCGCGCGGGAGCCGCAGCGTAGTTGGGTGGG
>NZ_JAAFZA010000177.1 GCF_015356865.1 Catenulispora pinisilvae
CGGTCGCCCCGGTCGGTGACCGCGGTGTGCCGGAACTCCAGCGAGACCAGGAAGGGCACCCGGTCCAGGGCGTCCAGGAACGCCTGCGGATCGGCCAGGTGGTAGGGGTCGACGCCGCCTCCGCCGTCGCCGCCCCGGCGGCCGGACTCCAGGGGGTCGTCGTCGTAGTCGTACTCGTCGGCGGCGGCGCGGAAGGTCGCTGACGCGCCCGCGGTGCGGCAGACCGCGAACGTGATCCAGGTGCAGGCGTTCGAGATCACCCGGAACACCGCGTCGAAGGGACGGGAGGCGGTCGGGCACATGGTCGAGACGGTGCGGCACCGGGGTGACGGTGAGGGTAGCGGCGGTGACGCCGAGACCGAGCGCGGTGCCGGAGAACTCGCGTAATAGGGCGTAGTAGCGATACGTCGCGGAGCGTCGTACCGGTACCCGAGGCGGGGCCGGTGCGGCGGTCCGGTGTGGCGGGACCGTGCGGCGATGCCGCGCGGGCCGCTTTCGCGCGCCCAGGCAGCGTCTGCGTCACCGACCTGGGCTCAGTAGCAGCTCGCTAGCAGCTCAGCAGTAGCAGCTCAGCAGCAGCTCAGTAGTACTGACGCATCAGTTCGGTCGCCCACTCCGGCTGCGTCACCTCGCCGATCGGCCCGAACTCCGCCAGGTACGGCTTCAGGTCCAGCACCGGCGTCCCGTCGACCGCGTCGAGCCCGGTGACGTGCACCTCCCGCCCCTGCACCTGCACCAGCCGGCAGCGCGAGACGCCGATCCGGTTCGGCCGGTTCTTGCCGCGCTGCGCGAAGATGCCGACCAGCGGCCACTCCGGGTTGTTGCGCGGGTGCCGGGCCCCGGTCTGCACCTTGTCCGGATCCACCAGGTGGAACTGGTAGACGACCTCCACGTGCGAGAACGCGTCCAGCCCGGCGAGGGCCTCGGGGCCGAAGCGCTCGTCGAGCCGGATCACGGCCTGCTCGCCGCCCCAGTCGTCGTCGCGCGGCTCGGTGCGGCCGCCGACGACCTGGCCGATCGGGATGATGGTGGTGGTCATGCGGCCCAGGATAGGCCGCGGCCGGGCTCGGGGGAGCGCGGGGCCGGGCCGGGTGCGGCCGGGCTCACGCCGCCGGGCTCACTTGCTCAGCGAGATCACCGGCGGGGTCTGGCTGGCGTGCCACATGTTCCCGGAGTAGATGAGCCGGAACGGGGCGCCGTTGACCGGGACGTCGAAGACCACCTCGCCGCCGACCGTGGCGCCGGGCGCCACCTCCTGGTCCTCGAACTTCTTCGCCGCCGGGAGGGTGTCCCCGGAGACGACGGACGTCAGGTGCGAGGCGTTGGTGTTGTCCCGCAGGTCGAAGGCGCCGATGGTGTCGAACATCGACGGCTGGCCGCCGACGTTGGTGACCTGGAAGTCCATCAGCAGCCAGGCTCGCGTCGGCGCCGGGGTGAACTGCGAACCGGCCGGCGGGTTCCAGGGCAGCTGGATCGAATTGATCTTCAACTTGAAGCCGCCCTCGGTGACGACGTCGGTGAGCTTGTACATCGGGGCGTTCGTCGTCGGGCTGCTCGTGGACGCCGGCGCCGCCGGTGAATCAGTGTCCGATGACGTCACCGACGAAGAGTCCTGATTCGACGTGGACGCCGAGCCCGACGGCGAGCCCGAAGCCGAACCCGTGTCAGTGGATGAGGCCGAGGCCGCGGCTGCGCCGGAAGCGGAGCCGAACGCCGAAGCGAGCGACGCGGCCGAATCCGTGGCCCCCGGTCCGGTCTGCGCTGAAACAGTCCCCTGCGACGCGCATCCGGCAGCCGCCAACGCCACCAGCCCCGCCGCGAGCAGAACGCGTACCGGCATGCGGGTACGCCGATAATGCAAATTCACTGATTCCCCCACGTTTGAATCTCCCCGTTGCGCACCGCCCTCCCGACGCCGCGCGAGCCAGGCAAGGTTAGCGGGCCGTGGCCCCGGCTGCCAGCCAGGTAGACGTCATGCCTCGAGGTGCAGCCACCACGTGATCCCCGCCCCGATCTGCCGAAAGCCACAGGTTTCGTACAGCAGCTGCCCTTCCGGCGTCGCGTTCAGCACCGCGTCCCGCGCACCGGCTTGCGCCGCGGCCGCCACCACCGCGCGCAGCAAACCGCTGCCGATCCCGCGCCGCTGGAGCCGCGGCCAGACATTCATGTCGAACACCCCGGCCGTCTCGCCGGTCAGATGCGACCACGCGCGGCCCGCGAACCTGGGGCCGGCGAGCTTGCGGCTCGCGGACTTGCCGGGCTCCACATAAGCGGCGGCGTACCACGTGTGCTGAGGACGCACCCGCGTCAGCTTCAGCATCTCCGCGTAGTCCGCGTACTCGCCGCTGTAGTCGTCGCTCTCCTCCTGAAGCTCGACGCGAGGGTCATCGGCCACGCCGACGTCGGCGACCGGCGCCGTCATCCACGAAGGCGCCCACCCCCGCTCGAACCCGGCAGCCGCCAACGCCGAAGCGTCGACATCCGTCCCGAGCCAAGCGCCGACGATCCGTACGCCGGTTTCGCGAGCCTGTTCCACCCCGCGCCGGACCGCATCGGCCGGAATCCGCGTCGGGAACATCAGATTCTGTTCCGCGCCCTCACGGGTCCAGTGCAGCGGCCCGTCGGTCCACGTCTGGCCGCCGAGCGCGCCGGCCCGGCAGCTGAACCAGCAGGTCTGGGCGGCCTCGCAGGCCGCGACAGTCGACATGCGGCCACCGTAACAACCGCCACCCACCGCGCGTCGAGTACCACGCAAGGAGAAACCGGACCAAGAGACCGGGCCAAGAGAAGCCGAGCCAAGAGAGGTGACGCGTGCGCGACGACTTACCTCACGCCATGCGGGAGACCGCGAGTCGGCTCGATCCGGACGTCGGACGCCTGACCGCCGGCGGGGTGTCGCGCGGGACGCGGATGCGGCGGATGGAGTGGGTCGTGGAGGCGGTGGGCTCGGCGGTCGCGGTGGCTTTGGTGTTCGCGGGGGTCGTTCTGTTCGGACCACACCACGGAGCGGGGACGGCGACCGGCGCCGCCCCGAGCACCCCGGCCACGCCAGCCGCCCCGACCGCGACCGCGAACCCGACCCCGACCGCGAACCCGAGCCCGAGCCCGAGCCCGACCGAGACCGTGACCGAGACCGTGACCGAGACCCCCACCGAGACCCCGGCCACCACCGACGCCCCGCAGCAGCTCCCCACCGCCCAGGTGGTCGGTGCCCTGAAGCAAGGCCTCGCTGGAACCGGCGTCACCGGCTTCTCCGCCATAGTCCGGCCTGGCGAGATCCTCTCCCAGATCACCGCCCCGCGCGGGATCGGCTTCCTCGACCTCATCATCGGCGGTCAGCAGGACACCATCGCCGCGCACGACACGCCCCAGGTGCTTCCGGACGGCTCGGTCGTCTACACCGACGAGTCACGCGGCCCGGACAACGGCCGCAATCCCGACCACCTCACGGTCACCCTGGTCCGTCCCGACGGCACAAGGCTCGTCGCGATCGAGACGAACGCCCCCTCCGAGAAGGGTCCCGCGACCCCCGGCGCCCCGATGCTGCTCACCGCGAAGCAGATCAGCACCCTGCTGGACAGTCCGGTATGGGACGCCGCGATCCTCGCCGCCGCCGCCGACGCCGCGGTCCCAGCCACTCCGCCAAGCTGACGACCCCTCACATCACTACATCACTCCCGCGCCCTACATCACTCCCGCGTCCACGGCCTGCCACATCGTCGGGAACAGCGGCCGGAACCCGAGCACCCGCCGGGCCTTGGTGTTGTTCACGATGCCGTACCACGGGTCCTTGATCGCGCGTTCGGCCATCTCCGGCGTCAGCTCGCGGCCCAGGAAGCGGTAGATCTCCGCGAGGGTGGCCGCGGAGTCGTCGGAGATGTTGAACACCTCGCCGGTGATGCCCTCGGCGCGCAGGGCCAGCAGGATGCCTTGGGCGATGTCGGCGTGGTGCGCCATCTGGAGCCGGCCGGCCGGGTGCATCTCCAGCGGGCGGTTCAGGAACTCCTCGATGTGCGGGTCGCCGTCGCCGTAGATGAAGGGCAGGCGCAGGACGCGCAGGTCCAGGCCGTGGTCTGCGCGCAGCTCCTGCAACGCCTTCTCGGCGGCGCGCTTGGTGATCGGGTACGGCGCCTCGGAGGGCAGCGGCCCCAGTTCCACGTCCTCGGTCTGCGGGCCGTTGTGGCCGCCGCCGTAGATCAGGTTGGTGCTGGTGAACACGAAGCGCGGGACGCCGGCGTCGAGGGCGGCGCGGGCCAGGGCCACGGCGGCGTCGGTGTTCACCGCGGCCGAGCGCTCCGGGCTCTCGCCGCCGCGGAACGCCGCGACCAGGTGGATCACTGCGGACGTGCCGTCGACGAGCGGCTTCATCTCGGCCTGAGTCAGCGTCGTCAGGTCGCCGACGACCAGTTCGGCGCCGGCCCGGCGCAGGCGCAGCGCGGTCTCCGACTCCGGGTCGCGGACCAGCGCCCGCACCGGCTCGCCCTGGGCCAGCACCCGCGGGATCAGCCGGCTGCCGACCTTGCCGGTGCCACCGGTGATGAGGATGGGCTTGGAGAAAGCAGTGGTGGTCATGGGATTCGTCTCCTTCGCCGGCGGCGCCTGCCGGGCCGCCGATGTCGTGTCTTGCTGTTGTCCAGAACGTTGCCGCAGGTCGGGGCCGGTGTGCAGAGACCGGCTCATCCTGGGACCGCCGATCCCTGGATAGGTTGGCGCCATTGCGCGATGCTGGAGGGGTGCTCAAGATCGATCGCGCCGAACTGTCCGCCTTCCTGCGCATCCGCCGTGAGCGGCTGCGGCCGGAGGATCTGGGCCTGCCCGCGAACGGCCGCCGCCGTACCGCCGGGCTGCGCCGGGAGGAGGTCGCGATGCTCGCCGGGATGTCAGTGGACTACTACACCCGGCTGGAGCAGGCCCGTGGTCCGCAGCCCTCGGCGCAGGTGCTCGGCGCGCTCTCGCGGGCGCTGCGGCTGACCCGCGACGAGCACGACCACCTGTTCCACCTGTCCGGCCTGATGCCGCAGGACGAGGGCCGGGCGCCGACCGAACACGTCCGGCCCGGCGTGCTGCACCTGCTGGACAAGCTGGACGACACCCCGGCGCTGGTGGTCAGCGACCGCGGCGACATGCTGGCCTGGAACGCGATGCAGGTCGCGCTGATGGGCGATCCCGGGCGCTTCCCGGCCGAGCAGCGGAACATCGCCTGGCAGCACTTCTGCAACCCCGAGGCCGCCGAGCGGTTCGTGCCGGAGGACCTGATCCGCAACGGCGAGAACACGGTCGCCGACCTGCGGGCCCGGCTGGCGGCCCACCCCGACGACGCCCCGCTGCGCGCGCTCGTCGAGGAACTCAGGGTACGAAGCCAGCGGTTCGCGGACCTGTGGGAGCGGCACGACGTGCGGCGCCGCCGGATGGACCACAAGACGGTCCTGCACCCGGTCGTCGGGCGCATCGACCTGGACTGCGAGGTCATGTTCTCCCCGGAGCACGACCAGCGGCTGATCATCCACTCGGCGCGGGCCGGGACCCCGGCGTACCAGGCGCTGCAACTGCTGCGCGTGATCGGGACGCAGAGCATGGCCGAGGCGAATACGTAGCGAAACTACGTCGCGGACAGGAGGACCTGACCCCGCGAACGGCGCCCCTACCGCTACGGTTGTCAGCATGTTGGCGAGGGCGACGAAGGTCGGGGTGATCATCGGCGTGCTGCTGGTGATCGTGGCGGCGTACGCGATGTACCAGGGCTCGAACACCACTCCGACCTGCGACGGTCAGCGCATGACCGCGACGGACAAGTGCATCACGCATTTCGCCGACGGGCACACCGTCACCCAGGACTATGCGCAGGCCAGGCATTACGACGCCACGGTGCCGTGGGTGCTGCTGATCGGCGGGCTGGCGGTCGGCACGGCTTCGGCGGCGGGCTGGCAGCGGCGGCGCGGGTTCCGGCTCAGCGAGGCGTCGGCCTAGGCCCAGGCCCAGGCCTAGAACTTGGCCTAGAACTTGGACTTTGCCGCAGCGGCGGCGTCGACCTCCGCTCGATCCAGCGCGTACACGACGCACGGCTTCCCGAACAGCTCCTCCTCGCGCCGCGGCGTCATCCCCAGCCGCGCGGCGACCGCGATCGAGGGGTGGTTGCCGGGAGAGATCAACGCGGTGATCCGATCCAGTTCCAGCTTGTTGAAGCCCCAGTCCAGAACGGCCCGCCCGGCCTCGGTCGCGTAGCCGTGGCCCCAGTGCTCGCGGGCGAAGGTCCAGCCGGCCTCGGTCTCGCCGAACTGCTCCCACCAGTTGAGCCCGGACCGCCCGATCGCCTCGCCGGTGGCCAGCGATTCCACGACGCACAAGCCGTAGCCGCGAGCCGCCCAGCTGTCCTCGATGCCGCGCAGCCGGGTCTCGGCTTTCTCCCGGGTGTACGCGCCGACGTACTGGTTGACTTCGGGGTCGGCGTGCAGCTCGATCCAGAAGTCGACGTCGGCCATGGTCGCGGGACGCAGTCGCAGGCGTTCGGTGGTGATCACGACACCACTCTAGGACGGCCGCGATCTGAGCCTTCGTGACTACGCCTGTGACTACGACTAAGCCTGTGACTACGCCTGTGACTGTGACTACCCCAGCTTCAGGCCTACCGGCCGGAACGTGTCCGGGTCCGCGTACTGCCAGTCCAGTTCCCATCCCTGGACCGGATCCCCGAGCAGTTCACCGGGCTCCAGGTAGTGGTAGAGCTCCGCGTAAGTGCTCGTCTTCCGCTGGCTGACGCGGCGCTGCACCAGTTCCGGCCGCAGATCCTGCGGACCGGACAGGCCCATCGCGGCGATCAGCTGCTGGGCCTCGGAGACCGTCGCGGCCTGGAAGCGCTGGACGCGGACCGCCTTGTCCGGCACGTCCAAAGCCCGGTAGCGCTTCGGGTCCTGGGTGGTGACGCCGACCGGGCAGTGGTTGGTGTGGCACTTCTGGGCCTGGATGCAGCCGACGGCCATCATCATCGCGCGGGCGGCGTTGGTGTAGTCGGCGCCCTGGGCGATGCGCTTCACGATGTCGGTGCCGCGCGCCACCTTGCCGCTGACGCCGATCCGGATCCGGTCCCGCAGCCCGACGCCGACCAGCGCGTTGTGGACGGTCAGCAGGCCCTGGGTGAGCGGGGTGCCGACGTTGTCCTCGAACTCCAGCGGCGCCGCGCCGGTGCCGCCCTCGGAGCCGTCGACGACGATGAAGTCCGGTGTCACGTCCTCGGCCAGCATCGCCTTGCAGACGGCCAGGAACTCGCGCCGCGACCCGACGCACAGCTTGAAGCCGGTCGGCTTGCCGTCGGCCAGCTCCCGCATCTTCGCGATGAACAGCACCAGTTCGCGCGGCGTGCTGAACACCTTGTGGGCCGGCGGGCTGATGCACGTGACGCCCTCGGGAACACCGCGTATGTCGGCGATCTGCCGCGTCACCTTCGCCCCCGGCAGCACGCCGCCCAGCCCCGGCTTCGCGCCCTGGCTCAGCTTCAGCTCCACGCACTTGACCTGCGGGTCGGCGGCCTTGTCCCGGAACTTCTCGGGGTCGAAGTTCCCGTCCGCGGTCCGGGCCCCGAAGTAGCCGGACCCGATCTCCCAGACCAGGTCGGCGCCGCCTTCGCGGTGATAGGGCGAGATGCCGCCCTCGCCGGTGTCGTGCGCGAAACCGCCGGCCTTGGCGCCCTTGTTCAGGGCCAGGATCGCGTTGGCGGACAGCGCGCCGAAGCTCATCGCGGAGACGTTGAGCAGCGCCATCTCATACGGGTGCTTGCAATCCGGGCCGCCTACGAGCACCCGGGGCTGCCCCGGTGACGGCTGCTGCGGCGACATCGAGTGCTGGAGGAACTCATACCCGGAGGCCTCGACGTCCAATTCGGTGCCGAACGCCGCCTCGCCGTGGATGCCCTTGGCCCGCTCGTAGATGACAGTGCGGGTGTCGCGGTCGAAGGGGCGGCCGTCGGTGTTGGTCTCGATGAAGTACTGCTGGATCTCCGGGCGGATGTACTCCATCATGAACCGCGCGTGCCCCAGGACCGGGAAGTTGCGCAGGATCGAGCGCTTGGGCTGAAGCACGTCGAAGATCCCGAGGAGCAGCAACAGCGTGAACGGGATCAGGGCGAACAGCCAGAAAAGCGAAAAAGACACCGCCCACGCCGAGGCCAGCGTGAGCAGTGCCAGAGCAGGCAGCATGAGCAGTCCCATGCCGCCGCACACTAGTGCACGAAAGATCCAAGGATCAGGATGCACACGATGGACACGCTCGACAGGATCGTCTCCATCGCCGACCAGGACTTGAACGTCTGCTTGACGTCCATCCCGAAGAACTCCTTCACCAGCCAGAAACCGGCGTCGTTCACGTGCGACAGGAACAGCGAGCCGGAACCGACCGCCAGCGCCAGCAACGCCGTCGAGGTGTCCGTGTGGGACGCGGCGATCGGCGCGATGATGCCCGAGGCGGTGACGGTCGCGACCGTGGCCGACCCGGTGGCCAGCCGGATACCGACCGCGATCAGCCAGGCGAGCAGCAGCAGGGACAGGTGGGAGTTGTTCGCGGCCTTGCCGATCGAGTCGGCGATGCCGGTGCCGACCAGCATCTGCTTGAACCCGCCGCCGGCCCCGATGATCAGCAGGATGCCGGCGATCGGGCCCAGCGCCGAGCCCATCACGTCGGAGGCCTTCTTGCCGAAGCCCAGGGCCACCACCGCGTAGGTGACGCCGATGATCATCGCCATGATCGGGTCGCCGATGAAGTCCATCACCTTGTGCGGTTCGGAGTCCGGGCTGCTGTCGGCGATGTCGATGACGGTCTTCACCAGCATGATGGCCACCGGCAGCAGGATCACCGAGAGCGTGGTGAGCACCGAGGGCATCTTGCCGTCGGTCCGCTGGGTCACCGTGTACTGCTCGGACAGCTCCTCCGGCGGGTGCGGGTGCACGCGCTTGGAGATCCAGGTGCCGTAGAGCGGACCGCCGATGATCGCGGTCGGGATGGCGACGATGACGCCGAACAGCAGCGTGGTGCCCAGATCCGCGTGCAGGGCGTTGATCGCCACCAGCGGGCCCGGGTGCGGCGGGATCAGGCCGTGCAGGATCGACAGACCGGCCAGCGCCGGGATGCCCACCCGCAGGATCGAGCCGCCGGTGCGCTTCCAGACCAGATAGATGATCGGGACCATCAGCACCAGGCCGACCTCGAAGAACATCGGGATGCCGACGACCATCGCGGCCACGACCATCGCCCACGGCGCGCGCTTCTCCCCGACCCGGTCCACGATCGCGCCGACCAGGCGGTCGGCGCCGCCGGAGTCGACCAGCATCTTGCCGAGCATCGCGCCCAGGGCCACGATCACGCCGACGTCGCCCAGGACGCCGCCGACGCCGGTCTCGGTGGTGGACAGGAGTTTGTCGACCGGGATGCCGCCGGCGACGCCGACGAACAGGCCGCCGACCAGCAGGGCGAGGAAGGGGTGGATCTTCGTCACCGCGGTCAGGGCGACGACCAGGGCGATGCCGGCCAGGGCGACGGCTATGAGGCGGGTGTCGTGGCCGGTCCAGGCGGTGGATTTGGCGGTTTTGGCGGCCGCTTCGGCGAGGAGGGGGTGCGCTGTGAGGGGGTTGGCTGCGAGAGCGGAGGCCGTCATTCGCCGGCCTCCTTGTCGGCGGGCTTGGCCTGCGCGTCGTGGGCGGCGGTGCTGTGCGTGGCTTCGGCCTTATTGGCGGGCGCGCTGTGCGCAGCCTCGGCATCATGCGCGGCTTCCACCGCGTCCAGCTTCTCGGTGTGGATCAGCTGCTCGGCGACGGTCAGCGGCGAGTCGTGGTCGTCGACCTTGACCCGCACCGGGTGCTCGTCGTCGGCCGGCGGCTCCAGGTCCCCGAACTGCGAGTCGAGCAGTTCCGGCGGGAAGAAGTGGCCGTTGCGCGCGGTGAGCCGGCGGGCCACGGTCTCGCGGGCGGCGTCCAGGTAGATCAGCCGGACCTGCGGCCGTCCCTTGAGCAGCCGGTCGCGATAGGCGCGCTTGAGGGCCGAAGACGTCACGACACCGGGCCGGCCCTTGGCGGTGGTCTCGTCGATCCACTGCCCGATGTTGTCCAGCCAGGGCCCGCGGTCCTCGTCGGTCAGCGGATGGCCGGCCGACATCTTGGCGATGTTGGCCGCCGGATGGAAGGTGTCCGCCTCGGCGTACTCCCAGCCCAGGCGGCCGGCCAGGAGCGAGCCGATGGTGGTCTTCCCGCTGCCGGAGACGCCGGTGATCAGCAGGATGGGGGGCTCGGCGCCGCGGACGGCGCCCGCTGCGGGGTTTGGTTCGGCGTTCACGCTTGCAGTCTCCTTCGACCCGGTACGCGACACCTCGTGACGCACCACGCGCCACGGTAGGCCAAAAAGTATGACGATTGAAGAGGTGGTGACTATTCCGTAATACGAAGAGGCCTCCGCGCCGATCCCCGCCGGGAGCGCGATGATGGTCGGGTACGTCGGGCATGCCACGGGAGGAACGAATGCCGGAGTTGGGTAAGGGACTGGCCGGCAAGGTCGCCGACGAGGTCGGCCAGGCCATCGCCAGCGGCCAGCACGCCCCCGGCGACGTGCTGCGCACCGACGACCTCGCGGAGCGCTTCGGCGTCAGCCGCACCGTCATCCGCGAGGCGGTCCAGGCGCTCCAGGCGAAACGGCTGCTCCGCAGCACCCAGCGCGTGGGACTCACGGTACGGCCGGTACAGGAGTGGCACCTGTACGACCCGGACGTCATCCGCTGGCGCCTCGCCGGCCCGGAGCGCATCACAGTGCTCGATGAGCTCACGGAGCTGCGCGCGGCCGTGGAGCCGACGGCGGCCGCGGCGGCCGCGCGCCACGCGGATCGCACGATGCGCACCAAGCTGCTGGAGCGCTCGGCGCGCATGCGCGCGGCGGCAGCGGAGGGCGACCGGACGTCGTTCCTGGAAGCGGACGTCGATTTCCACCGGCTGGTACTGGCGATGTCCGGCAACCCCCTGTTCGCCCAACTGGCGCCGGTGACCGAGGAACTGCTGCGCGGGCGCGCGGCGCTGAAGCTGTTGCCGACGGCGCCGGATCCGGCGGACGCCGATCGGCACGACGCGGTCGCGGTCGCGGTGGCGTCGGGGGACCCGGGACGGGCTGAGGTGGGGATGCGGGCGGTGGTCGCGGAGTCGTTGGAGGATATTCACATGCGGTTGGGGGCTCGGCGGGGGGAGTAGCACGGCTGGGGTGGGTCGGAGGGAACGGCGGACCCCGGCGGCGAGATCTGAGTAGATCCGGGCCAGAACTGAGTATCGCGGCGGATGCCGGCGCCGCCTGCGATACGCCAGGGTTGCTGGCATGGAAGACGTGCTGGTCCGTTGTCCGGATTGCGGGGCACCCCTGGCTGAGCGGCCGGAGCGGTGCGTGGCGTGCGGGTTGGTGTTGGCCGGCGATGTGGCCGCACGGCTCTGGGCGGTGGATCAGGGTATTGCGTCACTGGCCGCCGAGCGGGTTGAGCTGCTGCGAACGTTGCGAGCCGGTGCTGCCATGCCGATTCCAGCGATGGCGTCGCAGTCCCCTGCGTATCCTGCGTCCGCGCCGATGATGTCGATGTCGATGTCGATGCCAACGCCAACGCCAACGCCAACGCCGATGCCTTTGACAGCGCCAATTCCTATGCCAATGCCGGTGCCCTGGCCGCCGGGCTATCAGTCCGGGCGCCCGCGCGCCGAGTGGAGCCGTCGCAGCGTCCAGAATCTCCTGCTGAGCCTCGGTGTCCTGCTCCTCACCCTCGCGGCCCTCATCTTCATCGCCGTGAACTGGGGCACGCTCGGTGCCGGCGGACGTGTCGGGGTGCTGGCCGTCGTCACCCTCTCGGCGGCGGCCGCGGCGACGGTGGCCGCGCGTCGTGCGCTGCCCGCGACCGCCGAGTCGGTGGCGGCCCTGACCGTGGCGCTGCTGGTCGTCGACAGCGTCGGACTGCGGCTGGCGGGTCTGGCGAGCGGAGCCGCGCCGGCCACGTATGCGAGTGCTGCGTCAGCCTCGATCGCGCTGCTGGTAACCGTGTGGCTGACACAAGTCCGGCTTCGGGCACTCGGCCTCGCGGCCCTGCTCGCCGCCGAACTCGCCCTGCCGCTGGCGGCCGAGACGAGCATCGCGCATCCGGCCGGTGTCGCGGCTGTCTACGGGCTCGAAGCCGCGGCCCTCATCGCGTTTCGCTTCCACGTCATGACGAAGTTCGATGGCTTCGCAGGCGTCGTCGATGTCAGGGTCCTGCGCGTCAGTACCTACATCTGGTGGGCATTCGCACTCACGGCCGCCGCGGCCGCCACCTACGGCTCCGCCGACGAGCGCTCGGCGTGGGGGTCGTTCGAACTGCTGGCGCTCGCCGCGATCGCCGTGTGGGCCGCGGGCCACGAAGCCACCGAGCTCCACCTCGCCCTGGCCGTCGCCACCGGTATCGCAGCAGCCTGCGGCGTGGCGCCGCATCTGGACGCGAGCTGGCGCGCGCCGGCGGTCGCGGCGGCTGCCCTCCTCGCCGCGGTCGCCGTGTTGCTGGTCCCGACCCGCGTCGCACGTGCCTCGACTGTGGTAGTCGCGGCAGTGGGCCTCGGTGCCCTGCTGACGGCCGCCAAGCCGATCGCGGAGGCGCTGGCAGCGCCGGGTGCGGTCGGCGGAGATGAGGGGTGGAACAGTACCTGGGCTCAGGTCCGCAGCCTGCATGCCACCGACGCGATCCGCACCGGCCAGCCCTGGTCTGGCAGCGCGCACCTTGCCGTACTGGCGTTGGCAGTGCTCGCCACGGCCGTCTTGCTTGTGCCTAGGACTCGCGTGACCGCACGTCAGATCGCCGTCCCGGGCGTCGCCGCGCTGGTCGTCGTGAACCTGATCCTGATGCCGCTCGAAGCGGCTTGGCCGTTCCCGGCCGCCGTCGCCTGGGAGCTGGCTCTGGGAGCGACGCTGCTGATCGTCGCAGTAGTGAAGACCCCTGAGAACATCACGCCGCCCGCGATCCTCGGCGCCTGCTTCCTCGCGCACGCCAGCCTCTGGTCGCTCCGCTCCCCGGCCCTGACGGTGATGGCGGTCGCCGTGACCCTGGCCGCCACGGTGATCGCCGCCCGAGTCACCCGCTACCAGACTGTCCTCGCCACAGCTGCGGCTGCGCTGGTGGGTGTCGAGGCGGCTCTGATCGCGGTCTATCAGGGTGCGACGTTCGAGCAGACCGGCGTCGTCCTGGCCGTGGTGGCAGCGGCGCTGATGGCGGTGACTTACGTGCTCCGCGCGAACCTTGCCGGCCCCCTGGCGGCTGCGCATCAGGCCGTCGCTCTCGTGGCAGCGGCCACGGCGATCGGCTTGTCTGCCTACGAACCGTCCACTCTGACGACGACCACCGCTGTGCTCCTTGCCGCGACCGCACCGGCGATCGTCCTCGGCCGGGAGCCGTTGGCGCCTGCCTGGCCCGCACTCGTCCAGGCCCTCATCTGCCTGGAGGCCGACGCCGTCCATAGGTGGGCCGCGCCGAACGCCGACCTCGGCTCGCGTGCGCTGATCCTCGTGGTGGCAGCGGCCGCGGTCTCTGTTGTGGCGAATGCCTTCCTGCGGAGCTTGAACGCGATCGCACTAATAACGGGCCCGACAATCTATGCGCTGGCCGCCATCAGCACCATCGCCGCCAATCAGCTCGATCCGGTCTGGCTGGCGCTGTTCATCGGCGGCAGCGCGGCGGCGCTGATCGCGGCGCTCGGCGTGGTCGGCAGCCAGTCCGCGGCCGATGTCCGCGCCACATTCGGGCAGCCCGATGTCATCGCGGGCGATCTCCGGGCCGCGATCCACCTGCCGGCGATCATCAGTTTTCTGCTTCTGCTCGCCAGCAGTTGGGTCCGCCTCGCCGAATCGCACGTCCACTCCGTCGAGCCCTACACCGTCCCGGCCGCCGCGATCCTCCTCGCCGCCGGCTACCTGCGCCGCCGCACCGACCGCGAAGCCGCCTCGTGGCCCTGCTATGGCCCCGGTCTCATCACCGGCCTCGCCCCGACGCTGATCCAGGCGCTCGCGGACCCGGGCCTGGTGCGCCCGGCGTTGGTCGGCGTCGCCTCGCTGCTCGTCCTGATCGCCGGTATCAGGGGACGTCTACAGGCGTCGCTGGCCGTCGGTGCGTGTGTCCTCGCGATCGACGCCATCGCGCAGCTCTCGCCGGCCCTGGCCGCCGCCTACGACGCCGTCCCGCGCTGGACGCTGATCGCGATGGCCGGCGCGCTGCTGCTGGTCCTGGGCGTCACGTACGAACGTCGCATCCGCGATGTGCGTGCGCTCGGCCGCAAGTTCGGCGAGCTACGGTAGCTCTCGTGACGGAACGAGATCTTGACGCGACGGTGACCCTGGCCGCGGAGTCCGCCGACGTGCGCCGCTTCTGGCAGTCCCTTGGCCTGCCCGGCCTGATCGACGTCCACACGCACTTCATGCCGCACCGCCTGCTGGACCGCATCCGCGCCTACTTCGACGCGGCCGGGCCGCTGATCGGC
Organism: Catenulispora pinisilvae; assembly: GCF_015356865.1. GTDB lineage: Bacteria > Actinomycetota > Actinomycetes > Streptomycetales > Catenulisporaceae > Catenulispora > Catenulispora pinisilvae. The sequence continues at coordinate 14,499 of NZ_JAAFZA010000177.1, forward strand.
CGCGAATGGCCGATCCGCTATCGGCAGGACGAGGACGAGCGGCTGGCGATCCTGCGCGGCTACGGCCTGCTCGCGTTCACCTCGTTGGCCTACCCGCACAAGCCGGGGATGGCCGAGAGCCTGAACGCGTGGACCGCCGACTTCGCCGCGCGGACGCCCGAATGCCTGCACAGCGCGACATTCTTCCCCGAGCCAGAGGCCGCTGCCTACGTTCCGGCGGCGATCGAGGACGGGGCCCGCGTTTTCAAGGCCCACGTCCAGGTCGGCGCCTACGATCCCGCCGACCCGCTGCTGGATCCGGTGTGGGGGACGCTGGCCGAGGCCGGGGTCCCGGTGATCGTGCACTGCGGCTCCGGGCCGGTCGCCACCCGGTTCACCGGGCCGGAGCCGATGGCCCGGGTGCTGGCCGCGCACCCGACGTTGCGGCCGGTCATCGCGCACTTCGGGCTGCCGGAGTACGTCGGGTTCCTCGACCTGGCCGAGCGGTATGACGGGGTGCTGTTCGATACGACGATGGCGTTCACGGACTTCTTCGGGGGCGCGGACCTGCCGGACCGGGAGCGCAAGCGGATCGCGGAGTTCGAAGAGCGGATCCTGTTCGGGAGCGACTTCCCGAACATCCCCTACTCCTACACACGGGCGCTGGAAGCCTTGTCCCGCCTGGAATTCGGTGACGGGTGGCTCCGCGCCGTGTGCCATGGGAACGCGGCGCGGATCTTCGGGGTCTGACGGGCGTCAGCCGACAGATTCTGACGGGCGTCAGCCGGCAGCTCTCGTCCCCTCAGCTGTCGTGGCGCTTTCCGGTGACGTCCCACAGGTGGTGGATCGGGTCGTGGGCGAAGTAGCGGGCCAGCGATTCGACGGTGAAGTCGGAGCCGTCGCCGCGGTGGCCGGTGCGCTTCCACTGGTCGGCGGACACTGACGCGAAGCGCGTGGCGACCTGCTCGGTGGTGTCGATGAGTTCTGCGATGACCGTGTCAGGGTCCTGTTCGTTGTACTTGTCCTCGACCGCGGTCGAGTCCTGGTCCCAGTTCGGATACTGCGGGTCGTCCTCCTCCAGCATCAGGCCGACGCGCAGGGAGTAGATCTTGTTGCAGTCGCGGACGTGGCAGGCGTACTCCAGCGGCGACCACTTGTCCGGGTCCGGGCGCATGCGCACGTGCTCCGGGTCGTTCTGGGCGAAGTACGCGCGCCAGGCTTCAGCGTTGGCGCGCAGGAGGGCCGGGACCTCGTCGCGACTGCCGGCGCCGGCCGCGAAGCCGCACTCCGGGCAGGGACGCTCCAGGACCCAGGTCCAGTTCTTGGTGTCCGGGGTGATGGTCATGGCGTCACCCTAGTGGGGCCGGCGTGACCGGTGTGGCGCGGGACGGTGGGTAAAGTGCGGTTCATGCCGCAGACAAACTCGCGCCGGGTGTGGGTCCCCTTCGGACAGTCGGCGAAGGAAGTGCCAGAGGGCCTGGTGGCCGACGTGTTCACCGGCGTGGACGTCGACGCGCCCGGCGGGATCCCGGACTCGATCGACGAAGTCGAGTTCTTCGTGCTGCCCTACCTGTTCATCAACGCGCACCCGGAACTGATGGCGCGGATGCCCCGCCTGAAGGTGGCCCAGACGCTGACGGCCGGCTACGAGAACGTGGTGCCGCACGTGCCGGCGGGCGTCACCCTGTGCAACGCACGCGGCCTCCACGACGCCTCGACGGCCGAACTCGCGGTCACGCTGACTCTGTCGGCGCTGCGCGGCATCCCGCGCTACGTCCGGCAGGCCGAGCACGGCGACTGGTCCCCGACCTACCTGGACGGCGGCGGCGCGGTCGACGACGCGCTCGCCGACAAGACAGTCCTGATCCTCGGCTACGGCTCGATCGGCTCCGCGATCGAACGCCGCCTCGCCGGCTTCGAGGTCGAGGTGCTGCGAGTGGCCCGCACAGCCCGCGACGGCGTCCACGCGCTCACCGAGATCGACACCCTGCTCCCGCGGGCGGACGTGGTGATCACGGTGGTCCCGGCGACGGATGAGACCCGCGGCATGATCGACGCGCCCTTCCTGGCACGGATGAAGGACGGGGCCCTCCTGGTGAACGTCGCCCGCGGCGTGGTGGCCCGCACCGACGCCCTGATGGCGGAGTGCGCCTCCGGCCGCCTACGCGCCGCGATGGACGTCACCGACCCGGAGCCCCTGCCCCAAGACCACCCGCTGTGGCGCACGCCGAACGTGCTGATCACGCCGCACGTGGGCGGCGCGTCGTCGGCGTTCCTGCCGCGGGCCCTGCGGGTGATCGAGGAGCAGTTGGGGCGGTGGGCGGCGGGGGAGGAGCTGACGAATGTGGTGTGGACGGGGTGATGGTGGCACGCGACCGTGACGGTGCGGGTCACCGGTAGGCGAGGCGAGGCGAGGCGAGGCTAGGCGGTGGCGCGGGAAGCTAGCGGAGCAGGCGGTCGAGCAGCGGCGGATGCCACCATTCCCGCTCCTGGGGGTCGCAGCGCAATCCGGTCGGGGCCCAGCGGCGCAGCGCGGCGTCGATGCGGGCGGGCCGGGCATGGCGGCAGGTACCGAGGTTGACTGCCAGCGGTGTGTCGAACCAGAACATGTTCGACATGATCCGGCGTTCGGCGACCGTCGCGTCGTCGCCGACTTCTGCGGCGATCCAGTTCTGCTCGATCTGCACCGCTATCCCGGCCCGGCCCGCGTCTATCACCGCCTGACGGAGCTGCGGCCCGGGCCGTGGGAGGTCGGTCTGTATGTCGAAGCAGAACCAGTTGTAGTCTCCCGGACCGGGGCGGAATCCGGCGTCGTGGATGCCGGACCAGGGGACGTCGAAGTCGAACGTCCCCGTGGCCGCGCCCGCGTACTCGCCGCTGTAACGCACCCCCTGCTGGTCGATGATCATCGCCCTGGGCGGCAGCACCCGCCCGTACAGCAGACGCACTGTCGCATCGGAGAACCCGTCGGGAATCAGGAGGCAGGCCCACCAGATCAGCCACGCCCCCAGCGGAGCGATCCACACGAGCGAGACCAGTCCGATGGCGGAGGCGAGCACGAAGATGCCGAGGAACCCCGCGGCGGCCAGCGCCAACCCGATCGCCAGCTTCACCAAGCCCAGAGCCAGCGGCCGTCCGGTCTGCACGAGTACCAGAGCCCGGTCCTGTCTCGCGGTCACGCTGCCTCCTCGCGATCGATCATCGAACACTGGGACATTACTGGGAGCCGGTGTTCACGTCGATGGTCGCGAAGGCAGGTGCCAGGTGCCTACCGAGTGGCTTGCGCTGACCCGATGAGTTCGGCGGGCTGTGCTTCGCCTTCCGCCACCGCGCCCTCACTGACCCCGAACCGATCGTGCAATCGCCGCAGCGGCCCCGGCGCCCACCAAGCGCTCCGCCCCAGCAACCGCATCGCGGCCGGCACCAGGATCCCGCGGATCAGCAGGGCGTCGATCAGGATCGCGACGCCGCAGCCGAGGCCGAAGAACTGCAGGAAGCTGACCGATGCGGTGCCGAAGGCGAAGAAGCTCACCGCCAGCAGCCCCGCCGCCGTCGAGACGATGCGCCCGGTGCGGGCCAGCCCCTCGCTGACCGAGTCGTGCAGGTCCGCGCCTTGTGCGTGCAGTTCCTTGATGCGGCTGGTGAGGAAGACCTCGTAGTCCATCGACAGGCCGAAGGCGATGCAGAACAGGAGCACCGTCATCGCGGTGTCCATGGGCCGGGCCGTGAAGTCGAGGAGGCCGGAGAGGTGGCCCTGCTGGAAGATCCACACCATCGTGCCGATAGATGCCGACAGGCCCAGCGTGTTCAAGACCAGTGCCCGCAGCGGCTGCGTGACGCTGCCGGTGAACAGGAACAACACGATGAACGTTGTCAGCACCACCCACCCGATCGCGTAGGGCAGCCGCGCCGTGATGCCGTGCTCGGAGTCGATGAGGCGTGCGGTGTCGCCGCCGATCAGGGTCGAGGTGCCGCCGGGGCCGGGGAGGGCGCGGGCGGCGCGCACCAGATGTTCCGCCGCGGAGGAGTGGCCGTCGGCCGCGGTGAACAGCGTCAGGTGCTGTGCGGAGGTGTTGGCCATGCCCGCGTCGGAGGGGCCCAGGCCCAGCGCGGCGCCCTGGGCGTACGAGCCGGCGCTGCTGTCCACGCGCACCGCGCCCGGCAGCGTCGACAGCTTCGCCGCGTACGTGGCCACCGACGAGGTGTCGGCCGGGCCGGTCGTGATGATCTGCACCGCGGTGGCCTGGTTGCCCTGGAAGCTGTTGTGCAGCGTGTCGGCGGCCTGGCGGGCGGGCGCGCTGGTCGGCAGGACCGTCTCGTCGGGGGTGCCGAAGGAGGCGCCGAGCAGCGGTGTGGCCAGGAACGCCAGGATGGCCACGACCGGGAGCGCCATCAGCGCCGGGCGCTTCATCACCGCGGAGGCCAGGCGGCCCCAGGCCGGCGCGGCGGAGCTCTGGGAGGAGTTCCGGGCCCAGGGCAGGCGGCCGGCGTTGACCCGGGTGCCGAGGACGCTGAGCAGGGCCGGCATGATGATCAGCGCGCTGGCGGCGGCGATCACGACCACGCCGATGCCGGCGTAGGCGAACGAGCGCAGGAAGTAGAACGGGAACACCAGCAGGGCGGCCAGGGCGGCGGCGACTGTCAGGGCGGAGAAGGCGATCGTGCGGCCCGCGGTGCGCAGGGTGCCGCGGACGGCGTCCGGGACGCTCGTGCCCTGCGACAGGTACTCGCGGAAGCGGGCGACCATCAGCAGCGCGTAGTCGATGCCCAGCCCCAGGCCCAGGGCGGTGGTGAGGTTGATCGCGAAGACCGAGACGTCGGTGAGGCGGCCCAGGATCGCCAGTTCGGCGAAGGTGCCCAGGATCGCGACCAGGCCGATCGCGAGCGGGAGCAGGGCCGCGACCAGGCTGCCGAAGGCCAGGATCAGCAGGACCAGGGTGAGCGGGATGGCGATCGACTCGGCGGTGGCCAGGTCCTTGCTCACCTGGGTCGTGACGTTGCGGTTCACCGCCGCCTCGCCGCCGGCCTGGACGCTCACCGCCGGGCCGTCCTTGACGTAGCCGCTGAGCAGCCGGTCGGTGGTCTTGCCCACCTGGTTGTCGTCGCCGAGCACCCGGACCAGCACCATCGCCTCGCGGCCGTCGGTGGAGCGCAGCGCGGGGCTGTGGTCGCTGAAGTAGGACACGACGTTGGTCACGCCGCGGTCGGCCGCCAGTTCCTGCGTCAGGGTCTGGCCGGCCTGTGCGGCGGCGCCGGAGTCGATGCCGCCGGTGCGGGCGCCGACCACCAGGATCAGGTTGGCCTCGCCGCCGAACTCGGCGGTGATGGCCTGCTGCGACTTCCAGGACTGCGAGCCGGTGTCGTCGAAGCCGCCGGACTTCAGGACGCCGAAGGCGCCGATGCCGACCGCGACCATCGCGAGCATCAGGATCGAGGCGGTGATCAGGACGGCCTTGGGCCGCCCGACCGCGATTCTGCCGATCTTTTCGAGCATGACTGTGAAGCCCCCTCCGGGCCGGGCGCCATCTAAGTTGACGCCGTTAACATCTAAGCCTGCCGGTCATTGTTAACGGTGTCAACATGAGGCACGATGAACAGGTGAGCACGCCCAAGACCACCCCGCGAACCCGCTACCACCACGGCGACCTACGTAACGCCATGACGGACTCGGCAGTGGAGTTGGCGCGGGCCGGCGGGCCCGACGCGGTGGTGCTGCGGGAGGTGGCGCGTCGGGTCGGGGTCTCCGCCACCGCCGCTTACCGGCACTTCTCGGATGCCGAGGCGCTGCTGTTCGAGGTGAAAGGCCACGCGCTGGAGTTGCTGGCCCGGTCGATCGGCGTGGCCGTGGCCGCGGTCCCGCCGGACGGGGACCCCGGCGACGTCGCGGTGGCCCGGCTGCGCGCGGCGGCCAACGCCTACATCGACTTCGCGGTGGACAACGCCGGGCTGTTCATGACGGCCTTCTGCCTGACCAAGGTGCCCGGCCAGCAATTCGAGGGCGTGCCGTTCACCGACGCCGCGGCCTTCCAGGCGCTCGGCGGGCTGCTGGACGCGATAGTGGCCACCGGCCGGATGCCCGCCGAGCGCCGGCCCGGGGCCGAGATCGCGGCCTGGTCGGTGGTGCACGGGTACGCGCTGTTGCTGGTGGGCGGACCGCTGGAGCGGCACCTGTCGGAACAGGAGCAGGCTCGTGCGCGGGAGCGGACGCTGGACCTGACGATCCGGGGCCTGATCGCAGCGGATTGAGGGGAAACCCCGAACCGGCGCGCGGCGATCCGACCATCATCCCATCTCACACCCCGTCTCAGCAGCCGTATCCACGAGCCCGGATGGTTCGTAAATTGATATCCCTTTTCGGCACAAAGGCCAAATAAAGATCACCCGGTTGGCGGCCTGTGCGGAACTCGCCAGGGCGCCTAGAGTGCAAGAGCACTAAGACAACTGGTGCCGCGCCCGGAGCGTGCGGCAGAATAAAGGCCGCTGACATGGGGCTCCCCAGGTCGTGGTGCGGGCAAGGCCGCTGGGGAAGGCGAACCTCGCCGCAGCACAGCCAGGAGGTCCCGATGACGGCACAGTCGACAGACAAGACAGTGACAAGCGGAGTCCTCTACATCCACTCCGCTCCACGCGCGCTCTGCCCGCACATCGAGTGGGCGGTGGCGAGCGTACTCGGCGTGCGCGTCAGCCTGGACTGGACGCACCAGCCCGCCGAACCGCACACGTGGCGGGCCGAGCTGTCCTGGCGCGGACAGAACGGGACCGCCGCACGCATGACCTCGCAGCTGCGGGGCTGGCAGCAGCTCCGATTCGAGGCCACCGAGGACCCATCCGAGGGGGTCGAGGGCGAACGCTACTCATCCACGCCCACCCTCGGCGTCTACCGAGCAGCCACCGGGCAGCACGGCGACATCGTCATCGCCGAGGACCGGCTGCGCGCCGCCCTGGGCCGGGCGCACCGCGGCGAGTCCACCCTGGAGCGCGAGGTCGAGGCACTGCTCGGCAAGCCGTGGGACGACGAACTGGAGCCCTTCCGGTACGCGGGTGAGGGGGCGCCGGTGCGGTGGTTGCATCAGGTCGGGTGATGCCCGGCGTGGGTGCGTTGGACGGCACGGGGCGGCACCCTTCACCCACACGAGTGGTCTTCGACGACTGATTTTGAGGACTGATCATCGTTTTTGTGGATCGCTGATTGGTGGTCGCTGATCGCGGATCGCTGATCGTTGGTCGCTCTGATGGCTCTGATGGCTCTGATGGCTCTGATGGCTCTGACGGCTCTGACGGCTCTGATGGCTCTGGTGGCTCTGATGGCTCTGACGGCTCGGATGGTGCGCGCCGCTGATTGGGTCAGGCCGTGCAGACTGATGATCGCCCGGACTAGTGCCGCATTGGGCAACCTTCGCCCGGTAGTTCGCGCCGCGCCGGTCTTTGCTCGGCAGTCGGCGCCGCCGGTTGCTGGTCGCCAGTTGGGATCCGCTCCTGGCTGGCGCTGCGGGTCGGCGTGGCTTGCTGCTGAGGCAAGGCTGCGGGGTTTCTTTTGGGGGCTGGGTTTGCGGGGCGGGTTGCGGTTGGTCTGTGGGTTTTAGAAGCTTTTTACGGCCTTCGGTTATGGTTGTGCCGGTTCGGGGTTCGGGTCGGCGGGTGTGTTTGTCGGCTGCCGGTTTTCGTGTTCACGACCCCGCCGGACCTCAGGCCTCTTCAACTCCGGCAGGTCAGGGCAAGGTCACAGGCAAGATCAACAGCAAAGTCAAGGTCAACGGCAAGGTCAACGGCAAGGTCAAGAGCCCTGGTGAAGGGCCGGCGCCTCCGGCGGGGGCTCTCGGCTCCCTCGGGGAACTGGCGCTGCTCCATAGGGTGGTCGCCTCAGGGCCCTGCGGCGGCGGTTTGTGAGGTGGTTGCGGTTCGTTCCCCTCGGTCGCGTCGTCAGCCCCAAGGGGTACAGCACCGGTGTCCGGGAGTAAAGTCCGCGCCGTTGCGGTCGAGCCTGCAAGCTGCGGTTTTGATAGCGCGAACTTGACTCCCGGCCACCGGCACTGTAGGCAAAGCCCTGCCGACGCGACCGAGGGGAACGAACCGAAAACCGACCGGAGAAGTACAAA
>NZ_JAAFZA010000178.1 GCF_015356865.1 Catenulispora pinisilvae
AAACCCACCCCGACTCGAAAACACCCCGACTCGACAACGCCTGCCTCACCCCGAACACTCTCCGCCCCAAAACCTTGAACCTCCCGCACCTCATCCGGATGCCCGGCGTCGACGGCATGGCGGCCACCGCGCAGATCTGCCGCCGCACGTCGGCGAAGGTCCTGGTGCTGACCATGTATGACATCGACGCCTACGTCTATGACGTGCTGCGCGCCGGGGCCAGTGGGTTCCTGCTCAAGGACGTCCGCCGCGACGAGCTGGTCCGCGCGGTCCGGCTCGTCATGGCCGGAGAGTCCCTGCTGGCCCCGAGCGTCACCCGGCGGCTGATCCGGGACGCCCTGAGCCGCCGCACGTCCGGGCGGCGCTGCGCAAGGAGCTGGCCAAGCTGACCGAGCGGGAGATCGACGCGCTGCGCCAGGTGGCGCGCGGGCACTCCAACGCCGAGATCGCCGCGGCGCTGGTGGTCAGCGAGCACACGGTGAAGAGCCACGTCAGCAACCTGCTGGCCGAACTCGGCCTGCGCGACCGGGCCCAGGCCGTCGTCTTCGCCTACGAATCCGGCCTGGTGGCCGCCGGTTCGGGCGAGGGCGGATCTTAGAACTAGAAGGGCGGATCTTAGAACTAGATCAGTTCAGTTCCGTCACTAGAGCGGTTCGGTTCCGTGAACCAGATCAGTTCAGTTCCGCCAAAGGAGCCCCGAGTTCGCGAGGCAGCGTGGCGGTGAACGTCCCGTCGACCACCGCCGCGTCGAGATCGCGCACCGTCCACCCGCGCACCCACAACAGCCGCGGCGGCAGCGGCTCCAGCGCGTGGCGGCCCAGCGTCTCGTTCAGGTCCCAGAGCGCGGAGGCGGCGTGCAGGGTCGCGTTCGACTCCAGTGGCAGCGTGACGAACGAGTTGCCGTCCATCAGCATCACCAGCGCGCCGAGCGGCAGCCGGCGGCTCAGTACCGGCTCCAGCCGGAACATGTGCGCGGCGCCGGGCCAGCCCATGCCGGTCACCGAGTAGGCCTCGGTGCGGGAGGCGGGCAGGGTGAACTGCCGCACGTCCAGCGGTTCGACGCTCAGTGCGCGAAGTGCGTCCTCCCACAGCCGCGCGGCGGGCACCTGCCACGTCGCGGCCAGGTGCCGGGTCAGCACCAGCGCCTCGTCCTGGCGTCCCTTCACCACGACCGCGCCGACCAGATCCGGGTGGAAGGCGACGGTGAACGCGTCGTCGCCCAGCGGCGCGCCGGCCGGCTGCACCACGACCCGCAGTTGCAGCGGCAGCAGGCTGGACGGCACGCCGGCGACGGTCCGGCAGACCGGATCAGAGCACGGAAGCTGTGCGTACATGGTCTATCCCCCCGGATAACCCGATTTCCCAGCGCCCATATCCCGGGCGCCGGGAGAGCCTACATCACGAGGCAGGCCATTGACCGAGGAGTTTCACGGTGAGACAGTCACCGGAAACTAAATCGCTTTTCTACGTGTGTTGTCATCTGAAGGTGTCATCCGTAGCGGAGGACCATGGGAATCGAACAGACGGGACCGAGCAGGCGCTTCGTTCTGCGTGGCGCCGGCGCGGCCGGGCTGACGCTGGGTCTCAGTGGCTTGCTCCAGCTGTCGGAGTCGGACGCCGACGCCGCAGTTCCCGCCGCAGCCCCTGTCGGATCCCGCGCGAGAGCCGCCGCGAGCCCGCCGCCCGGATCCACCACCGACCCGGCCGGTCTGACCGTCACCCCTAACGAGCCGTGGATGCACGGCTACCTGGCCAAGGACCTGGCCTCGTGGAGCGCGTCCAGCGACCCCTACGCCAAGTACTTCCGCTCCCGCGTCCCCCTCGCCCCGCGCATCCCGGCCTTCGCCGCGACCCAGGCCAACCCGGCGCTCGCCTTCGGCCCGCAGGTGATCGACCTGTCCGACGACTACCTGGGCGCGATGGCCTACCGCGCGCTGCGGTACCAGAACGACGTCACGCTGCGCACGTCCCGCTTCTGGCAGTACACGGACATCTACGCGTCCTGGCACGGCGTCATCACGGCCACCTCGACGCTCGACACCAACGCGACCTACGGCATCGTCAACCTCCCCAACCCGGCGTGGACCGACGCCGCGCACCGCAACGGCGCCAAGTCCCTCGGCTGCTGGTTCTGGCCGCGTAGCGACACCTTCTCGACCCTGGTCACGCCGAACCCCGACGGCACGTATCCGGTCGCCGACCAGCTGATCGCGATGGCCCGGTACTTCGGGTTCGACGGCTACTTCATCAACCAGGAGGCCACGGTCGCCTCCGCCGACGCCGCGAACCTGATGGCGATGCTGGAGTACCTGCGGGCCACGGCGCCAGCCGGATTCCACGTCCAGTACTACGACGCGATGATGCCCGACGGCACGCTGAACTATCAGAACCAGTTCGACTCGACGAACGCGCCGTGGGTGCTCAACGGCTCCACACCGGTGTGTAACAGCCTGTTCGTGAACTACGCGTGGGACGGGACCGCGGCGGCCTCGTCGCGCTCTCTCGTGCAGAGCCTCGGATTGGACCCGTATCAGGTCTCGTACTTCGGCACCGAATGTCAGGGCCGGGGCTTCGTCCAGTACGGCTACGATCCGCGCGGCAACTTCCCAGAGGGCGGCACCGCGCAGAACAGCTGGGGCCTGTTCGGCAGCACCACCAACATCCTGTGCCCGCCGGGCGTGGACCTGACGGTCCCGGCCAACCAGGCCGACCGGTACGCCAAGGAGCGCTACTACTGGTCCGGCCCCAACGGCGATCCGACGCGTACCGGCCGGTTCCGCGCGCCGGCCAGCGGCGACACGAGCACGCCTTACGACACGTACCAGGTGTGGGACGGCGTCGCGCACTACATCGTCGAGCGCTCGGCGATCGGCTCGTTTCCGTTCGTCACGCGCTTCAACACCGGCAAGGGTTTCGGCGTGTGGCGGGCCGGGATGCAGATCAGCGCGAATCAGTGGGCGAACGCGGGTGTCGCCGACGTCCTGCCGACGTGGCAGTGGTGGGTGACGAGCACCGGGACGTCGGCGGCGGCGGCCGTCGACTACGACCTGACGACCGCGTGGGACGGCGGCGCTTCGCTGAAGGTGAGCGGGACGCAGAACGCCGGGGACAGCAGCGTGATCCGGCTGTTCAAGACGCAGCTGGCGACGAGTTCCAACACGACCGCCCGGATCCGCTACAACGCGGGTGGTGCCGGTACCGACCTCGGTCTGAGCATCGGGCTGGTGTTCGCTGACGCGCCGACGCAGACGACGTGGCTTCCGATCGGCGCCACGTATTCAGCTGGCTGGAACACGGAGACGGTTTCGCTGGGCTCTTATACAGGACGCACGATCGCCGCGATCAGCTTGCAGTTCGCTGCTTCGGCCGCCACGAGCTACGCGGTGAACGTGGGGGAGTTGGCGTTCCTGGACGGCGCGGCGGTGGTGCCGTCGGTGCCCGCCGGGTTCGCGATCGACGCGTCGTACGTCAACGGCACGGCCGCCGAGATGCTGTTGTCCTGGACGCTGGCCACCTCCGGGGTCTGGTACTACGACCTGCGCCGCGTGCGTCCGGACGGCACGGTCGAGGCGCTGGGGCGGACCTACGACGAGGTCTTCTACGTCGCCGAGATCGACCAGGTCGCCGGCGAGGCCACGACCACGGTGCAACTGGTCCCGGTGTCCCCGACCGGCGACGAGGGCCCCGCCGCGACCGCCACGCTCAGCTGGAGCTGACGGGCAGAGCTGGCCGCCGGAGCTGACGGGGCAGAGCTGACTGCGGAAGCTGGCGGGCCGGAGCCGGTCGGTCAGAAGGGGAACGGGGAAGACGCCGCGTGTCAGGGTATGGGGCGTGACACGCGGACGATGGCGGACGGCCCGCCCAGGGGCTCGGACGGGCCGCCCGCCGCTCAACCACGCCGGCTGCTGGCTATCCTGAGCGCCATGGCCGCACCAGTGATCAGACCCCGGCGCGACGAGGACCTGCCGGGCTGCGTGCAGGCACTGCGCGGCGTGCACGAGAAGGACGGCTACCCGGTCCACTGGCCCGCCGACCCGCGGCACTGGCTGACACCCGACCGCATGCTCGGCGCCTGGATCGCGGCCGACGCCGAGACAGTGCTGGGGCATGTGCTGCTCACCCAGCCCAGCGACGCCTTCGCCGACGGAATCAGCCTGCCCGCCACGAAACTGGCTCTGGTAGGGCGGCTCTACGTGGCGGTGGACGCGCGGCGCGGAGGACTGGCCGCCGACTTGCTCGACCGCGCCGCGCGGGCGGCGGTTGAGGAGGCGCGCCAGGCGGTGCTGGAAGTGGACGCCAACGCGCCGGGGCCGATCGCGCTCTACGAGCGGGCGGGATGGCGCTTTGTCCGGAAAGACACCGGCGGCTGGATCGCGGCGGACGGCTTGCCGGCGAGAGTGCGGATCTATTTGGCGCCGGAGGGATAGGACCGCGAGCTTTAGGGTTGCGAGCTTTAGGGCTGCTTACCGTGCCGCCCGCGAGTCGGTGCGGCGCCGAGTCCCTTCCCGCCGCCGCACCACCGCTACCCGCTACCCGCAGGGCCTGAGCACCCTCAGCACCTCAGCGCCGAACGTCCTTGCGCCGCCGCACCATCGCCGTCCCCGCGAACGCGACTCCCGCCCCGGCGACCATGCTCCCGGCGAGCAGCCCCACCGAATCAGTGGCCTGTTTCGCCGGCTCCGTCACCGCCGCGGCCAGCACCGGCCGTCCGCCCTCGGCCGCGAAGCCGCCGCCGGCCTTGCCCGGCACGCCGGGGGTCAGGTCGCCGCTCTGCTCCGGTGCGGTGCCCTTGCCCTGCTCCGGGCAGCCGTGCAGGGTCGCCGACTTGGAGCCGCCGCCCGCGCGGCGCGCGGTCACCACCGTCGGTGCGGTGCCGATGCGCGCGCTCTTGGTGGCCGTGCCGTTCGGCGGGACGCTGATGCGCAGCGTGCGCGGCGTCAGGCCCGCGCCCTGAACGTCCAGCCGCTGCGTCGAGGCGGTGTTGTTGGCCGCGCTGATCGCGACCGTGCCGCCGCCGCCCTCCTCGCAGCGCATGTCGTAGGTGACCGTCAGCGGCTTCGGGGTCGCCGCGAAGTTGTAGCGCACCCCGTCCACCGCCACGTTGTCGGCGTAGGCGTCCAGGGCCGCGCTGACGTTCAGGTAGACGTTGATCACGTGCGCGTTCGGTCCCTCGGCGGCGACCACGTCGGCCAGCGTCACCGGCTTGTTCGACGGGATGCTGCCGAAGGCGCGGGAGGACCACCAGACGGCCGCGCCGCGGCGGTTGGCGAACGTGCGCCACGTGCCGGTGCCCAGGCCGCCGTCGAGGTGCGGCTGGTAGCTCAGGGTCGTGTAGAAGTTGCCGCCGGCGATCTCCAGCTGGAGGTTCACCCCGTACTGCGGGTCGGCGCCGGAGGCGACGTAGGCGCTGTACGCGATCCGGCTGCCGGCCACCTTGTCCAGCGGGGCGACCAGCGGCAACTGCGCTTGGGCGCGGGCGCCGCCGGCCAGGTTGTCCAGGCGCAGGCTGCCGTCCTTGCGGATCGGGTCGTCCACGGCGCCGGAGATGGCCACCTCGCCGGCGTTGGACGGCGAGACGCGCCAACCCTGGGCTCCGGACAGGGTGGTGACGCGGACGCCGGCGACCGCGCCGGCCGGCCCGGCGGTCAGGACGGCGAGGGTCAAAGGTGCCACGGCGAGGCCGGTGAGCAGTCGATGTTTCATGATCACAGTCGAGACGGTCCCGGCCCCGAGGGGTCGGACCGACACGGCGCGGATCGGCTGGGGGCGGGATAAGACCGATGATCAGTGCGTGCCGGGACGGTTCGTCGAGGACCCGATCGCGGTCAGCCGGGCGAAGACGATCACGGTGCTGAGGTAGGCGTGGGTCTTCCGGTCGAAGCCGCCGCCGCAGGTGATGAGGCGGAGGGCGGGGTATCCGGGATCGTTGTAGACGAGGTCGGCGGGGAAGTTGTCGTCCGGGTAGGTGGCTACCCGCTCAACCGTGAACGTCGCCTCGGTGTCGTCGTCACGCGCCACCTGGATCTGTGCGCCTGGACGCAGGTCCCTGAGATACAGGAAGACAGCGGTCTGCTTCGGTGTGTCCAGATGGCCCCAGATCACCGACGCGCCCTGGCTGCCCGGCGACGCCGTGCGGCCGTACCAACCCACCTCGTCCGGCCGGTCGAAGGGCGGAGTCTCGGGAACGCCGTCGGGATCGGTGCCGGTGACGACGATCGGGGCTTTGATGCCGAGCGCGGGGATGGTCAGCAGAGTCGGGATGCCGTCGGACGAGAGAGTCGTGGGCGATGCCGACGGCGTAGGCGATGCCGGCGCCGGCGGAGCAGGAGCCGCGCTCGAAGCCACGGCCGCCGGCCGCAAAGACCGCGCCGGCACCCCGGAACGAGGGCCGGCCGCACACCCGGCCGCGCACCCCACAGCCACCGCCGCAGCTACCCAAACCCGAATGATCCGCACGCATCCCGACCATAGCGACCGGCCGAGCGCTACCCGTTGAACCAGCCCGGAATGTCGAACCGCGTCTCCCGATCGGCCGTCATCTCCCGCAGCGCGTCCTCGATCGCGGTCATCCGACCTTCGCCGAGCCGCTCGGCCCAGCGCGCCCGCAGGTCCGCCATCACCTTGAACGCCTGTTGCTGTACGTCCACCCCGCGCGGCGTGAGCCGGATGATCTTGCTGCGCGCGTCCCCCGGGTCGGAGACCCGCTCCACGTACCCCTCGCGCTCCAGCCCCTCGATCGTCTTACCGGCCGCCTGCTTGGACACCCCGAGCCGCCGCCCCAGCTCGGAGGCGGTGACCCCGTCGCCGATGGCCTTGAACGTGACGCCGTGCAGCGGCCGGAAGCCGGCGTGGCCGGCCTCGGCGAGTTCGGCGTGCACGTCGTCGATCAGGGCGCGGAATCCGAGCAGCAGAAGTAATGGCAGGTCAGAGCCGCGCGGCGGAAGAGTGCTTGACACGATCGACAACCCCATTGTCTATTAAGGACAACACTGTTGTCGATTCTAGTCGATGTGATCCCAGGAGCGACCATGCCTGTCATCCGTACTTCCGAGAACCGCCAGGCTCAGACCCCGGCGGGCACCATGACCACCCTCGCCTCGCCGACCCTCGGGGCGGCCGAGCGGCCGATCTGGCGGGTGGACGTCGCCGCCACCGCGCCGGCCGGTCCGCTGCACGTCATCGATGTCGAGCAGATATGGGTCTTCACCGAGGGCGGCGCCGACGTGACGGTGGCCGGGGAGACGCACGCCGTGCGGGCCGGGGACACCGTCGTGGTGCCGGCCGACGCCGAGCGCCAGGTCGCCCCGGACGCCGCGACCGGGTTCAGCGCGATCGTGACCGCGCCGGTCGGGGGCCGCGCGTGGGTGCTGCCGCGGGCGGGCGACGGCGTCGTGCCGCCGTGGACCGTGTGACCGCCTGATCGCCCCGGCGCGGCCGTCTGAGCCCGACCACCCAGCCCGGCGACCCAAGCCCGGCGACCCAAGCCCGGCGACCCGAGCCCGACCACCCAAACCTGACCACCCGCTTACCCGTTCAAAGTCCCCAGCGTGACCGTCGCGGTGTGCTTCGATCCGTCCGGCGCCGTGTACGCGACTGGGACCTGCTGTCCCGGCTTGAGTGACACCAGCACCTGGGACAGCGTCGTCAGGTCCGGCGTCGAGGAGCCGTTCACCGCGGTGATCACGTCCCCGACCTTCAACCCCGCGTTCCCGGCGGCGCTGTTCGGTTCGAGCTCGGCGATGCCCACCCCGGCCGGCTGGCCGTTGTTGTCGACCACGCCGGTCACCTTCACCCCGAGCGCGGCGCGGCCGGAGTCGGTCACCTTGCCGGAGGCGATCAGCTGGTCGGCGATCCGGGTCGCGGTGGCGGTCGGGATCGCGAAGCCGATGCCGGGCGCGGCGCTGTTGCCCAGTTCCGGGTTCAGCGCCGCGGCCGACGGGATGCCGACCACCTCGCTGGACAGGTCGACCAGCGCGCCGCCGCTGTTGCCGTTGTTGATCGCCGCGGAGGTCTGGATGGCATCGCCCACGGTGATCGCCGCGCCGCTGCCGGAGCCGTCGTTGGAGGTCACGGTCCGGCCCAGGGCCGAGACGATGCCCTGGGTCACCGTGCCGGTCAGGCCCAGCGGGCTGCCCATCGCCAGCACGATCTGCCCGACCCGGAGTTTGGTGGAGTCGCCGAACTTCGCCGGCTTCAGCGTGTTCCCGCCGCTGCCGACCCGGATCACCGCGATGTCCCCGGTCGGATAGCTGCCGACCAGCGAGGCTGTCAGCGGCTGGCCGCCGGTGGGCTGGGTCACCTGGAAGCTGGTGGCGCCGGAGACGACGTGCGCGTTGGTGAGGATGTCGCCCTTGCCGTCGTAGACCACGCCGGAGCCCAGGCCGCTGCTGGTGCTGATCTGCACCACCGAGGGCAGCACGTTGCCGACCACGGTCTCGTAGTCCGACTGCAACTGGTCAGAGGTCTGCGCCGAAGGCGAGGCGGAAGCCGTCGAGGAGCTGGAGGACGCCGCGGCCGGCGTCGACTCCGACGACTTCGCCTTCGACGATCCGCAGCCGGTGGCGGCCAGCAGGAGCACGGACACCGCGGCGGCCGCGGCCGCACCCTTGTTCACACGCTGTTTCAACGGTGACCTCGCTGAGTCGGGGGCAACGGTCACCCGCTGGTCTGCGCGCCCCGGGGCCTGCGCAAACGTCGCCAGCGCCGGACGTGTGAACCCGGCGGCCGGCCGCGGACCACGACCCCGCCGCCGGTTTCGGGCGGTTGTACCGCGCCGACATCGACGCGGTCACCGCCTGCCCGCTCCTCAGCCCAGCGCGTCGACCGCGGTGACCACCACGTCGTGCGGGATCAGGTCCAGCGCGGCCAGTTCGCCGCCGGCCTCGCGCACCGCCGCGACCAGCCGCTTGGCCCACAGCGCCTCCCACACCACGAACAGCCCCGCTGAGCCCGGCGGCAGCGACATCGCCAGGTCCTTCAGGTCGTCCTCGCTGAGCAGCCCGTGGACCTCGCCGTCGAGCCGGTCCAGCGCGGCGGCGAACTCGGCGGGCACGGTGTCCAGCTCCAGATAGCGCGGCGTCCCGTCGGGATCGCTCTGCACGAATGCCAGGTCGATGATCCGGATCGCCCCGCTCTTCACGACGTCCGCCAAAGCCGACGCGACCTCGCCGTTCAGCTTCCCGTCCCGGAAGGCCACCACGGCGTACTGAACCGGGCCGATCTCCGTCGATTCCAGGGCCATGGCCACGCTCCTCAGGTCGTCCGGCGCTGTCCTGCCAGCCTGGCCGCCGCAGGCGTACCCCGCAGCGTGGGCTGCTGCGCCCGGGTGGAGCGGGCGGCTCGGCGTGCGGCGCGTGCCGGGTCCACCTACGGTGGCGCAGGAGGGGGGAGCGCGAAGCGAAGGAGCCTCCCATGATGTTCGGACGCCCCGTGGTCGTTCGCCGCGGTCCCGGCCTGCTCGGCGCGGCGGCGCGCACCGCTGTGGTGGCCGGGACGGCGAGCGCCGTCGCCGGCGGTGTGCGCAGGCGACAGGCCGACCGGCAAGCCGAGGCCGAGCCGCAGGCGCCGCCGGCGCCCCAGGCCGCCGCCCCGGCGCCGGGCGGCGACTCGATCGCCGAACTCGAACGCCTGGCGGCCCTCAAGCAGCAGGGCGTGCTCAGCGACGCCGAGTTCGCCGCCGCGAAGGCGAAGGTGCTCGGGCTCTGACGCGGTGCTCGGGCTCTGACCTGGTGCCGGGGCTTTGACGTGGTGCTCGGGCTCTGACGCGGTCGGTCCTCAGGACCGCGCCGCGACGGCCTCGATCTCCCGATACCGCTCATGCGCGGTCTGCCGGGTCACGCCCAGCGCCTCGCCGATCAGCTCCCAGCTCAGCTCCCGGGCCCGAGCGGCGCCCACGGCCGCCGCGATCTCGGAGCCGACGCGGGTCTGCGTGACCCGCAGAGCCTTGATGACCGCCAGCGGCCGGGCGTCGTACTCGCCTTCCTCGCGCGCCGTCTGGAGCGCGCCGACGAATCCCTCGGCGGCCTTGGCGGCGGCGAGGAAGTACACGGTGACGTCGTCCATGTGGACGTCCCACTGCCCGCGCGCCGCCGCCTCGGCCCGCGGGTCGTACCCGACCCGCTCGCCGCGCCACCCGCACACGCACGCCGGGACCAGCCACGCCGGTTCCACGCCCGGGTCGTCCACGCCGCCGCCCGCCGACCACCAGCCGTCCCGGAACTCCAGCTCGGACCAGCGGCCGCCCGAGCCGTAGGCGGGGATGACGCCGTTGGCCAGCACCCCGACCGCGTGGCCCTCGTGTTCCTCGTCGGGGACGCCTTCGTAGAGCCAGCCCATCGCGCGCTCCTTCCGTGTCAGGACTTCCTTACGCATGAATGTATGGGAATCCTGACATGAGTTCAAGGGGGTGAAGCCGCCCCGGCGTCGCGCCTCACTCCGCTCTCACTCCGCCGGCCGAACCCCGGTGGCCGCCGGACCCCATCAGCCTTCGACTGGACCGACGCGGGTCCACGCGGCGCCCGCCTCAGCGACGGGACCGGAGGCGAGGAGTGGCGCACCGCATCCGCTCCATCGCCTCAGCTCTCCTCCTCGCCCTCGCGGCCCTCCTGGCCCCGCTCGCCGTGGCCTCCGTCTGGATGGCCGACGAGATCGGCGACACCGACCGCTACGTCGCGACCGTCGCCCCGCTCGCCACCGACCCGGCGGTCCAGAACGCCGTCAAGGCCGTGATCGGCCACGGCCGGGCCCTGACCCAGCGGGTCGGCCTGTCCACCGGGCCGGTCGGGCCGTGGGTCAACCGGCACCGCCGCGCGGTCGGCGCGGCCGTGGTCGGCGTCGCGCTGATCGCGTTCCTGCTCTACGACGACGCCAGCGGCGCGGCTGTCCTGACGTTCGCCGTCCTGCTGCTCGCGGCGCTCGCGCTGGTGGAGTTCCTGGATTCCGGCGACCCGGCGGCCGCTTCCACCATTTCTGGTTAAGGACCTTTCACAGACTCTTGACGACCTGGTCGGGGGGTGAGTAGCGTACGCCCCGATCTCGTTAGGAAGCTTTCCTAAATCGTTCGCGCACTGTTCCAGCTCCGTAGCACTCTGCGTCATCCGCCAAGCCCACGAGGAGTCGGGCATGAGATCCAGAGACACGCTCCGCACCCGCCGCACCGCGACCCGCGCGTTCGGGGCCGTCGCACTCGTCTGCGCGGTCCTCGCCGGAACCGTCCAACTCGCGACGGCCGGCAGTGGTTCGCAAGGCGCCCTGAGCCCACCGGCCGCGACGCCGCGGGCCGCGGCCGATCCGGCCACCGGCTCCACGGCGATCCAGAACCTCGGCGCGGCCACCGGTTGGAAGGTCCTCACCAGCGCGACCGCCACGCAGAGCGGTTCGCAGATCTCCACGCCGGGCTTCTCCACCTCCGGGTGGCTGTCCGTCGCCAACGACGGCGGGGGAGCGCCGGGCACCGAGATCAATGCCCTGCTCCAGAACGGCGCGTGCCCGAACGTCTACTTCTCCAGCAACATGAAGAGCTGCTTCGGGCAGATGACCAAGATCGGCGCGGACACCATCGCGCAGTTCTCGGTCCCGTGGTGGTACCGCACCGACTTCACCGCGCCGCCCAGCGGCCAGGGCGCGCGGCTGATCCTGAACGGCGTCGTCGGCTCGGCCGACGTCTGGGTCAACGGCTCGCAGGTGGCCTCGTCCTCGACGGTCACCGGCGACTACGTCCAGAACGTCTTCAACATCGGTTCCAAACTCGTCAGCGGCACCAACTCGCTGGCCATCGAGATGCACCCGAACAACCCGAAGTCGATGCTGACGCTGGACGACGTGGACTGGACCCAGATCCCGCCGGACAACAACACCGGCATCCAGTTCCCGGTGCAGTTGGAGACCGGCGGCCCGCTGATCGTGGACGACGCGCACGTGAACCAGGACACCGCCGACAACTTGTCCAGCAGCGCGCTGACCGTGAAGGCGTCGGTGGTCAACGTCACCGGCTCGGCCCAGACCGGCGCGGTCACCGTGACCCTCACCCCGCCCGGCGGCGGGTCGCCGATCTCGGTGACGCAGAACGTCACCGTCGCCGCCGACGCGACCTCGACCGTCACCTTCACGCCGGCGAGCTACCCGGCGCTGACGCTGTCCTCGCCGCAGATCTGGTGGCCGTACCAGATGGGCGCGCAGCCGCTCTACACGCTCGCCACCTCCGTCGCGCAGAACGCGACCGTCCTGAATTCGACCTCTGAGACCTTCGGCATCCGGACCGTCAGCTCGGACCTGGTCGGGTCCGGGAGCGCCGCGTCCTCCGGGGTCCGGCAGTTCGGCATCAACGGCCAGCCGCTGGTGATCCGCGGCGGCGGCTGGGATCCGGACCTGTTCCTGCGCTACGACCCGGCGGACACCGCGCAGCAGATCGCCCTGATGAAGTCCATGGGCCTGAACGCCATCCGGCTGGAGGGCCACTTCCTGCCGCCGGACTTCTACCAGCAGATGGACGCCGCCGGGATCCTGGTCAACGTCGGCTACCAGTGCTGCGACGAGTGGGAGAACAGCGGCTCGGCCGGCACGGTGTATCAGAACACAGCGACGACCCAGGGCGCCGTCTGGCGCAACCACCCGAGCATCTTCAGCTTCCAGTGGAGCGACAACGCGCCGTCCTCGACGCAGGAATCCGAGGCGCTGAACGGCTTCGCCGCCGCCGACTACCCGGGTCCGTTCGTCTCCTCGGCCGAATACAACTCCAGCGACCAGCTCGGGGTGTCGGGCGAGAAGGAGGGTCCTTATGACTGGGTCCCGGCCAACTACTGGTACGACACCTCGCACTACCCGTCCGGCGACTCGACGCTGACCAACGCCGGCGGTGCCTGGGGCTTCGACTCCGAACAGAGCGCGGGCGACACCGTGCCGACGATGGACTCGATCAACCGCTTCCTGTCGGCCTCGGACCAGTCCGCCCTGTGGCAGAGCACCGGCGCCAACCAGTACCACACGAACTACGAGGGCACCGGCCACAGCGGCTACGACTTCGGCACGCTCTACAACCTGGACCAGGCCATCTCCAAGCGTTACGGATCCTGGTCGAGCCTGGCGCAGTACGTGCAGGAGGCGCAGGCCCAGAACTACGAAGACACCCGCGCGCAGTTCGAAGCCTTCATCGCGCACTCCACCAACGCCACGCAGCCCTCGACCGGCACCATCTACTGGCAGATGAACAAGGGCTGGCCGACGCTGCTCTGGTCGCTCTACAACAACGACTACGACCAGGCCGGCGCCTACTTCGGCGCCCAGGAAGCGAACCGCTCCCTGCACGCGATCTACACGCTCGACAACCACACCGTGACGGTCGACAACCTGTCCGGCCAGACCCAGTCCGGCGTCACCGTCGAGTCGAAGGTCTACAACACCGCCGGCACCCTGCTCGACGACCAGACGTCGGGTTCGCTGTCTCTGGCCTCGCAGAAGGTCCAGAACAAGGTGCTCACGCCGAAGCTGCCCAGCGCCTCCAACACGGTCTACTTCGTCGAGTTGCTGGTCAAGCAGAACGGCAATGTGGTCGACCGCAACGTCTACTGGGACTCGACCACGCCGGACGCGGTGAACTGGGGCTCGACCATCCCCTCCGGCGGCGGCAACCCGCAGGCCACGATGAGCTCCTACGCGAATCTCAGCGCCCTGCAGAAGCTGCCGGCCGCCACGGTCTCCGCGACCGCCTCGACCAAGAGCCAGCCCGGTCCGAACGGCGCCGACAGCCTGGTCACGGTGACCGTCACCAACAAGTCCACGACGCCGACCGTCGGCTTCCTGCTCCGCGCGGACCTGCGGCGCGGCACGGCCTCGGGCGCGGAGCTGTCCGGCGACAACGAGGTGACCTCGGCGGTCTGGGGCGACAACGACGTCACGCTGTGGCCGGGGGAGTCCGAGACCCTGACCGCCACCTACAAGTCCGCCGACCTCCAGGGCGCGACGCCGGTCGTGAGCCTGTACGGCTGGAACGCGGCCAAGACCGACGTGGCCGCGGGCACCGGGACCGGCGTCACGAACGACTTCTCGCTCACCGATTCTCCGGCCGCCGGGACCGTGACGCAGGGTTCTTCGACGACCGCGACCGTGTCCACCTCCGTGGTCGGCGGCAGCGCGGAATCGGTCGCCCTGACCGCCTCCGGCCTGCCGACCGGCGCCACCGCGACGTTCAGCCCGGCCTCGGTGACGGCCGGGGGCTCGTCCACGCTGACCGTCGCGACCGCGGCGACCACCCCGGCGGGGACCTACCCGATCACCATCACCGGTACCGCCCTATCCGCGACGCACACCGCGAGCTATTCGCTGACGGTGAACTCGTCGGGCGGGACTTCCTGCACACCAGCCCAACTGCTCACGAATCCGGGCTTCGAGTCCGGGGCCGTCGACTGGACCCAGACCTCCACGCTGGGCTTCACCCCGATCACCAAGGCGACGTCGGCTGAACCGGCCCACTCCGGTTCGTGGGTCGCCTGGTTCAACGGCAACGGCAGCAAGGACACCGACACCGCCGCGCAGGCCGTCACGATCCCGGCCGGCTGTACCGCGGCGCTGTCCTACTGGCTGCACATCGATTCCACCGAGAGCACGACCACGGCCAAACCGGACACGTTCAAGGTGCAAGTCCTGAACTCCTCCGGAACCGTGCTCGCGACCGTCGGCTCGTTCTCCAACCTCGACGCGGCCGACGGCTACACCCAGCGCACCGCCGACCTCTCCGCTTACGCCGGTCAGACCGTCACGCTGAAGTTCACCGGCTCGGAGACCGACACCAGCGGTGGCACGACCACCTTCGTGGCCGACGACACCGCCCTGCAGATCAGCTGAATCCCCACACCCCCACCGCAGAAAGGATCGAGCACTGTGAAACGCCGCACGCAGCGGGTGCTCAGCCTGGCGACCGGAATCAGCACCCTGGCCGGATGCGTGGCGCTCGCCGCCACCCAGAGCGCCGCCGTCCACGCCGCCGGACCGAACTACGCGTTCCCCCAGCACCAGACCTACAAGGTCGGCGTCATGCCGTCGGCCTCGCAGGCCACCCGGGACGCCGCCGTGGAGAAACAGTACGACTCCTGGAAGTCCACCTATCTCGTTCACGGCTGCGCCAGCAACGAGTACTACGTCTCCACCAAGGGCGACGGCGACGCCACCAACAACGGCCCGGTCTCCGAGGGCCAGGGCTACGGCATGAACATCGTGCCGCTGATGGCCGGATACGACGCCGGCGCGCAGACCGAGTTCAACGGTCTGTGGCAGCTGGTCAAGGACCACGAGGACCAGTACGGCCTGATGCAGTGGCAGCTGGACGGCAAGAGCTGCAAGTACTACAGCTCCGGCACGCCGGACGGCGCCACCGACGGCGACCTGGACATCGGCTACGGCCTGATCCTCGCCGACGAGCAGTGGGGCGGGTACACCAGCGACGCCAAGACCTGGCTCACTAACTTCTGGAACCACGATGTGGCTCCGGACGGCCACCTCAAGTGCGAGGACGACGGCCCGAACACCGACACCCGGCCCTCGGACCAGATGATCGACCACCTGCGGGCGTTCGCGGCGTACGACACCTCGCACGACTGGAGCAAGGTCATCTCCCGGACCGAGGCGGTCGACAGCTCGCTGGTGAGCAACTACTCCTCATCCGCCGGCCTGTTGTCGGACTTCGTGGTCGGCGCCGACGGCGGCAGCCCCAAGCCCGCCCCGGCGAACTACCAGGAGGACCAGCCGGACAACATCGTCGGCTACAACTCGATCCGGGTGCCCTGGCACATGGGGACCGACGCGCTGCTGAACGGCTCCTCGGTGGCCTCCTTCGAGCTCGGCGACGCGAAGAAGTGGGAGGCGTGCGCCAAGCAGGTCTCCGGCGACAACCCGGCGAACGTCTACCCGCACCTGAACCTGAACTGCACCGGCTACAACACCTCGGACGTCGCCGAGGAGGCCGGGGACTCGATCGGCCCGTCGGCGATGGCCGCCGGGGACCAGGCGTGGACCGACAAGATCTGGAGCTACCTCCAGACCAACCCCTATGGCGACGGCTACTACGGCGAGACCATCAAGACCCTGGTCATGATCGTCATGGCCGGTGACTACTGGAGCCCGGCCTCGGCGTCCACCCCGCCGCCGCCGGCCAACGACTTCTCGATCTCGGCCTCGCCGGCGTCCGGGTCGGTGAGTCAGGGTTCTGCGGCAACCGTATCGGTCGGGACCTCGGTCACGTCCGGATCGGCGGAGTCGGTCTCGCTGACCGCCTCCGGGCTCCCGTCCGGCGCCACCGCCGCCTTCAGCCCGGCCTCGGTGAGCTCGGGGGCCTCCTCGACGCTGACCGTCTCCACGGCCGCCACGACCCCGGCCGGCACGTACCCGATCACCATCACCGGGACCGCGTCTTCGGGATCGCACACGGCGTCGTACTCGCTGACCGTCACCGGCTCCGGCGGCGGGACGTGCACCGGCGCGCAGTTGCTGGCCAACCCGGGCTTCGAGTCCGGCGCGACCTTCTGGACCCAGTCCTCAACGCTCGGCTTCACCCCGATCACCAAGGCGACGTCGGCTGAGCCGGCGCACTCCGGTTCGTGGGTGGCCTGGTTCAACGGCAACGGCAGCAAGGACACCGACACCGTCGCGCAGCCGGTGACCATCCCGGCCGGCTGCACGGCGACCCTGACCTACTGGCTGCACATCGACACCACGGAGAACACGACGACCGCGAAGCCGGACACGTTCAAGGCGCAGGTCCTGAACTCCGCCGGGACCGTGCTGGCGACCGTCGGCTCGTTCTCCAACCTGAACGCGGCCTCGGGCTACTCGCAGCAGACCGCCGACCTCTCGTCCTACGCGGGACAGACGATCACGCTGAAGTTCACCGGCTCCGAGACCGACACCAGCGGCGGAACCACGAACTCTGTCATCGACGACACGGCGGTGACCACCTCCTGAACCTGACCGAAGAGAGGGCGGCACCGGCCCCGGCGCTTTGAGGGAGGCGTCGGGGCCGGTGCCTGTCCTGTTCCGGACCTTCTACCGGTTTCACTGCTCCACGAAGTAGTGGTCCTGCTTCAGATCCTCGATCAGACCGACGTGCTCCGGCTCCCAGCCGAGCGTCTTGCGGGTGACGGCGTTCGAAGTCGGGTTGTCCGCTCCGACGACGAAGCCGAGGAAGCCGAAGTGCGCGGCGGCGTCGTCGGCGGTGATCGACGCGGTCGGGACGCCGAGGCGCTCGGCGATGGTCTCGGCGATCAGGCGGAAGGCGTATCCCTCGTTCTCCACGCCGTGCAGTCGGGTGCCGCCGGGCGCGGACTCCAGCGCCAGCCGGTAGATCCGGGCCGCGTCCCGGGTGTTGAGGGCCGGCCAGCGGTTGGCGCCGTCCCCGACGTAGGCCGCGACGCCCTTCTCGCGGGCGATGCGGATCAGGGTCGGGCCGAAGCCGTGGTGGTCCAGATCGCTGTGGACCAGCGGGGCCAGGCGCACCACCGAGGAGCGGACGCCGCGTTCGGCCAGCGCGATGACCGCGTTCTCGGCGTCGACGCGCGGGCCGGCGTGCACCGTGTGCTCCTCCAGCCCGAGCACGCCGGGGGCGTGCCGGGCCAGCCCCAGCGTGCCGGCGGTCGTGACCAGGGGCTTTCCGGTGCCGACCAGGCGCTCGCCGATGGCCTTGGTGGCGCTCAGGTCCTTGGCCGCGGCGTCCGCCATGTCGGTGAAGGAGTGGTCGTAGGCGAGGTGGATGACGCCGTCGGCGGCGTCGAGGGCGTCGAGGTAGGAGTCCGGGTCGAAGACGTCGCCGCGGTGCACCTCGGCGCCGCGGGCGGCGGTCCGCTCGGCCGCGGCGTCGGTGCGGGCCAGCCCGACGACCTGGTGTCCGGCTTGGAGCAGTTCGGGGACGACGGCCGAACCGATGTGTCCGGACGCGCCGGTGACGAAAACACGCATGGTGGCCTCCCGGGCCTGTGATGACAGAGACTGACATCAGTCAGGCTAACACTGATGTCAGTCTCTGTCATCAACTATCATGGGGCCATGAGTCGCTGGCCGTCGAACCCCCGAGGACGTCTCCAAGAAGCCGCCATGGAATTGTTCGCCGAGCACGGCTACGACCAGACCACGGTCGCCGGGATCGCCGAACGTGCCGGTCTGACCGAGCGCACCTTCTTCCGCCACTTCAGCGACAAGCGCGAGGTCCTGTTCTCCGGCGGGGAAGAGCTGCGGGCGATGATGGTCGAAGCGCTCACCTCCGCCCCGCCCGAGGCCACCCCGCTCGGCGCGGTCGAGGCGGCGCTGTCCGCGGTCACCGCCTTCTTCGACGAGCGGCACCCCATGTCCCGGGCCCGCCAGGTCATCATCGACGCGCACTCCGAGCTTCAGGAGCGGGAATGCGCCAAGATGGGCAAGATCGCCGAGGCCCTGGCCGAGGCGCTGCGCGCGCGGGGCGTCCCGGATCCGGACGCGCGGCTGACGGCGGATGCCGGCATCGCCGTCTTCCGGTCGGCGTTCGCGCAGTGGGTGCGCAGCGACGTCGGCGATATGCGCACCTGCATCGAGGAGTGCTTCGCGGCGCTGGAGAAGGTCATCGCGCAGGGGCGTTGAGCTCGGCTGCTCGGTCGGTGGCCGGCCCGGTAGCCCGCCGGGTCGCGGCTCAGCCGAGTCCGGACACCGACAGCAGCACCACCAGATCGGGCGGGACCGTGGAAGTGGCGCCGGCGGTGTGCGTTTCGCGCAGCGAGCGCGCCGTCAGCGCTTCGGCCGCGTGTACTGCAACGTCGCGGCGAGCTTGTCGGCCAGCTCGAACAGCTCGTCGCTGAAGAACAGCGCCTGCCAGGTCACGGTGAACAGCAGCACGCCGTCCACGCCCTCGGTCCGGATCGCGTAGGCGACGGTCTGCAGGACCGGGCCCTCGCCGAACTCGTCGATGCTGCCCTGGAAGCGGTGCCTGGCCCGGACCGCCTGCCCGATCGGGAGCTCGCCACGGGTGGTCTCGGGCTGCTCCAGCGAGATGGACAGAGTCCTGCCGAAGTAGCCGGCCAGCTCCTCCACCGTGAGGCCGGCGTCCGCCTTCAGGCCCCGGACCTCGATCCGGGCCAGCTCGCCGTGTTCGGGCTGCGGGCAGAACGAGAACGCGAGCGCGGGCCTTCGGGTGTGGGAGTCGGCCGCGGCCGTCAGCAGCGCCTCGGACAGCGCGGCCACGACGTCCCGGGGGGTGTTCGGGGCCAGACGGCTGAACGCCACGGACTCGGCCCAGCTCTCCAGGTCGGCCCGGGTCAGCGAGTCGTCGACGGGCAGCTGGATCGCGCCGCCGGGGACGCCGATGTCGACGGTCAGGTCAGTGATCGCGATACTCATGGTCAGTAGGTCCATCCGAAGGTGCCGGCGATGGTGTCGAACAGCTCGGCCATGACGTCGGCGATGGGCTCGACCGGGGTGGAGAAGGTGACGACCACCTGGTTGGGGGTGTTGGGGATGGTCAGCCGGTACTCCACGATGGTGGTGACCAGGGTCCGGACCCCCTTGCCGTCCTTGGGGTCGCAGACCAGTTCCTCGCGGTACCGGCGGCGCAGCGCCAGGCCGGCGGCCGGCAGCTCGACCATCGTCGCCTCGTGGCCGGCGGCGGCGTAGTTGATCGCCAGTTGGTCCAGGGCGGGCAGGGTCCGGCCGAGGGCCGGGACGTAGGTGATGATCGCCGAGGCCGACAGCGGCACGTCGCCGATCCGCATCGTCGACAGGTACATCGCCACGCCGCCGTTGTCATAGGCGGCTTTCGCCTGCTCCCGGATCAGCTCGGTGAGCCGGGCCTTGACCAGCGGGAGGTCGTCGCGTCCCGCGGTCTGGGTATCGACCACCTTGCCGATCTGCCGGTCCCAGAACTGGGGGTCCAGCACGACGCGGTGCCAGCCGGCCGGGACGGCCATGCGGTAGTCGCGGGGTATGGGGGGAGCGCCGGGGACCGGCGCGGCGCCGGCGTCGGGCTGCCCGGCGTCGGTTTCGGGGCCGTTCATAGCAGAAGCCTCAGTTTTGTGGGCGAGAGCGCGCGATGCCCAGGCCCGCCAGTGCGGCGGCCACGACGATCGCGGCGATGAGCGCGTACTGCGAACCGGTCCCCTGATCGGACTTGGCGCCCAGCGCCGGGTCCTGGTGACCGTTCGGGTCGTACACGTAGGTGAACGCGGGCACCGTGGCGGTGCCGACGTTCGTGACCGAGTCCGGGCAGGACTTCAGATCGACGGTCTTGCCGTCGGGGGCCTGCACCGCGCATTCGAGGGTGCGGCCGCCGCCGTGGCTGCTGGTGTGGGCGGCGGCGTTGACCGAGGTGGCCGAGGCTTGCGTGCCGCTGTAGCGCAGTCCCAGGTAGGGACCGCCGACGGCGGCGACCACCAGGGCGACGAGCCCGGCCACGGTCAGCCCGGCGGCGATGTTCACACCGCTGCGGGTGGAGGCGGGGAAGCGGATGGCGGTGCCGCCGATGGCGAGCAGGCCGACGAAGCCGATGCCGAGCGCGGCCGGCCGGCCGACGTACATCGCCACCACGAGGGTGACCGCCACCGCGACCACGAGTACCGCGAACGCCGTGCCCCACGCCGCGACCGGCGAGCGCTCCGGACGGGTCTTCCCGCCGCCCGCGCTGACGGCCGGCCGCGTCTTGACTTTCGCGGCGGCGGCCCGCTCGGCTTGCATGTCCCGCGCCCCGTCGGGCCGCGGGCCGTGGCCGATCCGGCGGAACGCGGTCTGCGCCGCGGACCGCTCGGCGTCGGTCGGCTCGCGGCCCACGGCGCAGGTGTGGCACAGCAGCACCGCCTCGACCTGCGAGGCGCCGTATGGCGTCGCCGCCAAGGTACGCAGCTCCTCGATCCGGAACCCCGCAGCCGCCAGGGCCGCCAGGTCGGACGAGCCCAGTTGGTCGAGCAGCTCCGTGATGTCAGCCGGTGTGTGCGCCATCGCCCTCGTGTCCAGTTCGGTTGTCGTCCGGCTCAGCCGGCCGCTTGCCATTGCCAGTTGACGCCGGGGATCCCGTTCATGCCGACGACCGGGCTCTTCTTGGCCTCCCCGAAGAGGTCCGGCTCCGTCCACGGGTTGTTTCCGTGCTCCCACGGCAGCCACTGCTGCGGCGGGGTCCCCAGGTTGGACCAGCCTAGCGCCAGCGGGATCACCTGGCTGCCGGCCCAGGCGCCGCCGAGCGCCAGGGTCTTGATCCCGTACGAGGAGCCCGCCGCGCCCCGCAGCCCGGCCATGATGTCCGCCGGACCGGCGGCGTGCAGGGCGACCGGGTTGAACAGGGTCTTCATCGCGTTCGGGAACCACGGGTTGTCCGCGCCCTCGGCCACCGCCTTGAACGCGTCCGCGCCCTTGAGCCCGCCGCTGGCCTTGGCCGCGACCTCCCACGCGCCGGCGCAGTCCTCGCCGCTGATCCAGGCTTCCTTGAAGGTGGAGATCGCCTTGGCGCCGGCCTCGGCCCGCGCCGCGGTCGCCCCGGCCTTGACCCCGGCGCCGAGCAGCTTGCCCGCACCCAGCGAGAGCACGCCCAGCACGTCGATGCCGACGTCCAGCCAGGTGCCGCGGCCGTCCATGGCGGACACGGTGTCGCAGACCAGCGCGGTCACCGCCGCGACCGCCGCTATGACGGTCACCACCGCGATCAGCAGCTCGGAGACGCCGGTGAACATGCCCAGGACGAACAGCGCGGCGCCGGCGATGGCCGCGATGACCCCGGCGATGTGGCCGATGTCGGCCACCACGTCGCCGACCCAGTCCCAGAAGCTCTCCTTCAGGCCGTCGTGGTCGACGACGTTGTTGATCGCGCTGGCGACCGCCTGCTCCTGGCTGTTGCGCAGGTTCACGGCCGCGTCCAGGTCGTTGCCGGCCTTGGTCAGGTCGGCCGCGGCGTTGGCCTGCTGGCTGTTCAGCCGCTGCATCGCCGGGTCCGGGCCGGGCGGCGGGGCGGGCGTCGGCGCCGGTGACGGGCCGGGCGAGGGG
>NZ_JAAFZA010000179.1 GCF_015356865.1 Catenulispora pinisilvae
AAGACACAGGAAGTGGGCGGACCAGACCTGACTGTCAACTACGACATACTGGGCGAGTTCGAGAAGAACCTGACGTTCGTCAAGCAGGAGTTCGTCGGCCTCAGTGCCGAGATCCACAAGCTGGACGACGGCGATATCTGGGGTTCCGGCGAGGTCAAGGGCGCGATGGACGGCTTCCAGAACAACTGGAGCATCCACCGCGAGAAGCTTGAGGGGTCCATCGATGCCCTGCTGAAGATGGTCACGACGACCACCGGCTACTTCCAGCAAGCCGACCAGGAACTGGCCAAGGCGCTGCACGACGACAACAACCCGCCGTCGCCGGCCGGGAGCCACTGATGGCGCCGCGCGCAGCGGACTGGACTCCGCTCACCCCGGACGGCCGCGACCCGGTTCCCGGCGACCCCGGCGCCGTCCGGGCCGAGGCAGCCCTCCTGGGCCGGGTGGCGGACTCCATCCGCGACCAGGTGACGGCGATGCGCAAGATCGCCGCCGCTAAGCAGAGCGAACTGAAAGGCAAGTACGCCGGAACGATCTCCTCGACCGCCGGCACCCTGGCCGACCAGCTCAACCAGGCCGAGAATCGCTACCGCACCGCCTCCGGCGAGCTGAGCGGCTGGGCCACGGAGCTGGAGAGCGCGCAGACCGAATCGGAGTCGCTGCGCAAGCAGGCCGCCACGCAGCAGGACCAGGTCACGGCTAACACTCCCGGGCTGGTCTCGGGCAGCCACAACCAGCACCAACCGCCGAACCCAGCCCAGCAGCAAGCGCTGGACCAGGCACACGGCGACATCAGCAAGCTCCAGGGCCAGCTGCAAGGGGTTCTCGACACGCTGCACGCCGCCGCACGCCGCCGCCGCGACGCGATCGGCGAGGGCGAGCACGGCGACGGGCTGACGGACGGGTTCTGGGACAAGTTCAACCACTATGCGGCGCGCTGGGTCAGCGACGCCTGCAACGCGCTCGGGTGGATCGCGACCGCGTGCGCGATCGTGGCCCTGTTCGTCCCGGGACTCAACATCCTGGCCACCATCGCGCTGCTCGCCACGATCGGATCGCTGGCCGGGCACATCGTGCTGGCCGTGTCCGGCAGCGGGTCGTGGTTCGACGTGGGGCTGGATGTGTTCGCGCTGGCGACGTTCGGGATGGGGAAGTTCGCCGGCAAGGCGTTGGAGGAGTCGCGAGGGGCGCTGGAGACGGTGCTCAAGGACCCCGCGATTGTGGGCAAGGCCGGTGAGAAGGCCGCGGGGGATGTGCTGGCGGAGAACGAGTCGAAGCTAGCTGATTTGCAGAAGATCGTGGATACCAGTACAGACCCTGGGAAAATAGACCAGGCGAGGCATGGCATAGGGGCCATCGACGATCTGGCGACGAAGGCCAACGCCGCTGAGGTGGCCCGCATCAGTAAGTTGCTTAAGGCTGGTCACAACTTCGACGACATCGACTTCAGCCTCATGGGCAAGGCCAAGATCGCGAACACCTGGGAGCAGATCACGGAGCGGTTCAGCAAGCCGTCGTTGCAGGCGCTGCTGCACGGCGAACAGGGCGCGGCGGCGTGCAAGACGTGGGCTGAGAGTGTGCGCGCTGAGATTGCGGGAGTCTCGCCGCACGTCGTCGACGACGTCACGAAGCTTGAGTCGAGTCTGACCAAGGTGAAGGTCAGCTTCTTGGCCGGTGCCACCTCGGATACGTGGGACAAGGTCGCCGGCTCGACGGCGCCGTTCTTCGGCGAGTCCGGGTACTACAACTGGTCCCGGAGCCTGACCCCGCAGAACTGGAACGTGAAGGCCGGATCATGGTGAGGGCCGGGGAAGCGCTCGCGACCGTGCCGCACGGCTACACCATTCTGCTGCCGCCCGGCTGGATCAGGGTCTCGCTCTCGCAACCGCTGGACAAAGCGGTTGAGGACATCACGGACCGGATGTTCGCGCGGCTTCAGCGCGACGCGTTCCCGGCGGAGCGTCGGAAGATCGAGGAGACCGTCCGGGAGATCGTCCGGAAGGCCAAGGCGGACAACGGCATTGACCTGTACCTCCCGGTGGAGGAGCTGCACGGTGTGACGGTGGCGGCGTCGTTCATCGTCGGCGGGCTGTTCATGCAGGGGGAGGTGGACGCGTTGGCGGCGCTGACATTGAGCGGCCAACTTGCCGCCGACGGATCCCTGGCCGACATCGACGGCTCGGTCGGCGCGCGAGTGGAACGGACCCAGGCCGCTGACGCGGCTCGGGGCGAGATCGTCGACGTCGCGACCCGCCACGTCGACTATGCCTTCCCGATCCCGAACGACGATCGGCGCTGGCTTACGGTGACGTTCTCCACTCCGGGTGGCGGCGTGCCCGATGACCAGGTGGCCGACGCCCTGGTAGAGCTTTTCGACGCCATGATGTCCACATTCGCATGGAAGATCCAATGAACCGCTTCGCCCGGAGGCCCCGATGAAGAAGCCCGCGGAGCCGACACCGCTGCCGCCTCAGGTGGTGCTGGACATCCCGCCGCGGCGCAAATGGCTGACTCTTCCCGAAGCCCTCCCTGACAAGCGCGGTTTCTGGCAGGATGCCGCGGCGTGGGCAGCCAGCGGTGCTCTCGCGATCTGGGCGGACTTCCACGACGGGGACGCTGCCAGGCCGGATCCCGATTGGCAGGCCCGGACCGCGCGGTTGATCGAGGTCGCGTACGACACCTTCAACGACAGGATGGCACGCACGTCGTTGTTGTTCTTCCACGACCTGAATCGTGCGCCGATCCCGGCTTCGTTCAACATGTTCGCGGCAGAGCTGCCGATCAAGAAGGCGTACCGCCTGTTCGTCGGCGATTTCGACCCGGACAACGTCCAGCCGCCGCAGGTCGAGACGTTCGAGTACGCGGGTGGCGCGAGCGGGGTGCGGGCGAAGCGCTTCACGTATACCGATCGTGAGAGCGGAGCGGTGGTTGCGCGTGTTGTGTACTACTGGCGTCGCGACAACGTCGACTGCCAGCTGATTGCCACGTTCGTCGAGCCGGGCGAGATCGAGGCGGCGCTGCCGGGGTTGGACAGCTGGGCGCGGAGCGTAGTCGCGTACCCGTACTGAAAGGGGTGCCTTCAGGCTTTCGGCACGCCGTGCCGAGTACTCGACAAACAGTTCTTTCACCGGTTTGGCGCAATGTGCGCCACCAGCGCCGTCTTGCCGGGTACGCCCCAGGCATGTTCTACCCCGAGGCCCTGGCCGTGGACCGTCACACGGCGACTGTCGGTTCCCGACGTGACCTGCGCAACCGGCTGGTGGCCGGCGCGCTGGTCGCGGTCGCCGGTGTGTTCGTGGTCTACCTGCTCGCCGTGCGGACGCGGTGGGGGCAGGACTTCGAGAACGCGGCGTTGGCCGGGGCCCGGGAGCATCGCAGTGGGAGTTGGTACGGGGACGCCGACCGGTGGCTGAACCGGCTGACCGCTGAGAGCTTCGGGGTGTCGCTGGTCGTAATCGGGGCGGTCGGGTTGTTGCGGCGGCGGTTGCTGCTGGCGCTGTGTGGGGTGCTGACGGCCGGGGGCGCGGTGGTCGCGGCCCGGTTTTTGAAGGCGACGTTGCCCAGTCGGCCGGCGTTGGGGGCGGAGGCCGCGGGTGCTGCTCAGGCGGCTCGTGCGGCCCACGTGACCGCGGCCAACCTGGTTCGGGCGAACGCGGCCACTCCGGCCGGCGTGGTGAAGGCGGCGAGTATGGCGGCCCACGCCGCGGTCACCGCCCGCGCCGCAGCGGCATCCCACGTCGCGGCCGCCTCCCACACCGCCCTGACCCCCTACCAAGCCCCGAACACCCTGCCCTCCGGCCATACCGCCGCCGCGATGGGCCTGTTCTTCGCGGCCCTCATCGTCGTCAGCCGCCGCTGGTACGTCCCGGTGACCGTGCTCGCGCTGCCCGGTGCGGCCTTCGCCGGCGTGGCGACCGTGGCGGCCGACTGGCACCGGGTCTCCGACACGGTCGCCGCCGACCTGCTCGCGCTGGCGGTCGGGCTGCTCGGGCTGGCGGTGGCGGCGCAGATCGGTCTGGTGCGACCGGGGCCCGCGGTCAGCCGCAGCAGCCCCGGCCAGCGTCTGCTGTACGCCGTCCTGCTGATCGTCGCGACCGCCGCGTTGGCCGTCGGCGCGGCCTACTTCGTGCGCTACCACGGCGCGACCTCGGAGCTGGCGCGCAACAACGCCGCCTACTGGGCCGCGCAGGCGTTCGCGCTCGGTGCGGCGCTCGCCGCGGCCGGCGCCATGCTCGCCGTGTGCCGGAATCTGGAGTCGGTGGGCCGGCGTCCGCCGCGCGGGCTGACGATCCAGGCACCGTGACACCGAGCGCCGTGACACCAGGCACCCGCGACACTGGGCACCGAGCGCCGTGACGCCAGGCGCCGTGACACGCGGCAAGAGTTGTATGAGTCGCGAGCCACGCCGCGCCACCCACCCACCGGCCCACCCACTCACCCCGGATGGCGGGCAAGCCATGAAATGCCGCATCCAGGCCCACCAGCCCCCTGACATAAGCATTCTCACCCGTTCGGGCGTACCGCTTCGGGGTGAACCGGATGCTCGGGGATCTATCGGGCATAACGCTGGTTAGGATCGGTCGCAGGCGCCGCACATCCGCGCCGTGTCGCCGACACCGACGGCAAGACTTCTGCAACATCCGAGCGAGAAGAATATGAGGATCGCGCATGGGCTCCGGGATGGCGGTCATCGGTCGGGACATCGCGGTGGACCTCGGGACCGCGAACACCCTGGTGTACGTACGCGGCCGAGGCATCGTCCTGAATGAACCCTCGGTGGTCGCGGTGGACACCACGACCGGCTCGGTGCTCGCGGTCGGCGCCGAGGCCAAGAAGATGATCGGCCGCACGCCCGGCAACATCGTGGCGATCCGGCCGCTCAAGGACGGGGTCATCGCCGACTTCGAAGTCGCCGAGCGGATGCTTCGCTACTTCATCCGAAAGGCGCACAAGCGACGCTGGCTGGCCCAGCCCCGGGTCATCGTCTGCGTCCCGTCCGGCATCACCGGCGTGGAGAAGCGCGCGGTGGAGGACGCGGCCAGCGCGGCCGGCGCGCGCAGCGTGCACCTGATCGAGGAGCCGATGGCCGCGGCGATCGGTGCCGGGCTGCCGGTGCAGGAGGCCACCGGGAACATGGTGGTGGACATCGGCGGCGGCACCACCGAGGTCGCGGTCATCTCCTACGGCGGCATCGTCACCGCGCTCAGTGTGCGGGTGGCCGGCGACGAACTGGACAACGCGATCATCCAGTACGTCAAGAAGGAGTACTCGCTCCTGCTCGGCGACCGCACCGCCGAGGAGATCAAGGTGACGGTCGGCTCGGCCTGGGACGCCGGCGAGGAGACCCGCGCCGAGGTCCGCGGCCGGGATCTGGTCTCCGGCCTGCCGAAGGTGATCCTGTTGTCCTCCGGCGAGGTGCGCAAGGCGATCGAGGAGCCGGTGACGGCGATCACCGACGCCGTGCGCGACACCCTGGACAAGTGCCCGCCGGAGTTGGCCGGCGACATCATGGACCGCGGCATCGTCCTCACCGGCGGCGGCGCCATGCTGCACGGCCTGGACGAACGGATCCGCGAGGAGACCGGCATGCCGGTGCACATCGCGGAGAACCCGCTGGACTCCGTGGTCCTGGGCTCCGGCCGCTGCCTGGAGGAGTTCGAGGCGCTGGCCCCGGTGCTGGGCACGCTGAACAACCGTCGTCGTACCGGGCGGAGGTAGCGCGGGAGCGTGCGTGAGGACAAGCGGACGAGGCTGCTGCTGGCGGTACTGCTGGCGGCGGCCTTCGCCATGATCACCGTCGACGCCCGGGCCGGGTCGCGCTCGCCGCTGCAACCGCTGCGTTCCGGCGGCGAGGCGGTGTTCGGACCCGTGGAACGATCCGTGGCGGCAGCCGAGCGACCGATGGGCGATTTCGTGCACGGACTCGGCCACAGCAAGCGGGACCAGAAGGAGATCTCCCAGCTCAAGGCCCAGAACGCGGCGCTGCGGGTGCAGACCGAGACCGCCGCCGACGCCCGGGCCCGGGCCGCCGAACTCGACAAGCTGCTGCATGTCGCCACGGTCGGCGGCTTCAAGACCATCCCGGCCCGGGTCCTGTCCTTCGCCCCGCAGCAGCAGGGCACGTGGTCGGCGACCATCGACGCCGGCACGCTGGACGGCCTGCGGCCGGGGATGACCGTGCTGGACGGCGACGGCCTGGTCGGCCGCACCGTCGCGGTCGGCCACGACACCGCCACCGTGCTGCTGGCCGACGATCCGCGCTTCACCGTCGGGGTGCGCACCCCGGGCACCGGCGGGGCCGGCGGCGGCCAGGTCGGCCTGGCCACCGGCGGCGGGGACGGCGGTTTCAGCGTGCAGTTCTTCGACCCGCAGGCCGACATCCCGCTCGGCACGCCGGTGCTGACCTTCGGTTCGGCCGGCGGCACCCCGTTCGTACCCGGCGTGCCGCTGGGCACCGTGACCTCGGTGCAGCCCACGCCCGGCGCGCTGACCCGGACCGCGGTCGTGAAGCCGTACGTCGCCTACGACGGTCTGCAAACCGTCGGCGTCGTGGTGGAACCGCCGCGCACCGATCCGCGAGACGCGCTGGTGGCGCACTGACACCGGCGGCGCACCGTTCTGTACTGCCGCCCGATGATCCGTGCTGGCGCCCGGCCCGACCCCGAAGGAGTGTGACCCTTGAGACTCACCGGCTCCCTGGCCATGATCTGCGCCCTGGCCCTGGTCCTGGCGCTACAGGACGTGCTGCTGTCCGCGGTGCACCTGCCGCTGGCCGCTCCGGACCTGCTCCTGGCGGTGACCGCGGCGGTCGGCTTCGCGCGCGGCCCGCAGACCGGGCTGCTCGTCGGCTTCCTGCTGGGCCTGGCCGCCGACATCACGCCGCCGGCCG
The DNA here is from genome assembly GCF_015356865.1 of Catenulispora pinisilvae. Lineage (GTDB taxonomy): Bacteria > Actinomycetota > Actinomycetes > Streptomycetales > Catenulisporaceae > Catenulispora > Catenulispora pinisilvae. The sequence goes on from NZ_JAAFZA010000179.1 coordinate 6,890, forward strand.
CGCACGCGATCGGCAGCCAGGCGTTCGTGCTCTGCCTGTCCGGCTACCTGGCCGGCCGCGCCGCCGGGGCGGTGCAGGGCACGGTCCTGCGGCCGGTCCTGATGGTCCTCTGCCTGGCCGCGCTCTCGCCGGTCCTGTACGCCGCGCTCGGCTTCGCGGTCGGCAGCGGCGAGTTCAAGGGCGTGCTGGCCGCCGCCGCGGCGTCCGCGCTGTACACCGGCGTGCTCGCCCCGTTCGCGATCCCGGTGGTCGGCTTCGTGCTCGGCCGCGGCGAGACCCGCGGCCTGCCCGCGCAGCGCTCGCACGGCCGCCTGCCGGGCGTCAAGACTCTGAATCGCCGCGCCTCGGCCGGCAGTACGCAGGTGTTATAGATGACTTCCGCTTCCAGTCGGCTGGCCGACCGGCGGCGCGCGCGGCTGATGGTGCTGCGGGTGCTGGTCCTGGCGCTGCTCGGGACGCTGGTCGCCCGGCTGTGGTACCTCCAGGTGCGGACCGGCCAGACCTTCCGGGACGCCGCCGCCGCGAACGACGTCCGCACCGTGATCACTCCGGCGGTGCGCGGGGACATCCTCGACGACCTGGGCCGGCCGCTGGTCGACAACAAGTCGGCGTTGACCCTGTCGGTCGACCGCAACGCCCTGCTGGGCACCAAGGACCACGGCGCCTCCACCCTGGCCCGGCTGGCCTCGGTGCTCGGCACCACGCCGCAGGCCATCTCCGCCGAGATCCGGCCGTGCACCGCGCAGGTGTCCAAGCCCTGCTGGAACGGCTCGCTGCTGCAACCGGTCCCGATCGCCCGCAACGTCTCGGTACAGCAGGCGCTCGACGTCTCCGAGCAGCACGAGCTGTATCCCGGGGTGACCGCGGGCCCGGACACCGTCCGCCGGTTCCCGGCCCCCTACAGCCTGAACGCCGCGCACATCCTCGGCTACCTGTCCCCGGTCACCGAGAAGGAGCTGACCGCGGCCGAGGCCAAGGGCGAGGTGATGCAGCGCTCGGATCTGGTCGGCCGGGCCGGGCTGGAGGAGACCTACGACTCCTACCTGCGGGGCCAGGCCGGCCAGACCCAGGTCTCGGTGGACATCGTCGGACACGCGCAGTCGACGCAGGCCAGCACCCCGCCGGTGAACGGCGACCACCTGGTGACCTCGATCGACGCCCGGATCCAGGCGGTGGCCGAGCGTGAGCTGAACAACGCCGTGAAGCGGGCCCGCTCGCAGATCTCGCCGATCGACGGCAAGCCGTACGCCGCCGACTCGGCGGCCACCGTGGTGATGGACGCCCGCACCGGCCGCGTGGTGGCGATGGCCAGCACGCCCACCTACGACCCCAACGTCTGGACCGGCGGCATCTCGCAGTCCGACTACGCCGCGCTGACCTCCGCCTCGGCCGGCACCCCGCTGCTGTCCCGCGCCTATCAGGGCCAGTTCGCGCCGGGCTCCACGTTCAAGGCCGTGACCACCGCCGCGATGCTCCAGGACGGGTTCGGCACCGGGACCTACGACTGCTCGCCGAACTTCTCCATCGGCGGACAGAGCTTCCACAACATGGAGGGCGAGTCCTACGGCCCGATCTCGCTGAAGAAGGCGATCGAAGTCTCCTGCGACACCGTCTTCTACGGCGTCGCCTACCAGATGTGGCAGCGCGACGGCGGTCTCCACCCGATCGCACACCCGCTGGAACCGATCGCCACCATGGCGCACGCCTTCGGTCTCGGTTCCAAGACCGGCATCGACCTGCCCGGCGAGGCCGCCGGCGAAATCCAGACCCGGGCGGAGAAGCAGTCGCTCTGGAACAACATGCACGGGATCTGGTGCAAGCGGGCCAAGGACGGCTACCCCGAACTGACGGGCTCGGATCCGACCCGCGCGCAGTACCTACAGGCGATCGCCAAGGAGAACTGCGCCGACGGCTACGAATACCAGCCCGGCGACGCCGTCATCTCGGCGATCGGCCAGGGCGGCGACCTGGTGACGCCGTTGCAGCTGGCGCGGGTGTACGCGGCCGTCGCCAACGGCGGCACCCTCTACCAGCCGCAGATCGGCCGGGCGCTCATCGCCCCGGACGGCAAGGTGGTCAAGGACATGGCGCCGATCGTGACCCGCAAGCTGCCGCTGTCCGGCTCGACGCTGGCGTTCCTGGCGGACGCGCTGCACGGCACCTCGCTGGAGGGCACCGCCGGGCCGGCCTTCGCCGGCTGGCCGGAGAACGTGATCCCGACCTACGCCAAGACCGGGACCGCGGAAGTCTATGGAAAGCAGACCACGTCCTGCTTCGTCGGCTACGCGGGCACCGATACCGGTCCGCGCTACGTCGTGGCGATGATGGTCTCCCAGGGTGGCACCGGTGTCGGGACCTCGGGGCCGTCGGTGGCGGCGATCCTGGCCGCGATCTACGGCGTCGACATGGGCCACCCGAACCCGAACAGCACACTTCCGACCGCGCTGCCGGTGGTACGTCCCGACGGCCTGCTGCCCGCGCTTCCGCCGGCCACCTCGCTGCCGACGCCTCCGCCGCCGTCGCCGTCTCCCACCACGAATCAGTGAGCGCGCCGTGACCCTGAACCCCGCGATCAACAAGGGCCCGGCGGGCATGGCCATGCCGGTCGCCGAGACCCGGCGCCGCTCCAACCGGCTGCGCCGCTTCGACTGGACGCTGCTGGGCGCGGCGCTGGCACTGTCGGTCTACGGCGCGATCCTGGTGTGGTCGGCCACCCGCGGCCGCACCAACCTGACCGGCGGCGACCCGCAGTTCTTCCTCAAGCGGCACCTGATGAACCTGGCGATCGGCGTGGTCTTGATGGCCGCGACCTCGCTGCTGTCCTACGCCTGGGTGCGCGCGGTCACGCCGGTGTTCTACGTGCTGGCGCTGCTCGGGCTGGTCGCGGTGCTCAGCCCGCTGGGCTCGACGGTGAACGGCGCGAAGTCCTGGATCGAACTCGGCGGCGGATTCTCCATCCAGCCCGCCGAGTACTGCAAGGTCGCGGTGGTCCTGGGTCTGGCGGTGGTGCTGACGCTGCCGCCGACCAAGGGCGCGCTGTCCGGGATGTCGGAGCGGGACGACGCGGTCACCCCGCGCCGGATCGCCGCGGCCGCGCTGGTCGCCGGAGGGCCGACCGCCGTCATCATGCTGCTGCCGGACCTGGGCTCGGCGATGGTGATCCTGGTCGCCACCGGCGGCCTGCTGGTCTTCGCCGGCACCAGCGGACGCTGGCTGGCCGCCCTCGGCGCCGGCGCCGCGCTGGCCGCCGTCGCCGCGACCCAGCTGCACCTGCTGGCCCAGCACCAGGTCAACCGGTTCGCGGCGTTCGCCGACCCGCACCTGGACCCGCAGGGCGTCGGCTACAACACCGCGCAGGCGCGGCTGGCCATCGGTTCCGGCGGCGTGCTGGGCAAGGGGCTGTTCAACGGCACCCAGACCAACGGCCGCTACGTCCCGGAGCAGCAGACGGACTTCGTCTTCACGGTCGCCGGGGAGGAGTTGGGCTTCGTCGGCGGGGTGGTCCTCATCGCGCTGTTCGGGGTGCTGCTCATGCGCGGTATCGCCATCGCCCGGCAGTGCGACGACCTGTTCGGCATGCTGGTGTGCGCCGGGGTGGTCAGCTGGTTCGCCTTCGAGACCTTCGAGAACATCGGGATGACGCTGGGGATCATGCCGGTCGCGGGCATCCCGCTGCCGTTCGTCTCCTACGGCGGGTCCTCGATGTTCGCCAGCTTCATCGCCATCGGGTTGGTGGAGAATGTGCGGTTGCGGTCCACCCGGCCGGCGATCACGGTGCAGTGAGCGCGGTCCGGTGATCTGCTGGGCCTGCGGTGGCCGGCGTCTGGTGATCGCGGGGAACAGCCTGCGCACAAGCGTTAGGCTGGTTGCGCGGCGTAGCCCGCCCGCCGGCGTGACTGGAGTCACATCGCCGGCGCGATCCCCAGGTCAGTACCGTCGCCGAAATCTCCCAGAAAGCCCAAGGTCGAGTAGCCGATGCCAGTCGAATCCGTGTTCCCGCAGCTCGAAGCGGTCCTGCCGGGTGTGCAGAAGCCGATCCAGTACATCGGCGGCGAGCTGAACTCGACCGTCAAGGACTGGGACGCCTGCGACGTCCGCTGGGCCCTGATGTACCCGGACGCCTACGAGGTCGGCCTGCCCAACCAGGGCGTCATGATCCTCTACGAAGTCCTCAACGAGCGTGAGGGCGTGCTGGCCGAGCGGACGTACTCGGTCTGGCCGGACATGGAGAAGGCGATGCGGGAGAAGGGGATCCCGCAGTTCACCGTGGACGCGCACCGGCCGGTCAAGGACTTCGACGTGTTCGGCCTGTCCTTCTCCACCGAGCTGGGCTACACGAACATGCTCAACGCGCTCGACCTGGCCGGGATCCCGCTGGAGGCCGCGAGGCGGACCGAGGAGCACCCGATCGTGCTGGCCGGCGGGCACGCCGCGTTCAACCCGGAGCCGATCGCCGACTTCCTGGACGCCGCGGTCGTCGGTGACGGCGAGGGCGCGGTGCTGGCGATCACCGACCTCATCCGGACCTGGAAGGCCGAGGGCCGGCCCGGCGGCCGCGAGGAGCTGCTGTTCCGGCTGGCCAAGACCGGCAACGTCTACGTGCCGCGCTTCTACGACGTCGACTACCTGCCGGACGGCCGCATCCGCCGGGTGGCGCCGAACCGGTCCGGCGTGCCGTTCCGGGTCGCCAAGCACACGGTCATGGACCTGGACGAGTGGCCCTACCCCAAGCAGCCGCTGGTCCCGCTGGCCGAGACCGTGCACGAGCGGATGTCGGTGGAGATCTTCCGCGGCTGCACCCGCGGCTGCCGGTTCTGCCAGGCCGGCATGATCACCCGGCCGGTCCGCGAGCGCTCCATCACCGGGATCGGCGAGATGGTCGAGAAGGGCCTGGCGGCCACCGGCTACGAGGAGGTCGGCCTGCTCTCGCTGTCCAGCGCCGACCACACCGAGATCGGCGACGTCGCCAAGGGCCTGGCCGACCGCTACGAGGGCACCAACACCTCGCTGTCGCTGCCCTCCACCCGGGTCGACGCCTTCAACATCGACCTGGCCAACGAGCTGTCCCGCAACGGCCGTCGCAGCGGTCTGACCTTCGCCCCCGAGGGCGGCAGCGAGCGGATGCGCAAGGTCATCAACAAGATGGTGACCGAGGAGGACCTGATCCGCACGGTCACCGCGGCCTACGGCGCCGGCTGGCGGCAGGTGAAGCTGTACTTCATGTGCGGGCTGCCCACCGAGACCGACGAGGACGTGCTGCAGATCGCCGACCTCGCGCGCAAGGTCATCAAGGCCGGCCGCGAGGCCTCCGGCACCCGCGACATCCGCTGCACGGTGTCCATCGGCGGGTTCGTGCCCAAGCCGCACACCCCCTTCCAGTGGGCCGCGCAGCTCGACGCCGAGGGCACCGATGCCCGCCTGGTGAAGCTGCGCGACGCCATCCGCGCCGACAAGAACTACGGCAAGGCCATCGGCTTCCGCTACCACGACGGCAAGCCCGGCGTGATCGAGGGCCTGCTCTCCCGCGGCGACCGGCGGGTCGGCAAGGTGATCCGCGAGGTGTGGGAGCGCGGCGGCCGGTTCGACGGCTGGAGTGAGCACTTCTCCTACCAGCGCTGGGCCGAGGCCACCGTGACCGCGCTCGCCGACACCCCGGTGGACTTGGCCTGGTACACCACGCGCGAGCGCGAGTACAACGAGGTCCTGCCCTGGGACCACATCGACTCCGGCCTGGACCGGGACTGGCTGTGGGAGGACTGGCAGGACGCGCTGGAGGCGGCCGAGGGCGGCGGCGCCGAGGTCGAGGACTGCCGCTGGACGCCTTGTTACGACTGTGGCGTGTGCCCGCAGATGGGGACCGAGATCCAGGTGGGGCCCACCGGGGTGAAGTTGCTGCCGCTCACCGTCGTCTGACGTCCGGCTGGACGCGCTTGTCGGGGCGATGATCTCACCGCTACCCTGACCTCACCAGATCCGAACAGAATCAAACGGATCACAACAGCTGGGGTGAGGGTGGCGGTGAGCCTCGACACAGGATCGGTGGCGTCGGCCGTGGACGGCGCGCGGCGTGGGTTCCTCGAGCGCTTCGGCGGCGAACCCGCCGGGGTCTGGGCGGCGCCGGGGCGCGTGAACGTCATCGGCGAGCACACCGACTACAACGACGGCTTCGTGCTGCCGATGGCCATCGATCGCGCCTGCTACGCGGCCGCCGCGCCGCGCGCGGACCGGATCCTGCGCGTCTACGCGGCGCAACTCGACGAGACGGTCGAACTCTCGCTCGACGCCCTCGTCGGCCCGGGCTCGGCCGCCGACACCCGGGACGCCGCGAGCACCGACATGTCGCCGCTGGCCGAACCCGCCGCCGGCGGCTGGGCCGGCTACCCGGTCGGCGTCGCCTGGGTCCTCCAGCAGGCCGGATTCCCGGTCGGCGGCGCGGACGTCTACCTGAGCAGCACCGTGCCGGTCGGCTCCGGACTGTCTTCTTCGGCCGCCCTGGAATGCGCGACCGCGCTGGCGCTGGCGGGCGTCTCAGGGTTCGAACTCACCACGCACGAACTGGCCCTGCACACCCAGCGTGCGGAGAACATCTACGCCGGCGTGCCCTGCGGCCCGCTGGACCAGATGTCGTCGGCGTTCGGCCAGGACGGCTCGGTGCTGTTCATCGACACCCGCAGCGGCGAGGTCCGGCCGCAGCCCTTCGACCTGGCCGCCGAGGACGCGCTGCTGCTGGTCATCGACACCCGGGTCTCGCACGACCACGGCGAGAACGGCTACGCCGACCGCCGGGCCGCCTGCGAGCGCGCCGCCGAGTTCCTGGGTGTCAGGGCCCTGCGCGACATCGTGCTGGAGGACCTGCCCGAGGCCTTCGCCAAGGTCTCGGTCGGCCTCGGCGAGACCTACGCGCGCCGGCTGCGGCACGTGGTCACCGAGGACGCCCGGGTCCAGCAGTTCGTCGCCATCTTGAACCACGAGCAGTTCTCCCTGCCGCCGCTGGGCCACCGGATGATGCAGTCCCACGCCTCCCTGCGCGACGACTACGAGGTCAGCGCCCCCGAACTCGACCTGGCCGTGGCCACCGCGGTCGCGGCCGGCGCGCACGGCGCCCGGATGACCGGCGGCGGCTTCGGCGGCAGCGCCATCGCCCTGGTCGACCGGGCCGTCCTGGAGGAGGTGCGGGACGCCGTCCGGGCCGCCTTCGCAGGGCACGGATACACCGAGCCCCAGTTCTTCCCCGCCGTCGCCTCGGCCGGCGCGCGCCGGATCGTGTGACGGAGACACCGAACCATGAACCTCGATCTGACCCGTACCATCACCAAGCTCGCCGATGGCAGGGAGCTGATCTACTACGACGAGACCCCCGGCCAGGACCGCTCCGCCGCCGACGAGCGCGACCTGCCGACCGTGTCCACCACCAGCGAACTGCGCCGCGACCCGCTGACCGGGGAGATAACCGCGGTCGCCGGACACCGCCAGGACCGCACCTTCCTCCCCGCGGCCGACCAGTGCCCGCTGGACCCCTCCCGCCCCGGCCACCTCAGCGAGATCCCGGCCGCCGACTACGACGTGGCGGTCTTCGAGAACCGCTTCCCGTCCCTGGCCGGCGACACCGGCCGCTGCGAGGTCGTGGTCTTCAGCGCCGAGCACGCCTCCTCATTCGGCTCGCTGCCGGTATCGCGCATCCGCCACATCGTCGACGTCTGGGCCGACCGGACCACCGAACTCGCGGCCCGGCCCGGGATCGAGTACGTGTACTGCTTCGAGAACCGCGGCGTCGAGGTCGGCGTCACCCTGCACCACCCGCACGGGCAGATCTACGCGTTCACCTTCGTCCCGCCCCGGATGCAGAAGATGCTGGACGTGGCAGTGGCGTACCACGAGAGCACCGGCGGCTGCGTGGCGTGCGACTCGCTGGCGGAGGAGAAGGCTGAGGGATCGCGGATCATCACCGCGGGGGAGTACTTCACTGCCTACGTGCCCTACGCCGGACGGTGGCCGTTCCAGGTGGACATCGTGCCGAACCGACACGTGCCCGACATCCCGGCACTGACTTCGGCCGAGCGCGACGAACTGGCCGCCATCGGCAAGGACTGCGTGCAGCGGCTGGACACACTGTTCGACGGCCCGATGCCGTACATCGGCTCCTGGTATCAGGCCCCTGTCGAGGCCGGCCGAACCGAGTCGCACCTGCGCTGGCAGCTCGCGGCGCTCCGACGGGCGCCCGGCAAGCTGAAGTACTTGGCGGGGACGGAATCCGGCGCCGGGGCGTTCATGAACGACATCCGGCCGGAGCGGGCTGCCGCTCTGTTGCGAGGCGAGGACTAGAGGACTGGCTGTACTGCCACCACGTTACTGGCCCTACTGTCGCCACGTTAGTTGCGTGGTGTGCGAATCAGCAGACTGGCGAAGACGTCTTCGCCGCTGATCGCGGCGTAGGTGTGCGGGATGTCCGCTGTCCACGACACGTGTCCGCCGGGCCCGACCGTGAGGAGGGCGTCCGGCGGGCCTACTTTTGCCGTCCCGGTGAACACGGTGAGGTATTCGATGGTGCCCGGCGGGTGCGCGGGGGAGTGCTGCACGTAGCCGGGGCGGATGTGGAGCCTGAAGAGTTCGGTGTCGGTATCGGCGTCGGAGAACGTCTCCAGGAGTGTGGCTGACACCGCGGTCCCGTGGATCGTCTCCAGCGGCTTCTCGCCTTCTTGCGGCGGGTCGGGCAGCAGCGCGCCGATGGGGACGCCGAGGCGGCCGGCGATCGCGTAGAGGGTCTCGATCGTCGGGTTGCCGCGTGAGCCGTCTTCCAGGCCGGACAGCGTGGCTTTGCCCACGCCGGCGTCCCGGGCCAGGGCTGACAGGCTCACGTTCCGCTCTTGGCGTAGGCGGCGGATGCGGACGCCGATTTGGGTGGCGAAGCCTGGTGTCGTGCCGTCTCCCACGTTTGCAACCTACACCGAGAGGCGAGCTGGTACGTTGTTCCGTATACGGAACAGGGGAGGTCCGGCGTGGTTGTTGAGCGCTCCGCTCGGATTCCGGCGGCTCAGGCGGTCCCGGCGGTCCCGGCGGTCCCGGCGGTACCGGCGGATCCGGACGTGCAGGGGCACCGCCGGCTTACCGGCCTGGGGCCCACGTTCGGGGCGGGCATCGTCACCGCTCTCGTCGGGTTCACGAGCTCGTTCGCGGTCGTGATCGCGGGCCTGCGCGCGGTCGGCGCCACCGAGCGCCAGGCGGCGTCGGGGTTGCTGATTCTCAGCGTCCTGATGGGCGTCGCAGGGATCGTATTCAGCGTCCGGCACCGGATGCCGATCAGCATCGCGTGGTCGACGCCCGGCGCCGCGCTGCTGGTGAGCGTCGGTGCGGGACGTGCGCATGCCGGACACGGCGGCGCCGGCGGCTATCGCGAGGCGCTGGGCGCGTTCGCGGTGGCGGGACTGCTGACGGTCGTGACCGGCTTCTCGCGCAGTTTGACCAGCTGGATCGCGCGGATCCCCGCTCCGATCTCGGCCGCGATGCTGGCCGGCGTGATCGCGCCGATCTGCCTGGAGTCCGCCCAGGCATCGGTACGCCTACCCCGCCTAGCGCTCCCGGCCGTCGCGGTGTGGGTGGTCCTGGGCCGCTTCGCCAAGCGCTGGGCCGTCCCCGCCTCCCTGGCCACGGCATTCGCCGGCCTCGCGCTCGACCCCGCCACCGGCGGCCACCTGACCGGCGGCCTCCTGCCGACCCTCACGGCCACCACACCCCGCCTCGACATCGGGACCCTGATAAGCCTCGCGCTGCCCCTCTACCTGGTCACGATGGCGTCCCAAAACCTGGCGGGCATAGCGGTCATGCGCGGCCACGGCTACGAACCCCCGATCCGCGAAGTCCTGATGGGCACCGGCGCCGCCACCACCCTCGGCGCCCCCTTCGGCGGCATCGCCATCAACTTCGCCGCCATCACCGCCGCCCTAGCCGCCAGCCCCGACGCCCACCGCGACCCGAACCGCCGCTGGATCGCCGCCACCACCGCCGGCGCACTGTACGTACTGCTGGGCCTCGGCGCCGCAGCCGCAACAGCCCTCCTCATAGCGGCCCCACCACTCCTGATCGAAGGCGTCGCAGGCCTCGCACTCCTCCCCGCCCTCGCCGGCGCCCTGACCACAGCCCTCAACGACCCCCGCTACCGCGAAGCCGCCACCGCAGCCTTCGTCACAACCGCATCCGGCATCACGGTCGCCGGCGTCGGCGCCGCGTTCTGGGGCCTGGCCGTCGGCCTCGGACTGCTGGGCGTAGCGCGGTTCCGGGCTACGGCGAAGCCGGCGGGCACATAGAAGGCTGTCGATCGAGCTCCCGCCCCACTGACCCCGCAACCGATGACAACTCGCGCAAGGTGATCAGGGTACTGAGCACCTTATCCACCGGTCGACGCCATTTGAGACAGAACCCCCCGATCTTGACGTCCGCACCCCGCCTCCAGCACCCTGTTGCCGCAGGCAACTGGAACATCGCGGAGGGTGGACCCCCGCAACACCGATGGATAAGCTGGCACGTCGGATCTCAGCACCCGGATCTACAAGGGGAGAAGCAAAGGTGTCCGCAAAGAAGCTCACGGCAGTCGCCGCGACAGCCCTCGCCGCAGCCACTTCTTTGGCGATGCCGGCGCACGCGACGAATACGCCCAATACGTTCCCGGGGTTGAGCGGGAAGTTGACGGTCACTATCGGCGACAACCAGCTGCACTTCGATCCGAGCCTGGCCGGTGGTGCCGCGACGGAGAACATGCCTTCGCAGAAGGTCATGGACGCCGAGTGGGCTCCTGACGGCAGCCGGGTCGTGTACGTCGACCAGAACGGCAACGTGGTCTCTGCCCGGTACGACGGTTCGGACCCGGTGGTCCTGGCGGGCGGGCTCGGCGGTATGCCGACCCACCCGACGTGGATGGACGGTGGCAGCTTCATCGTCTTCGCCTACAACGGCGATCTCTACCAGGTTCCGAGCCTCGGCGGCTCGCCAGTCAAGCTCGGTGCGGGCCATGAGACGGGCGACCACGACTCGGTGCCGCAGGGTGGCCCCGGTGGCAAGATCGTCTTTCAGCGCACCGATCCCAGTGGCAAGACGTGGATCTGGCAGTACGACTCGACGACCGGTGTGGCGGGGAACCTGAACGTGGCGGGTACCAACCCGTCGGTGTCGCCCGACGGCACGCGGATCGCCTTCATCGCCGATGATATCCACTCCCTGCCGCAGGTGTGGACAGTCAACAGCGACGGATCAAATGCGCAGCAACTGACCTCTGACAATGCCTCGAAGCAGAACACCAACGATCCGGTCTGGTCTCCCGACGGCGGCTCCATCGCGTTCACCGCCAGCGGCGACGTTCGGGTCATGAAGGCGCAGACGGGCTCGGCTGAAAACTTGGCGATACCCGGCATGGTCGGCCGCATCTCCTGGCAGCCCAACGCCGACACCACCAAGCCTGCGTCGACCTCCAACCCCGTCAACCTCGTCGAGCGCCTGGACGGCCCCGACCGCATCGGCACCGCGGATCAGGTCTCGGGTTGGTCCTACGGCAATCAGCAGGCGAACGTTGTCGTTCTTGCGCGGCAGGACATCTTCGCCGATGCGTTGGCCGGGTCCGCGCTTGCTGCTCGTTTTCACGGGCCGCTGCTGTTGACGCCGACGGGGAAGCTTGATGCGCGGACGCTTGCTGAGATGAAGCGGGTGTTGAAGCCGGGTGCGTTTGTGTACGTGCTGGGGCAGACGCAGGCTATTTCGGCGAATACGTTCAACCAGGTCGCGGCGGCGGGGTTCCGGCCGACGCGGATTGGTGGGCAGGATCGGTTCCAGACTGCGGTGGACATCGCTGAGACGATTGTTCCGGACTACAGTCACAGCCCTGTCACCATCCTTACCGCGACCGGGCTCAACTACCCCGATGCGCTGGCCGCCGGTGCGGTGGCGGGTTCGCGGCCGAACACGGTGGTCGTGCTGACCTCCGACAAGAAGATGCCGCCGGAGACGCAGGCGTTCCTGAATGCGGTGCCGCAGCGGACCGTGTTCGGGGTGGGTGGTGAGGCGGTTTCCGCGCTGAGTTCTGTGCGGATTCCCGGGGCGCCTGTGTACGGTGCGGACCGGTTTGTGACCGCGTCGATCGTGGCGCACACGTTCTTCGGTGGGCCGCAGGTTGTGGGGATCGCGACCGGCTACAACTTCCCCGACGCGCTCGCCGGTGGTGCGTTGGCCGGCAGTGTCGGCGGTCCGCTGCTGCTGACCGGTCCGACCGGGTTGCCCAGCGAGACGGCCGACTACCTGCGTAGCGCTTCGGGTTCGGTGTCCGACGCGGTCATGTTCGGTGGTCCCGCGGTCATCGACGACGGGTTGCAGAACCAGGTCGGCGACCTGATCGGCCAGCCCGGCCAGTGGGAGTACGCCGAGAACAACCCGGCGGCGCACGTCGGCCCCCGGTAGGCCGGGGCGGGGAGCGACACCAGCCAGCGAGAGCACCAGCCAGCGCGAGCACCAGCCAGCGCGAGCAGTACAGCCAGCGCGCACAAGAGGGCGACGGAGCCGATGGGCACCGTCGCCCTCTCGGCGTATGTGCGGGTAGGAGTAAACACGAGCGGTGAATACAAACCGCTGATACGCCGATATCGCACCGGGATTCGGCTACCCACAGTAACCACCCCACCAAACCAGCTATCCTGACAACACCGACCCGCATCCCCCCGAGGAGACCCAACCCCCGTGGCCCGCATGCCCGACGGACCGGCGCCGCCGCCGACCGTCCAGAAGCTCCGCATCCGCTACGCCAAGCGCGGACGGCTCCGCTTCACTAGTCACCGTGACATCCAGCGTGCCTTCGAGCGGGCGTTGCGGCGGGCGGCGGTGCCGATGGCGTACTCCGCGGGGTTCACGCCGCATCCGAAGGTGTCGTGGGCTGGGGCTGCGCCGACCGGGGTGGCCAGTGAGGCCGAGTACGTCGAGATCGGTGTGACGCGGGCTCTGGTCCCCGCCGAGTTGGCTGCCGCGCTGGACGAGTCGCTGCCCGCCGACCTGGACATTCTCGAGGTCGTGGAGGCCGCCACGCCCAACCTGATGGAGCGGCTTGAGGCCTCGGTGTGGGAGATCCGGTTGCCCGGGGTCGAGCCGAAGGTGGCGGTCGACGCTGTCGCGGCGTTCGTGGCGGCGCCGGAGGTGCTGGTCGAGCGGATGACGAAGAACGGGGTGCGGACGTTCGACGCGCGGGCCGCGGTGACCGCTATGGAGGCCGCGGGTGGCGAGGTCGCCGGCGCTGACCCGGCTGCCGATGCTGCCGATGGCGCCGGTGACGGCCCCGATGGCCCCGCTGACGGCCCCGCTGGCGCCGGTAGCGTCAGTGGCGCCGCCGAAGGTGACGGCGTTTCCGCAGGTGAGAGCGGTGTCGGTGAGGGTGGCGGGCGTCAGGATCGCCCCTGTGCGATACTGCGACTAGTCGTGCGGCACCTGACACCCGCCGTGCGGCCCGACGACGTCCTGACCGGACTCGGTCGTGTGGCAGGCCTGGTGCCGCCCGTCCCTCCCCAGGTGACGAGGCTGGCGCAGGGGCCGCTGCGGGACGGATCCGACGTGACGCCGACCAGTGTGAGCGTGGAGGCGCTGTCCGATCCCCTGGATCCGGACCGGGCCGCCGCGGGGTCGGCGGGCGAGAGGTGAGACGGCCGGTGACGTCGAGAGCACGACCTAACCAGACTTCTCGTCAGGTCTGCGGCCGGCCCCGTTAAGCGTCGGCCGCACCGGACAGACGAGGCGAAGAGACCACAACAGCCACCTGTGTGGCGCCGCAGAGCACCCGGATCTGTCAGGGATTCGCTGGCTGTGCCCATCGCCCGCCGTATCTGCGGCGACGATGTGGGGCACCGCTTCGCGCGCGCCCGGGGGGCATGACGGGAGAACCGCCCGGATGCTCGACAACGAGCCCACCGGCGTCCCCGGCGAACAGCCGGATTCGACGCCCGACACGCAGGACGCGGCCCTTTCGGCCGCCACGAACGAAGGCGAGGCGGGCAAGCGCCCGCGCCGCCGGACGGCCAGCCGCCCGGCCGGACCGCCGCCGCCCCCGGAGGCGGGGTCCCAGGCCACGGCCTCGGACGACGCCGCCGCGGAGCCCGAGAGCAAGCCCAAGCGGGCCCGCAAGACGGCGGCCAAGAAGGTCGCCGCGCCGGAACCGGCCGCGGAGGCGGCGGGGGACGGGGAGAGCGCACCCGCTGCGAAGAAGACCACACGTGCCCGGACCCGCAAGAAGGCTGCCGAGGCTGAGCCGATGGCGGCCGCGGAGACAGCACAGACACCAGCAGAAGCAACAGCAGGCGAGACCGCGAGTACTGGGGCTGCGGGCCAGGCTGCTGTGACGGACGAGCCCGAGTCGGCCGCCAAGGCCACCCGGACCCGGACCCGCCGCCGCGCGACGTCCGATGGCACGATCGCTGAGCAGGCGACCGAGGCCGAGGCCGCTGGTGGCCGGGGCGCTACCGCCGCGGGTGCCGAGCAGGCCGACGCCGGTCGGTCCAGCGCCAGCACGGGCAGCCGCGCCAGCGCCACCACTGCGAAGCGTGGGTCGCGCTCGGCTGCCGACCGCGACCAGGGCGCCGAAAGCCCCGAGGCCACCTCCGGCGACACCACCTCCGCCGACACCACCTCCGGCCAGCCCGAACCGGCCACCCGCACTCGCGCCCGCCGCCGCGCCACCTCGGCCGGCACCGCCGCCGAGCAGGCCAGCGCCGCGCCGGGCACCGACGCGTCCGCGTCGAGCCACCAGGCCGCCGCCACCGCCGGGCCCGAGACAGAGCCCGACACCGACACCGAGGCCGGCGCGGCATCCCGCCCCGCCGCTCGTGCCCTGCCGTCAACCAACCCCTTCGCGGCCCCGCAGATCCCGGCCACGGCTGCGAAGTCCGGCCGGCAGGCGAAGTCCGAGCAGGCCGCCCCCGCTGCCGCCACCGAGGCCGCAGCCACCGCGGCC
>NZ_JAAFZA010000018.1 GCF_015356865.1 Catenulispora pinisilvae
ATGAGCGCCTTCCGGAGAATCACGAGGCGATGGTCACGATCAGCATGATCATGTTGATGGCGCGTCGCCTCGCCAGGCCACGCACGGTGCTATCACGCGCAGCCTGACGGGATCTCGGACAGCCTCTCAGTCGCTCAACCGCTCAGCCCTGGCTCGTCGCACCGTGCACAGCCCGATGCACCGGATCCAGGGCCGGAATCACCGGCGGCGGAAGCGGCGCGGCGCCGAGCGTCGTCGTACCCGGCCGCGCCGTCCCCATCAGCCCATTGCGATACGCCGCCACCGCCTCGCGCGTCCGCCCCTGCCGGTCGAGCAGATCGCCGAGCAGGCGCGAGGTGTCGGCCAGGTCGCCGGTGACATCGGCATCCTGCTGAAGCTCGATCGCCGTGCGATAGTGCCGCTCCGCCGCCGCCGCGTCCTCGGCGCCCTCGCTGATCAGGCCCAGCAGCCGATGCGCCGCGGCGGCGTGCACCGCGCCGTGCCCCGGACCGAGGTCGGCCACCAGCCGGGTCAGCAGCTCCCCGGCTTCGGCGGCGTGCCCCAGGCGCCAGCGGACGTCCGCTAGCTCGACCTCGACCTGCACGGCGTAGAACGCGGCGTCCGCGGCGCGCAGCATGTTCGCGGCCGTACGCAGCTCGATCTCGGCGTCCGCGAGGCGTTCGTGCTGGGCGTACAGGTAGCCGCGCATCCAATGGCACTGCGCGAGTTCGGCGCGTATCTCCCACTGCTGATACACGTCCTGCGCCTTGACCAGCGCGGCCTCGGCCTCGTCGAACCGGCCGCCGGCGGCCAGGGTCCGGGCGACCGAGCGGTGCAGCGTGGCGACCGCGACCGGATCGGCGACGCGGGCCGCCAGATCCAGGGCGAGCGTCGCGGCCTTCGTGGCCCGCTCCAGCGCGCCCAACTCCAGGTAGGGGCCGATGACCGCGGCGTACAGCAGCACCAGCGAAGCCGGATCCGGCAGCCCGCCGCCGTTCAGCTCGCTGATAGTGCTCTCCAGTAGATAGCAGGAGTAGCGGACGTCGCCTTCGAGGTAGTGCGCGGTCGCGCGGCCGCGGATGGCGCGCACCCGCGACAACAGCGGCTGATCGGCCAACAGCGCCTCGGCCTGCTCGAACTGGTCCCGGCCGGCGGTCAGCTCGCCCCGGCGGAGCAGGAACGAGCCGAGCGTGACGCGTACCTCGGCGACCAGATCGGGGACGTCGTTGCGCGCGGCCCGATCCAGCAGGTCGGCCAACAGCGCCTCGGCTTCGGCGGCACGGCCGTCGTCGGCCGCCGCGTTCGCCTCCACCAAGCCCTCGCGGATCTCCGCCCGCAGCCCCGCGGGTATGCCGGTCGCCAGTTCCTCATAGCTGACCGCCAATCGCTCGGCGAAGTAGCGCAGCGCCGCCTCCGACGCACGGGCCTTGCCGGCTTCCAACGTGGAGACATAGGCCGCGGTGTATCCGGGTTCCGCCAAAGCACGCTGGGTCAGGCCGCGCCGCGTGCGCAGTTCCTGAAGGCGGGTCCCGATCTGGCCTTGCGTCTGTTGGCCGTCGCCGGACAGGGGCATCGTGCCGCTCCCCCTCTTCCTTCTCTCAGATCCTGACGGCTCACCTGACTGCGAACCACTACAAACCCGGCTGCTCAACGGACTCCTACCACGCACTCCCTACCACGAAGCGGTAGCGGGGGTCTTGCGGCATCCGGCTGAGTGCCCTAGCTTAACCATCACTCTAAATGGAGTTACTGCTTCATTTAACTAGGGGGTGAGGCACTATGCCATCGGGGATCCGGCTGACCGACCACCTGTTCACGGTTCCGCTGCACCACGACCGTCCGGGCGGGGAACAGATCGAGGTCTACGCCCGCGAGGTCACCGCGGACGAGACGCGGCCGTGGCTGGTGTATCTCCAGGGCGGGCCCGGGCACCGTTCGCCTCGGCCACTCCCGGCCGACTTGGCGAGCGGCTGGATCAGCCGCGCGCTGAAGGACTACCGGGTGCTGCTGCTCGACCAGCGCGGCACCGGGCGTTCCACGCCGGCCACGCGCCAGACGCTGCCGTCGCGCGGGGACGCACGTCAGCAGGCTGAGTACCTCGCGGCGTTCCGGGCGGACTCGATCGTGCGGGACGCGGAGTTCATCCGGCGGCGGTTGACCGGCGGCGCTCCTTGGAGCGTGCTGGGGCAGAGCTTCGGCGGATTCTGTGCGGTCAGCTATCTTTCGACGGCTCCCGAAGGGCTCGCAGAGGTCTTCATCACCGGCGGACTGCCGACGCTAGAAGGGGACGCGGACGACGTCTACCGCGCCGCCTATCCGCGGATGGAGGACAAGAACGCGTTGTTCTACCACCGGCATCCGGAGGATGTGCAGACGGCGCGCGCGATCGCCGAGCATCTGCGGGAGCACGAGACGGTGCTGCCGGACGGGACGCTGCTGACGGTCGAGGCGTTTCAGTCGCTCGGGATCGTGCTCGGGACCACCGATGGTGTGGAGAAGCTGCACTATCTGCTGGAAGACGCGTTCGTGCGGGCGTCGGCCGCGGCGCACCGGCCGGAGCTTTCGGACCGCTTTCAGCAGCAGGTCCAGACGGCGCTGTCGTTTGCCGAACGGCCTCTGTACGCGGTGATGCACGAGGCCATTTACGCGCAGGGCTCGGTGGCCACGGCTTGGGCCGCAAGCCGGGTGCGTAAGGAGTTCCCGCGCTTCGATGCCGAGAAGGTGCTGGTGGAGACCGCGGCTCCGGTGCTGTTCACCGGCGAGACGATCCACCCTTGGCACTTCCGGACGGATCCGGCGTTGCGGCCGCTGCGGGACGTGGCCGAGGTGATTGCCGGGCGCGAGGATTGGGGGCCGCTATATGACGTCGGCGTGTTGGCGGGGAACAACGTGCCGGTGTTCGCGACGGTCTATACGGACGATCTGTACGTCGACACCAAGCATTCGCTCGCGACCGCCGGCGCGATTCGGGGGCTGACTACCCGCGTGACCGATGAGCACGAGCATGACGGCCTCACGACCAGTGGCACGGATGTGCTCGATCGGTTGCTGGGGATGGCGCGCGAGGCGCGTTGAGCGTTCGCTTCGCGGGCTGACTGTTCGCTGCACGCTTGCACTTCACACTTGCACTTCACACTCGCGCTGCGCAATTCGCCTCATAGCTCGCTTCACACTTCGCTCCCCATCGACTTCGTTTCGAGGTAAACGCATGCCTTCTGGAGCTTTTCGCGGCAATCTCAGAACCCGAATAGGCGCGGTCAGCGCGGCCGCCGCCGTGACCGTGGTGGCTGCTGGCGCTGCTGTCGTGCTGCCCGCCGGCAGTGCTCAGGCGGCGCAGTGTTGGTACGGGTCCTGCTTCAGCTATGTCACCGGTCGGCAGGACACGAATACGACCGGTGCTTCAGTGACGATGGCGCAGGAAGCGCCTGGGGGCGTCGCGGCCGACGGCCATTCCCTACAAGAGCTTGCTCTACAGACCTCTGGCGGTACGGCTTCCGGGGACACCGTCGAGATCGGGTGGAGTGTCGATCCGGAGACCAACGGGGACTATCAGCCGCATCTGTTCGTCTATCACTGGATCAACGGTCAGTCGACTTGTTACAACGGCTGCGGATTCGTACAGGTGTCTTCCACGGTCCGGGCCGGAATGGCTTTGACCCCGGGTACGAGTGGGGCGTTCGCGCTTCGGTACTACGAGGGCAACTGGTGGGCGTACTACAACGACGTCGCCTTCGGCTATTTCCCCGGCTCTGAGTGGGGCGGTTCCTTCACCAGCGCCCAGATCGTGTCGGCGTTCGGCGAGGTGGCCGCGGACAAGGCGCCCAGCTGCACGCAGATGGGCGACGGCGTCTTCGGCAGCCAGGGCGCGGCGGCGTCGTCGATCTCCGGCTACCAGCTCATGGGGTCGGCTGATCAGCCGCAATTCACTGTCACGGCCAGCGATCCGGGCTCGTATGACTACGGGTCGGTGACCGGGACGTCTTTCACTCTTGGAGGTCCTGGTGCTTGCTAAGTTGCGGGTCGGGCTTGTCTCGGCGCTGGCTCTGTTCTCGGTGAGTCTGGTCGGCGCTCCGGCCGGCGCCGTCGCGGGCTCGGGTGTGGCCGGGCCCGCGGTGCCCACGGCGGCGTCGGCCGCGACGAACAGCGGTCCCGTCTGCTGGTACGGCGCGTGTTACGACTACGTCAGCGGACATCAGTGGACGAACACAACCGGCGTCAGCGTCCAGATGAAGGTCGAGGCGCCGATCGTCAACCCCGCGCAGACCGGCGAGCACAGCTTGCAGGAGATCGCGCTCCAGAACACCGCGCGGACCTCGACCGTCGAGATCGGCTGGACCGTCGATCCCGAGCTCAACGGCGACGCACGGCCGCACCTGTTCGTCTACCACTGGGTCGACGGTCAGGAGAGCTGCTACAACGGCTGCGGGTTCGTGCAGGTCTCGCCCTGGATCCGGCCCGGCATGGCGCTGCATCCAAACGAGGCGGCACACTTCGCCATCCGCAACATCGGCGGCGACTGGTGGGTCTTCTTCCGCGACGAGCCGGTCGGGTACTTCCCGGGCGCGTTGTGGAACGGGACGTATCAGAGCGCGCAGTTGGTGTCGGTGTTCGGCGAGGTGGCCGAGAACACCACCGACACCCCGAGCTGCACGCAGATGGGCGACGGCCGGTTCGGGAGCAGCGGCGGCTCGTCCTGGATACGGGACTACCGCATCGCCGGGACGACCGACGCGCCGGACCTGGCGGTCAGCGCCACCAGCCCGAGCCGGTATGACGCCGGTCAGGTGACGGCGACTTCGTTCCGGCTCGGCGGGCCCGGGACCGGTGCTTGCGGCTGAGGCGGTTTTCTAAGACGCCTTTCACGCCGCCCACAGCCGAAGCAAATGAAGGGATCACAGCCTGGAGGGACAGTCAGCTCACGAAGGGGATTGTTCAGTATGAACGACTTCTACCCCAGCGACACGCAGCACGATGGCTCCGAGAGCGGCGGTCCGTCGGGCGGTGCGGCTCCAAGACATGGCTTCTTCTCACGCAGGCGGAACGTGGTCGTCTGCGCGGGCGTCGCAGTGCTCGCGGTGGCCGGGATCGCGACCGGCGTCGCTGTGACCTCCGGGTCGTCGGGCAGTTCGACGGCTGCCTCCAGCGGTCAGAATCAGCCGCCCGGCGGCGGTGCGGGCGGTGCCGGTGGTGCTGGCGGTGCTGGCGGTGCTGGTACTTCCGGCGGCGCTTCCGGCGCTTCCGGCGCTTCCGGCGCTTCCGGCGCTTCCGGCGGTGCCGGCGGTGCCGGCGGCGGCCAAGGATCCAACGCCCGCTCGACCAACGAACCGGGCGGCACCTCCGGCACCGTCAGCAGCGTGTCCGGCTCCGGCTTCACCGTCACCACGACCGTCGGCTCGCAGCTCACCGTCACCGGGAGCCAGACCACCGGCTACCAGGACGCGACGAGCGGTACCAGCACCGCCGCCTCGGCGAACGCCGTCACGGCCGGCGCGGGAGTCCTGGTACTCGGCACCGTCGACGGCACCACGATCACCGCGACCCAGGTCACCGTCGAGCCCAAGGGCAGTCCCTACACCACGGCCTCGTCGGACGTCACCGCGATGCAGCGCGGGCAGCAGAACACGTCGAAGACCTACGGCACGATCCCCACCGACTACACCGAGGGTCAGGGCACGATCGTCGACGCCGCCACGGCCGACCAGGCGGTCGCCGCGGCGCTGGCCAAGTACCCGGGCGGACTGGTGGACCGGGTGGTCAAGCTGCCTGACGGGGACTACGAGGTGCACGACATCGGGACCTCCATGCACCACATCTTCGAGGACTCGAGCTTTCAGGTGATCGGAGCCGACTAATGCCGTGGCAGGCAACGTTCGCCCCGTCCGGCGGGCAGACGTCTCCTGGCTCTGTACTGTCACCCGCGCGCCTCCCCGGTTGGCGCGCCGCGCCGCGATCGTGTAGCTATCTGCCATGCCTACGCGCCCCGGTGTCGGACCCGCGACACCGTTCGCCGAGTCCTCGCCCGCCTCGTCGACCGCAGTGTCCGTCATCCTCGTCGGGGGTGGGAAGGCGCAGCTGAACGAGCCCGCCGCGGCCCGCGACCTGTATGTCAGCCCACAGTTCGCACACCGGCGGGCCCGGGCCGAGGCGAGCGGTGTGCCGTGGTTCGTGGTCAGCGGCCGCTGGGGGCTGCTCGACCCCGACGATCTCCTCGCACCCTATTCCTTCTCCTTCGCGCAGCAGTCGGTGAACTACCGGCGCGCCTGGGGCCGCTTCGTGGCCGAGCAGCTGTGCCTGGTCAGCTCGCTCGGCCGCGGCGACGTCGTGGAGATCTGCGCCGGTGCCGCCTACACCTCCGCGCTCACCTCCCCGATCGGGTACCTCGGCGCCCTGATCCGCGGGGAGACAGCGGGCGCGAGCGATTCAGGGGACGAGTCGCGATAGCCCGAGGCCGGGCCGCCTCATCGTCGATCTCGCGGGTTTTCCCCTACCGCCGCCGAGGTGTCTCCCGCGTCCCGTACTTCCACCCGGTCATGCACACCTCGAGTTGCTCGTCGTCCAGTGCCGCGGGCGTGAGCGCGGCGTTCCCGTCGGCGGGGCGGGCGCGCAGGCCGTCGAGCAGGATGGTGAAGTGGCGGCGCCAGACGTCGGGGTCGGCCGGGGCGGTGAAGTCGACCACGCCGACCGCTGAGATCAGCAGTACGCCCACGTCCGTCGGCACCACGTCGGGGCGGAGGTCGCCTTGCGCCTTGGCCTGGTCGATCAGGGCGTACAGGGCCGGCTCGACGGTTTCGCGGACGACTTCTTCCTTGTCCTGCTCGCACTGGTCGAGGTACTTCTGGCGGGAGAGCATCAGGTCGCGCAGGGCCTTGTCGCGGCCCTGGGACTCCAGCATCGAGCTCATGAAGTGGATCAGGCCGTCCCAGGCGCGGGGCAGGGCGAGGGACTCGGCGACGATGTGCTCGATGGACCGGAGCATGTCGTCGAACAGGGCGTCGATCAGGGCGTCGCGGTTGGGGAAGCGGCGGTAGACGGTGCCGACGCCGAGGCCGGCGGCGTGGGCCACCTCATCGAGTGACGCGTCCAGGCCGCGCTGGGCGAAGACCGCTTTGGCGGTGTCCAAGATGAGCTGCCGGTTACGTTCGGCGTCCCGGCGCAGCGGGCGGGCCGCGGGTCCGGTGGGAGGTGCGGGGGCGGTCGCCACCTGGGGTTCGGCCTCCTCGATCTTCGTTTTCGTCACTGTTCGCTCCTGCCTCGTGCCGCCTCCCGGCGATCCAGGTGAATCTTAGACGCAGTTAAATGGAACACCGGTCTCCATGTGGAGGCAAGTATTCCACTTGGCTGGTACAGTCGTGTCGAGTAAGTGGAAGAGGCTTCTCCGGATGCAGGGGACGAGAACCATGGCAGATGTCGACACGACCGGCGCGGGACCACAGACGGACCTGGCCCCACCCGCCGCTCACACCGACCCGAACCACGCCAAGCGGTGGCTCATCCTGGCGGTCATCGGGCTGGCGCAGCTGATGATCGTGCTGGACGTCACGATCGTGAACATCGCGCTGCCCGACGCGCAGAAGTCGCTGGGCTTCTCCAACGGCGACCGGCAGTGGATCGTCACCGCCTACTCGCTGGCGTTCGGCAGTCTGCTGTTGCTGTTCGGCCGGGTCTCCGACGTCATCGGGCGGCGGATGATGTTCCTGATCGGGCTGGTCGGGTTCGCCGCGGCCTCGGCGCTGGGCGGTGCCGCACCGAACTTCGAGATCCTGGTGCTGGCCCGCGCGTTGCAGGGGGTGGCCGGCGCCATGCTCGCCCCGGCCGCGCTCTCGCTGCTGTCCACGACCTTCACCGAGGCCAAGGAGCGGGCCACCGCGTTCGCCGTGTTCGGCGGCATCGCCGGTTCCGGCGCCGCGATCGGGATGCTGCTCGGCGGGGTGCTGACCGAGTTCCTGAACTGGCGCTGGACGCTGTTCGTCAACGTCGGCATCAGCGTCATCGCGATCGCCGGCGCCGCGGTGCTGATCCCGCGGCACGCGCGCAGCGCCGACCGGCCCTCGCTCGACATCCCCGGCACGGTCCTGGTCTCGGCCGGTCTGTTCGGCATCGTCTACGGCTTCGCCAACGCCGAGTCGCACCCGTGGAGCGCCCCGGGTACCTGGGGCTTCCTGACCGCCGGCGTGGTCCTGCTGGTCGGCTTCATCTGGTGGCAGACCCGCACCAAGCACCCGCTGCTGCCGATGCGCGTCATCCTGGAGCGCAACCGCGGCGGGTCCTACCTGGCGATGTTCCTTACCGGCATCGGTATGTTCGGCGTCTTCCTGTTCCTGAACTACTACCTGCAGGAGATCCTGCGCTACAGCCCGGTCATGACCGGTGTGGCGTTCCTGCCGATGGTCGCCGCCCTGATGGTCACCGCGACCATCAGCACCACCCAGCTCTACCCGCGGATGGGCGCCAAGATCCTGGTCTTCGTCGGCATGCTGGTGGCCGGCGGCGGCATGGTCTGGCTCACCGGCATCGGGCTGCACTCCAGCTACGCCGCGAACATCCTCGGCCCGACCGTGCTCGTCGGCATCGGCATGGGCGCCATCTTCGCCCCGGCGATGAACGCCGCCACCTCCGGGGTGGAGTCCCACGACGCCGGCGTGGCCTCGGCCATGGTCAACACCGCCCAGCAGATCGGCGGCTCGATCGGCACCGCGCTGCTGAACTCGCTGGCGGCCAGCGCGCTGACCGGCTACCTGGTCGGCAAGAACGCGGCCAGCCCGGTGGTGCAGGCCAACGCCGCGATCCACAGCTATGTCGTCGCCTTCTGGTGGGCCGCCGCGATCTTCGGTGTCGGCGCCTTCATCTGCGGCCTCATCCTGCGGGCCGGCAAGCCCGACCCGGCGGATCCGGACGCGGCCCCGGCCATCCACGCGTGATCCGCTGCGCGTGACGGCCACGCGTGGCTCACTAGGCCTGACTCACTAGGCCTGACTCACTGCGCGTGACCGGCCGCGCATAACCAGTCGCCCGCACCGAGTCACCCCCGGCCAATCGGGTGTGACCTGGTGCGGGACCATGTTCTCCGGCCAAGTATGATCAGCGCGGTCAGCGGCGATCCGCCGTCTGGCCGCGCTGATCTCTTCCGCTCTCGGACATTCGCCCACCTCGCGCCACCGCCCGCTCATTCGCGGGCCATGCCTTGCAACCGAATCCGCGTGTTGGTGAGTCAGTGCTTTCGAGACGGCGGTATCGGCGCCGTGCCTCGTCAGCGGTTCGGTGGATCAGGAGTGGACTGGATGAGCACGGACACTGTCGTCCCCGAGATGGCGGAGATTCCATCGGTCTTCGCGGGCGGCCGACCACCACATCGCCGGATTCCGGAGCTGGTCTCGTCCTTCCTGGGACGGGACCTGTTCGGGGTGCGGCTCGGCGTGCTGCTGGTGATCTTCCCGATGATGGCGGCGACGCTGGCCTTGCAGCTGACCAGCCGCCAGGGCTGGAACCACCCGCCGGACAGCCGCTACTACCTGCCGATGATGTCGCGGGATATGGGGTTCTCCTGGTCCCACTCGGTCCAGACCGAGCAGCTGGTCTCGCCGGGCACGCACGTGTCGCCCTGGTACTTCGCGGACAACGATCCGACCTGGCAGATGGTGCGCACCCGGATGCTCTACCCGGTGCTGTCCATCCCGTTCATCTGGATGTGGGGCCTGTCCGGCGGCTCGCTCGCGATCCCCGTGCTGGGCACGGTGCTGTTCGTCTGGGCGATCGCCCGCGTGCTGCAACGGCTCTACGGCCCGGCGGTCGCGGCCCTGGTCGCCGTCGGCTTCAGCATCACGGTCCCGGTCACCGGCTTCACCTGGGCCGGAACCGACACGCTGGCGATGGGGCTGGCCGCGGTGATCGTCGCGAACCTGCCGATCGAACGCCGCACCGGCGCAGCGAACCTGGTGTGGCTGGGCGCGGCCTCGGTGTTCATCGCCCTGACCCGGCAGGTCGGCGTGCTGGCCCCGGCGATGGCCGGCGCCGGATGGCTGTGGGTGCTGGTGCGCGAGCGCGATTGGCGCAACCGCTGGCTGAGCTCGCTGCTGGTGACGGCGGCGACCACGGTGGTGATCCAGGTCCTGTCGATGATGCTGGTGAAGACCGACACCGCCGGTGTCCTCGGCCGCGGCCAGACCACGTACTGGGGCATCCTCCGGCAGTTCATCCACTACCTGAAGATCGTCACGCAGGAAGCGTGCACCTACATGTGGCACACCGACCGCATCCTGTACGCGTTGCTCATCGCGGCCGGGGTCTCGGTGCTGGCCCGCTTCGCCTCCGACGCCACCGCGGTCTTCATCGGGGCGGTCGGGGCGACCTACATCATCACCGCGGGCGTCGGGTTCTCCGGCTACATGCGCTACGAGATGATCATGTTCCCCGCCGCCGCGGTCGCGGCCGGCCAGCTGATTCAGCTGCTGCTCACCAACTATCAGAAGCAGCCGGGCGTAGAGCCAGTGGCTACTGCCGCAGCCACTGGCGTAGCCCTCGCCGACGTGGAAGCCGCTGAGGCCAAGGCCATCGCCGCAGTCGCTGCCATCGATGTAACGACCGGCACCGCGACTGGCACCGCGACTGGCACCGTGACCGGCACCGCGGCTGACAGCACGACCGACGCCGCGACCGACACCGCCACGGACACCGCCACGGACACCGCGACCGATCCCGTGACCGACTTCCTCCGCATCCCGGCGCAGCGCCGGCCCCGAGGCTTCACCGGCGCCATGGCCGCCACCAAGCCCGGCCGGTTCCTGGGCCTGGACCAGCCGCGCCAGGACCGCTGGAAGCCGCAGCTCGCCTTCAACGCCGCGGTCCTGGCGGTCGTCGTCGGCGTCTCGCTGAACGGCTCTTGGTCCTCGACCGCAGCCGTCCCCACCTCGCCCTCCTACGAAGCGGCCCAAGGCGGGACGAGCTACGCGGTCGAACCGCTGGCCGTGCAGCCGGCCGAGCAGACCCTGAAGATCTTCTTCGACCAGGCCGTCGGCCTGGCCCACGACAGCGGCAACCTGCAGGGCGCGGTCGACTGGGTCCACACGATGCGCTACCGGCCGACGGCCCCGGACCAGCCGGGCTGGGCCACCCGGGACAAGGACGGCACCGCGGTGGTCCACCCCAGCTCGATGGGGCAGGACGTGGAGATGTCGGAGGCGTTCGGCCAGGGACTGTCGCTGGACTCGACGGTGCGGTCGGACACCGTCAAGATCCTGAGCCGCCAGGTGAGCCAGTACGGCGAGGACGTGGTGTTCACGGTCCAGGACAAGTCCGGCGTCGTGCACCAGGGCACCGCGACGACGCTCTACCCGATCTGGGACAAGAGGGATCCGGCCACGGTCACCTCGATGGTCTTCGACTCCTGATGCGTTGATCTCGGCCAGAAGGCGAGTACCCGTTGCCCGGCGGCGGCGAGAAAGGCCGTTGCCGGGCAACGGAAAGTCCATTCCCGCGGTGTGCTTTATCCGTGACCTCCGCACTCTTTCCCCGTGACAGTGGCCGGGCGCAGAATGGCGGGCATGGGCGATCTGAGGTTGAGTGTCTGGCGACTCATGCACCGCTATCGGGATCCGGTGCCGGGCACATTGCGGCTGACCGCCAAAGACTGGAACGGTTCGTCGGTGACTTATGTCGGGGTGATCAGCGCCCCCGGCCTGGACCCGACGCCGATCTCGCGCAAGACCTCCGAACCGAGCCGGCGTTTTGTGATGACCGGTATGGACCTGCCGGTGCTCGTCGACCGCTCCCGGCCGTACAAATTCAAGATCCTGTGGAAGCAGGTGCTCACTGGGAAGCAGTACCGCGAGAACCAGCGGTTGCAGGATCTGCAACGGGCCCACGAGACCGCGGCCCGGATGGCGGCCGGTGACACCAATGCCGGGACGAACCCGATGGACGCGTTCTTCAGCGGCGGCACCGGCCTCCTCGGCGGCACCACCTTCTCGGCCGGCACCCGCCGGATGTTCACCAACGGCGGCGGCAACGTGGACCTCACACAGGCCGTCACCTCCGCGATCGCCGAGGCCTTCGGCGGCCACCAGAGCGGGGCGTGGGGCGAGTCCAACGTCCACGTGCAGATCGTGGGCGACGGCGGCGCACCGGTGGTCAACGGCCGGCCCGCCACCGCCGTCGTGCGGGCGGCCAGCGATGTGACGTTGCCCGGCTTCGTCGGCGGTATGGTCCCCGGCGGCGTCGTCGACATGACGCTCGAAGTGACCCCGCCGGACGGCGGCGACCGCTATCCGGCCCAGCTGCGGATGGCCTTCTCGTCGCCGGAACGCCGGGCCCAGGTCGCGACGCCCGGCACCGAGATTCCGGTGTTGGTGGACCCGAACCTGCCGACGCATGTCGTCATCGACAAGGATGCCTTCGGCGCCCTGTAGTGCGGGTCCGGGCTCCCGGCTACGGATCTGTCCCGCCCAGGGATGGGTCCCGCCTAGGGATCAGTCCTGCGGAGTGAGCAGGACGATCGGGATCTCGCGCTCGGTCTTCTCCTTGTACTCGTTGTAGAGCGGGAAGATGCCCGCCATCTGCGTCCACAGCGCCGGGCGCTCCTCAGGGGTCGCGATCCGGGCGCGCGCGGTGAACCGGCGCGGGCCGACCTGGACTCCGACGCTCGGGTCCGCCACGAGGTTGGTGAACCACGACGGATGCTGGTCGGAGCCGCCCTTCGACGCCACGACGACGAAGTCCTCGCCGGACGTGCCGTAGATCAGGCACGTGCGGCGCGCCTCCCCGCTCTTGCGTCCGGTCGTGGCGAGGACCAGCGTGTGGACGCCGTTCCGTTCGTGGCCCTCGGTACCGCCCGAGGCCAGGTACTTGCGGGTGTGCTCGGCGACCCAATCCCACTGCGAGTCGGTGGCGTGGTCGAGATCAGCGGCGACAGCCATGGCCGTGGTCCTTTCTCAGCAAGCTCTGGTCAGTCCTGGTGCGTCATACGGTCGATGATGCCCCGATCGGATGCAGCCCGCAGCCCGCGGCCCGGCTTCAGCGGCCGGCAAAGCCATTCCGGCAGCTATCTGTCGACATCTGTCGGCATAAATGCCGTCCCGCTCGGCGCTGAAAGCCTTATTCCTTATGCTTTCGCAGAAAGTTTCGCAGAACATTGAGATGTAGCGGCTGAGAAGGCGGGCTCAGGCGGCGAAGGCGTCGATCGCCACGGCCAGGTCGTCTCCGGTGAACTCTTGTTGCCACTCGCTGAGGCGCTTGGCGATCTGCGGCAGCAGCCCGGTCTGGTTGCCCAACGCGACGCTCGCGTAGCCGTGCTCCGGCGCGAGGAGGACGGCGGTCCGGTAGCCGTCCAGACGGCCGTTCAGGTACATCTGGCCGGACGGACCGAGGGCCCAGGCCAGGCCGTACCGCATCGGGTCTTCGGGGCGGGTGCGGGGGCGCCGGATCTGCGCCAACAGCGCCGGGTCGGCCAGCAGCTGCTCGGCGAAGGAGAGGTAGTCGGCCACGCATGACCACAGGCCGCCGCTGGGGCGTCGGCCGCGCGGGTAGGCCTCGACGGGGAGCGGGGTCTGCTCGTCCCAGCCGGTGACCGGCGCGGGCGGGGTGTCGAAGCCGGTGCGGGTCAGGTGCCACGGGCTCAGGAGTATCGCGTCGAGGGCCTGCTCGTAGCTGGTGCCGGCATCGTCATCAGCGAGGGCCGCGAGGATGCAGCCGGCCAGGAAGTAGTTGCCGTTGTAGTACGACCAGGCCTCGCCCGGTGTGCGCTCGTTGCCCGCCCGTACCACCAGCCGCGCGGCCTCCTGGAGCACCTCGGGTCCCTGACCGAGGGCGGCCACGGTCGCGCCGTCGACCGACTCCCGCAGCCCGGAGACCTGGCCGAGCAGCTGCTCGACGGTGATCGTCCGGTCGGCCCGCCAGTCCGCGGCCAGGTCCGGCAGCAGCTCGATCGCCGGAGTCGCCAGCGCGATCCCGCGATCCACCAGCGCCCGGACGGTCGCCACGGCGGTCAACGGCTTGGTCAGCGAGGCGACCCGGAAGACCGAGGTCTCGTCGGCCTGGAGCGGCCCCAGCCTCTCGATCGTGCGCCGGCCATCCCGCGACACGCCTATGACGACGCCCCCACCTGCCGTTTCCATCCGCCACCCTTCCTGTCGACGCCCCAGTGGACCACGCGAAAGATCACTGTCGCCAATTACACTGCGAAAGACAGCCCAACCCTCACCGGGAGTGCGCATGCCCTACGTCGTCGACTTCGTGAACGTGTCCACCACCGGCCTGGAATCCTCCCCGGTCGCGCCGGCCCTGGCCGGTCTGCGGGCCAACGAGGCGCGCTACTACAAGAACAAGTACGACCACGTCTTCACCGTCACCCCCGCCGACGAGGCCCCGAAGACCCTGGAACGGGTGACCCACATCCTCGCCCAGGAGCGCGACATCGTGATCGCGGCCAAGCCGCTGGAGGTCACCGAGTTCGAGGTGGAGGGCTTCCGGATGGCGTACGTGTTCTACGAATCCGGTCTGGCGATCAACGTGATGTACGGGATCGAGGACGGGGGGAAGCGCGCGGTCGGCTTCAAGCTCTCGGAGGGGATGGAAGTCCCCGAGGAGTTGGCGGAGCGGTTCAAGTTCGCGCGCCAGAAGTCGAAGCTGGCCGGGGAGATCCGCGGGTCGTTCTTCGTGATCAAGGGCGAGTACTGAGCGGTTCGGCATGAGTCGGATTCAGGCATGAGCCGGGCTCGGACACGAGTCGGGGCCCGTATCAGCCAGCTGATACGAGCCCCGCTCGCCGACCCGGCCGTGCGGCCGAGTCGGCCCTATCCGCGCCGTCTGCGCATCTCGATCCGCGACCGGGTGACCGCCGCGGCGCCGATCGCGGCCAGCACCGGCAGCGCCACGACCACCACGCCGAGGTAGAGCCAGGGCGGGGCGAACTGTGTCTGTTGGGCCGACGACATGCTCTCGGGGGCGATCTGCTGCGCCTTGGCCTCGATCAGGCCGACGGCCGGCAGCAGCCCGAACGCGGCTCCCAGCACCGCGCCGAGCCCGGCGGTGACAGCGGCCTGAGACGCGGCCAGCGTCCGCCGGACCCGCGGCCGGGCCCCGACCGCGGCCAGTGTCTCCAGATCGTTCTGCGCATCGGTGATCGCCAGGCCGGTGGCCACGGCCGCCGCCCCGAGCATCACCACCCCGGCGACGGCCCCGAGGGCGAGCATCCCGGCCCAGGTCTGGCTCTGGTAGCCGCGCTCGACATAGAAGCTCTCGCTGATGCCGGTGGCCGCGACCAGGTCGTCGGCCCGCTGTTCCTCGTCGGTGGTCGGCATGCGCGTGGTGTCGAACAGCGCGGCCATCGGAGCGAACTTCACGCCGAACTTGTCCAGGGCGCCGGGCGCCACGATGGCCGACACGTCCGCGCGCGGGCTGTCGACCAGCGCGGCGGGCAGGGTGGCCTGCTTGTCGTCCTGAGGAGGACACGTCGCCGGTTGGCCGCAGGTTCCTGAGATGGCCAGGTGGACGGTCGACCGGGCCCCGGTGGTCGCCAG
Organism: Catenulispora pinisilvae; assembly: GCF_015356865.1. Taxonomy (GTDB): domain Bacteria; phylum Actinomycetota; class Actinomycetes; order Streptomycetales; family Catenulisporaceae; genus Catenulispora; species Catenulispora pinisilvae. Next base: position 15,489 of record NZ_JAAFZA010000018.1, read on the forward strand.
GTCGTACTTGTCGAAGACCACGGCGCCGCCGGTCTTCAGCATGGCCTCGGCGGCCGGATCGTCGCGGCCGAGCAGCGCCCGCACCAGTTCCGGACCGCCCGACACCACCGACGTGGAACCGGTCAGGAACTGGATCCGGCCGCTTTGGCCCAGGCCGCACCGCGGATCCTTGGCCTGCGCGGCGGCGTTGAGGTGGTCCGGGCACATGTTCCCCGGTGCGCGCACGATGTCCGGCGCCGGGACGGGGGGCTGGCCGTTCCCGAAGCCGATGCCTTGCAAGATCGCGACCATGCTCGTCGGCAGCACGTCGACGATCTGTTTGACCAGGCGGTCCGCCACGGCCCCCGCGACGCCGGAGTTGCCGTCGTCGAGCTGCGCCACAGCCTGCCCCATGCGCAGCTGGCTCTGGTAGTAGCGCCGGCTCTGCGCGTCGTCGGAGTTGATGACCATGGCCACCGCCGAGGCCCCGGCCACCGCCGCCATGATCGCGGCCAGCGCCGGAGCGGTCCGGCCGCGGTTGCGGGCGCCGTCGCGCAGCGCCAGCCGCCCGGTCAGCGGCAGCACCCGGGCCAGCCGGCCCGACCACGTCACGATCAGCGGCGTGCAGGCCACCATGCCCAGCTCGGCCAGCACGATGCCGCTGATGACCGTGATGGTGACCTCCTGGCCGCCGTGCCAGGCGCCGAACACGATCAGGACACTGCCGGCCAGCACACCGGCCAGCCCGATCAGCGGCAGCTTCCACGGCGTGCTCACCGCGCCGCGCCGCCCGGTCAACGCGGTCAGCACGTCCTGCCGCGCGGTCGTGATCGCCGGGGCCACCGCCGCCGCCACGCCGGTGCCGACGCCGACCAGCGCCGAGCCCGCCAGCTCCAGCGGCCTGAGCCGGAATCCGCCCAGCGCCTGTTGCGTGTAGTGGCCGAACCACGGCAGGGCGGCCGCCGAGGCCACGATCCCGACGACGGCGCCGAGCACTCCGCCCGCGGCACCGAGCACCACACCGTCGGCCAACACGATGCGCCGCAATCGCCGGCCGTCGGCCCCGGCCGCGCCGAGCAGCCCGAAGTCCCGGCGCCGCCGGCGCGCGCTCACCGCGAACGCCGGCCCGGCCAGCAGCACGACTTCCAGCAGGATCATCGACAGCGCGATCGCCACCACGGCCAGCTGCGCGTTGTTGCTGGCGTCGGTGTACCCCGCATAGAACTGGTAGTAAGGGACCTGAGACCGCGGCGGCGGATCGGCGAGCAGCCGTTTGGACTGCACGGTGAAGCCCTGCGCGTTGAGCTGCTTGGTCAGGGTCCAGTCGACGCCGCCGTGCACGGAGATCGGGAACGTGGCTTGGCTGGGAGCGCCCGCGCCACCAGTCTGTTGCGGGCCGAAGATTCCCGGCCGGACGAACAAGACGTCGCCGTAGGGGTCCGACTTGCTGTCGTAGATCCCGCTCACGTGCACGGTCAGGACCGGCGAGACGGCACCGGTGACGGGGTCGGTCGTGCGCAGTCCGACAGTGTCGCCGGCCTTCTTGTGCAGCCGCCCGGCCAGCGCGCTGCTCAGCGTGACCTGGTCGGGCGCGGCCGGGACGGTGCCGGAGACCCGGTCGGCGGTGCCCGCCAGCAGCGGGTCGCCGAGATCGGTGTCCCGGACCAGCCCCCACCCCCGGCTGGTGCCGTTGGTCACCTGCACCTGCGTGTGGCCCAGGGTTTCCGGCTGGCCGACATGCGAACCGGCGGGCAGCAGCGCGGCCAGGCCGGCCACGGTCGCCGGTGCCGTGCGCACCGGCGCCGGGGAGTTCCCGGCGGGATCCCGTACCGGCCCGGCCCCGGACATATCCGGGGTCTGATACATCGGAGTGCCGGTGTCGGTGACGAGCGCGTCGTAGCGGCCCATGTTCCAGGCAGCCTTCTGCTCGGCTGTGACCTGCGAACTGCGCCACAGCGTGTCGGCCGCCGCGGCGCCGGCGACCGGCAGCGCGAGCATCGCCACGACCAGGACCGAGCGCTTCTTGTTCCGCCACGCCTCCCGGCGCGCCACCCGCAGCGCGAGTCCCCAGCCGCTCACGGTTGCGCCTCGTCCCCGACCAGCAGGTCCTCGGCGTGCTGCAAGGGGGCGGACTCGTCCAGGACCAGGCCGTCGCGGATGAAGACGATGCGGTCGGCCCACGCCGCGTGCCGGGACTCGTGCGTCACCAGCACCCCGGCGGCGCCCTCGTCACAGCGCCGGCGCAGCAGCCGCAACACCGCCTCCCCGGTCTCGGTGTCCAGCGCCCCGGTCGGCTCGTCGGTCAGGATCAGCCGGCGCTCGCCGATCAGCGCCCGGGCGATCGCCACCCGCTGCTGCTGCCCGCCGGACATCTCATCGGGGAACCGGTCGGCCTCGGCCCGCAACCCCACCTCGGCCAGCGCGGCCAGCGCCGCCACCCGCGCCTTGCGCGCCGACAGGCCGTCCAACTCCTGCGGCAGGGACACGTTCTCGGCCGCGGTCAGCGCCGGGATCAGGTTGTAGTCCTGGAACACATAGCCCACCGAACGCCGCCGGATCGCCGCCAACTGCGCCTTCGACTGGCTGGCCAGCGTCGTCCCCTCGATCACCACCTCCCCACCGGACGGCGAGTCGAGGCCCCCGGCCAGCGACAGCAGCGTGGACTTGCCCGACCCGGACGGTCCCATCACGGCGACCAACTCCCCGGCGCGCACGACCAGGTCCACCCCGCGCAGCGCGTGCACCTCGGCCGCGCCCTTTCCGTGCGTCCGCGTGACGCCGCGGAGCTCGAGGATCGTCTTGCCGCTCATATGGTTTTCCCCTTCCTGGCAGTGGCGGTGGTGCGCGGGGTGCGCGTGGCTGTGTCGGTGTCGCCGTCGGTCGGCGCGGCGCCTCTGCCGCCCTTCGCAGAGCCCGGATCCGCGGGCCGCTCGACACGCGTGGTCTGGCTCTCGCGCGCATGCCGCAGCACCCGCGCCTCCACGTGATCCAGCCACCGGATCTCGGCCTCGGACTGGAAGATCATCGACTCCAGCACCAGCGAAGCGGCCAACTCGGCGGGATCCAGCCTCGCCTTGACCCGCGTGTAGTCCTGGAGCGCGGCCAACGCGTGCTTGCGCTGCGCGTGCACGATCGCGGCGACATCCACGCCGCCCACCGTCACCGCCAGCGCCAACTTCACGGCCAGCTCATCGCGCGGCCGCTCCGCCCGCGTCACCGGCCGCGCGAACCACGAGAACAACTCGTCCCGCCCGGCATCGGTGATCCGATAGAAGACGTGGTTCGCGGCGTCCTGCCCGGCCGGCTCGACCAGGCCGTCCCGCTCCAGCCGGTTCAGCGTCGTGTACACCTGCCCGATGTTCAGCGGCCAGGTGGCCCCGGTGCGCTCCTCGAACTCGGCGCGGAGCTGGTAGCCGTAGCGCTCGCCGTCGGCGAGGACGGCCAGCAGGGAGTGTTTGACGGACATGTCAGCGGCTCCGTGCATACTCGGTATGGTTGCGGGTCACGGGTATATAGATACCGGGTATGCATGGTGGTCGGCAAGTACACTCGTGGCTGAATCCCGGCGGTGGGGCCCGCCGTATAACCGCCGTCGCCTTGACAGCCAACGGTCCCTACTCATAGCGATGACGCATGTCATCGTCCGACGAGTAGGAGATGGACCGATGGTTTCGAGCACCGACTCGCACCCCGGGCGGGTGTTGGCGGCGATCGCGGTGGGCGGCGCCTTGGGCGGGCCGGCCCGGTACGGCCTGGGGCTGGCGTTCCCGACCGCGCCGCACACGTTTCCCGCCACGACGTTCGCGATCAACGTGAGCGGGTCGTTCCTGCTGGCGTTGCTGGTGGTGCTGATCCTGGAGGTGTGGCCGCCGACTACCTACGTGCGGCCGTTTCTGTGCGTCGGGTTCCTTGGCGCCTATACGACGTTCTCCACGTGGATGGTGGACACGGACCGGCTGATCTCCGCCGGGGCCTGGGGCACGGCCGCCGCGAATCTGGTGCTGAGCCTGGTCGCTGGGCTGGGGGCGACGGCATTGGGGCTGAGTGTGGGGCAGGGGATTGTCACGCGCCGCAGTTCGCGCGAAGGGGTTTCCGCCGAAGCAGGCGCCGAATCCGAGACGATCGGCGGACGGCGATGATCCTGATGCTCGCGGTCTCCGTCGCCGCCGCGCTCGGCGCCCCGGCCCGCTACCTGCTGGACAAGGCGATCGTCGGCCGCCGGGCGAGCGTGCTGCCGACCGGCACCATGGCGATCAACGTCACCGGCGCCTTCGTGCTCGGGCTGCTGACCGGCCTGGCCCTGCACGACGGCATGCCCAAGAACGTGGTGACGATCGCCGGGACCGGCTTCTGCGGCGCCTACACCACCTTCTCCACGTTCAGCCACGACACGATGCGCCTGGTCGAGGACGGCTCGATCATCGAGGCCTCATGGAACGTCGCTATCAGCCTGGCCGCCGGGATGGCGGCCGCGGCGGCCGGACTCGGGCTGGCGCTCATGGTGTGACGTCGGGTGGCCTGGAGTCATTCCAGGCCGGGTACGTCGTGAACCGCGCTGCCGTGCGGCTCCGGCGGAAGCCGCGCGGCGCGCGCGGTGAAGCTGATGGCGCGGTACCGGCCGCACAGCATCAGCAGATCGAGGAGCCGAGCTTCCTCGAACTCTGCGATGGGCCGGTTCCACAGCGCGTTGTCAGTCGATGACGAGCTCGCGGTCGCGCAGGGCGAGGCTGAGGCGGCAGGCCGAGTTGCCGGAGAGCTCGCTCGTCGAGCGTGACGAGAGCGGCGCCTACCGGCTCACTGAGCTGGCGTACTCGACGTCCGTCCCCTCAGGGCCGTCGCCCCCACGCATAGACCGTGATGGTCCGAAGCTCGAAGAAATCCGGATCGGCCAACTGGTTGAGCACTCCCCGCATCTCGTCGGCGGTGAGCAGCCCGCGCTCGATGAGGTAGTCGCAGTGCTGCCGGGTGTTGACGAGGGTGAACCGGTCGTAGGCGCTGCCGTCGCCGACGCTGTTGGCCAGCGCGCGGGTGCCGATGTCCCGCAGCCCGGCCTGGGCCATGCGGGAGGGCATCGTCGGCGCCCAGTTCATGTCAGTGCCCTGTGCCTCCCACAGCTTGGCGATGCCGCCGAGGAACCTGCGCCGCAGTTCGTAGGTGGAGAACTCCTCGGGGAGGCTGAAGTGGTCGCCGATGACCAGCCAGCCGCCGGGCGCCAGCCACTGCACCGCCCGCGCCAGGATCTCGTTGCGGTTGGGGAGGTGGCAGAAGGTGAGGCGGGCGTGGATCAGGTCGAAGGACTTCGGGGCGAATTCCAGTTCGCCGATGTCGCCGCGCAGCACCCGCAGGTTCGGACGTTCCAGTTCTTGCAGGAAGCGGGTGTCGATGTCGACCGCGGTGACCGTGCCCTCGGCGCACTGGTCGGAGAGCCAATCGGCCACCGAGCCGGCGCCGGCGCCGATCTCCAGGCAACGCCAGTCCGGGACCACGCCGATCTGCGAGAGCACCGCACGGGTCTCCGGGTCGATCCAGTCCTGGAGCAAATTGATCCGCTCGAACTCGGTGGGGCGGTCCTTGCTCAGGACGCCGGTCGAATAGTCGGAGGCCAGCGTGACGTCTTGCCCCATTATTACCCTCCGTACCAAAGGTCAGCCTGCTGACAAGTGGGAATAGTAAGGGAACTGATTTTCGAGCGACAAGAGGTGCCCGCGGGCTACGTGGGCGGCGGCATCCGTGCGAGCCACGATGCCGGATTATGGCGTTGAGGTTGGTTAAGGAAGGTGGCCCACGGCGTTGAGGGCACCTTCGCGGGCCGCGAGTCTCGCTCGCGGTCGACGACCTCGCGTTGCGCGTTGCCTACATCTGCGGCGAGCAGTGAGCACGGCGCTGCGGTGCAGGCAGCCGGGCTGGCCATCGTGATCCTCAAGACCGCGACGGCACTTGTGCCGTCCCCTGACACCGCCGCGTGCCGAATCCTCCGAAGGACTTGAGGTGACGGTTCACAGGAGGCAAGTCGGATGGCACGTCGGCCGGCGCTCGTCGCGCTCGCGACCGTGATGGTGATCGTCGGGGCCGCCGGGTGCGGCGGAGGATCAAAGAACTACAAGAGCCAGGTGTCGATCCAGCAGCTGGTGGCGACCGACCAGGTCGACATCATGGTCACCGGCCAGTTCACCAACCCCGACCCCGGCAAGGGGGTGACTGCGAAGGTCACCCTCAACCTCCACATCCAGGCGGGCGGCGAATGCACCGGCGGGGCCGGCGACGAGATCGGCGGGCAACAGAGCCCGCTCGACTTCGTCGCGCCGGGGGCGACGGTGATGTTCCAGATGCGGTGCAGCGGATACCTGCCCTCGGACCCGTCGCCGTCGCTGGCCGAGGTCGAGAAGGTGACGATCGGCGACCCGGATTCATAAAGCGCGGACAACGCCGGAGGCGGTGCACCGGACAAAGTGTCCGGTGCACCGCCTCACTTTTTAGACCTACCTGTTCCTACCTCTAGCGCACGTTCGACTAACGCACCTTCGACTAACGCACGTTCAGAGCGGTGTCGTCGATGACGAACGACGTCTGAAGCTCGTAGTCCTCGCTACCGGTGAACTTCAGCGTGACGTTCTGCCCGAGGTAGCTGGCCAGGCTGAAGGAGTGCTGGGTGTAGCCGCTATTGGCGTTCAGGTTGCTGTACGTCGCCAGCGTCCCCAGCACGCTCCCGGCGGAGTTGAGCACCTGCACCTGAAGCGTGTCGTACGCCTTCGTGGTGCTGGTCTCGGCGGTGTCGACGTGCAGCCAGAACGAGAAGTCCGCCGACGTGCAGGTGGCCGGGATGCTGACGCTCTGCGCAAGCGTGTCGGTGTGGGCGGTGCCGTAGCCGTCGAGCCAGGCGTCGTAGCTCCCCGAGTGCGAGGGCTCAGAGGCGGTGTCGCTGTTGACGACGCTGGCCGACGTGGCCCACGGGGACGCGCTGCCGGTCTCGAACCCGGAGTTGCCGAGCAGCTGCGCGGCCGTGCAGCCGCCACCGCCGGAGGAGCTGACCGTCCACGTGAATGAGGTCGAGCCGGAAGCCGAACCAGACGACGCGGTCACCGTCACGGTCGACGAACCGGCAGCGGACGGCGTACCGGTGACGGCGCCGGAGGAGCTGATCGACAGCCCGGCCGGAAGGCCGGTCGCCGAGTAAGTCAGAGCTTTGCTGGCCGAGTCCGTGCCCGAGATCTGGAGAGTGCTGATCGCGGTACCGACAGTCGAGCTCTGGTTGCCGGGGTTGGTGACCGAGACGGTTTCGGTGCCACCGCTGCCGCCGGTCGACAGGCCGGCGATGCCGTTGGGGGTGCCGATGCCGGTCGGGCCGTCGTAGCCGGTTCCGGCAGTGCACACGTAGGACGGCGTGCAGGTGCCGTCATTGCCGGAGGTGACGTCGTTGAAGTTGCTGGTGTGCTGGTAGATGTCCTGCGCCGGAGTCGCACCTGCGTTACCGGCGAGCGCGAACATCGCAGCCACCATCGGCGAGGACGCCGACGTACCGCCGACCTCCTGCCAACCGCTGTTGCCGTTCGACGTGTCGTAGACGGCGACACCGGTGGCCGGGTCGGCGTCCGCCGCGACGTCGTTGTCGACGCGCTTGGAGCAGCCGGACGGCAGGTTCAGTGCGGTCTGCCAAGCAGGCTGCGCCTCGTAGGCCGAGCAACCGGAACCGGTGCCCTCAGAGCCCGGCGTGGTGTTCCACACCGACTCGGTCCAGCCGCGCGAGTTGGACGACGTGGTCAGGTTGGTACCGCCGACCGACACCACGTTCGGCGAGGTGGCCGGGTACGAGGCCCCGTAGTCGGAGTCACCGGCGGAGACCGTGGTCACGATCCCGGAGGCGTGGGTGAAGTACTGGCTGTCCTGCGAGGTCTCGGTGGAGGACTCGCTGCCGCCCCAGGAGTTCGATATGTACCCGGCCAGGCTCGCCGCGGCGGTCTGCGCGACGTAGAGCCCGTCGCTGGAGTCGTCGTTCGCCTCGACCAGCACGATCTTGCACAGCGGGCAGATCGCGGAGGCCATGTCCAGGTCCAGGGACTCCTCCACGGTCCAGTCGTCGCCGGACGGCGGCGCGGACGGAAGCGGGGACGTCTGGCCGTTCTGGTTCACCTTGGTGAAGTTCGCCGCGGGCAGCCCGGCGGCCGACCGGTACGCCGCCAGGTCCGACGCCGCGTTCGCGTCGTCATAAGCGTCGACGATCGCGATGGTGCGACCGGCCCCGTTCGCCGCCGAAGCCGAGGTCAGGTTGTATGCCGACTGCAACTGCGAGGGCCCGTACCCGACACCGGAGGGAATCGCGTCCGGGGAAGCCGAGGCCGCGGTGGGGCGAACCCCGTTCCGCTTCAACGCGAAGCAGGACTGGTGGCCGACGACGATCACCGCCGAGCACGCGTGGCTGGACCCCTGGTTCTCGCCCGTGACAGCGGGCTGCGAAGCGTGGGCGGAGCCCGTCGCCTCCGTGCTGATCAGGTTCGCGGTCACGTTCGCGGTCACCGCCGCGGCGTTCGCGGCCGGGGCGGCGGCGGACGTGCCGGGGCTCGTGGCCCCCGACGCCGCGCCGACCGACAGCGCGCCGCTGACGGCGGCCGCCGTTGCCAGACACGCGAGTGCGCGCAGGCGTGAGCTGATTCTCACTGAGGTGTGTCCCTCTCGGTGTGGGGAGGTGGCGAGACCCCTGGTGCGGCCACCCGAAGTGTGGAGCCGTCACGGAGAATCAGAAGACCGCGGTGACCTGACCCCGGAGTCGTGCAGTGTGGTGCGGGGCAGGGCACCGCAGCGGTGGGCCCTGATCCCCCGTGCGGTGGTGCTGTGCCGTGCAGTTGATGTTGCTTCAGGCCTCGAGTGGGGAAATTAGCGGCGCGAAGTTGATCGGTCAACGGGCACTTATGTAAACACGCGGAGAAGAATCAGCCATCCTCATCGGTCGCGTCGTCGGCGAGGAGCTGACGGACCTCCAGCGCGGCCCGCAACGCCTGGTTCTCCTCGGTCGAGAGCTGCTCCAGGAAGTGGACGAACGACACCGTCTGGTTGCTGCTGGTGGCCAGCGCGTCGCACATCAGCTGCGCGGTGTAGTGCTCGCGCGAGGCGACGGCCTCGTAGGCGTGCGCCCGGCCCTGGCGCTGCCGGCGCAGCCAGCCTTTGCGGCACAGCCGTTCCATGACGGTCAGCACCGTTGTGTAGGCGAGCTTCCGGTCGGTGTTCACGTCATAGAGGATGTCGCGGACCAGCACCGGGCGATTGTGCCGCCACACGCGGTCCATCACCTGGGCTTCCAGTTCGCCGAACTGCCGCAGAGCCACGGTGGCAGCGTAAACGAGTCACCGGCGATTGTCGTCGGTCTTGCGCGGACGAACTGGGAACCAGGACTCTACATCTACTAGTTAGGCTAGTAGATTGAGTTCATGGCTGTGCTGGGCGAAGCAGGTGCCGTAGGGGCGCTCTACTGTTGCGTTCCTAGGCGGGGCGACGGCGACCAAACGCCGGTTGACGTGCAGGAACGACAGGGTCGTAAGTACGCCGCGGGGATCGGGATCATGGTGCCGGCGCACCTGGTGTTCGCCGATGAGCGGCGCTCCGTATGGAATGCGGGGAGCGAGCGGCCGGGGTGGGCCAGGCTGCTTACGGCGGTGCGTAGTGGTCGGGTGCCGGCCGTGCTGTTGCTCAAGCCGTTGATGCTGGTCCGGCACCGCCCGGCCGACGCGGTCGAGTTGTTGATCGCGGCGCAGGAGCACGGGATCGACCTGTATTCGATGGGTGACACGCTGGACCTCACGGATCCGAAGGGCCGCGAGACGGCGTTGTCCCAAGCCCGCCAGTTCGCCGGCAAGGCCGCCTCGTTGTCGAAGACCGTCCAGAAGCTGCGCCGCCAGAACGCCGACGACGGCCGGCCGCACGGCGGCGGTCGCCGGGCCTACGGCTACGGGCCGGGAATGCACCCGCTGATCGAGGAAGAGGCGCAGACCGTCCGGGAGATCTACGCACGATTCCTGGCCGGGGACAGCCTGCGCGCCATCGCCGGCGGTCTCAACACCCGCGGCATCCCGACCGTGACCGGCGCCACCTGGACCACCGGCGGCGTCAGCCGCATCCTGGACGCCCCGCGCTACGCGGGTCTGCGCGTCTTCCAAGGCGGCGTCGAATCCATCGACGGTCTGCGGCGCGCCGTCTGGGAGCCGTGCGTCGACATCGAGGACTGGAAACGCGCCCAGGCCGAGCGCGCCGCGCGCAGCGCCGCCGCCGACAACCGGCCGCGCGCGGACTATCTGTTGACCGGCCTGGTGGTGTGCGAACGGTGCCGCGACCACATGGTCGGCTCGATCGTCGGCGACTACCGGATGTACGCCTGCGCTTCGAAGAACAAGCCGGCGCCCGAGCGGTGCAACCGCCACATCGGCGCGAAGTCGCTGGAGGAGTACGTCCAGCAGGCGGCCGTCGAGGTCCTCCAGCACAGCAGCACGGTCCCGGCCCCCTCCGACCTCCCGGTCACGGTGCGCCGAGGCCCGGTCGGCAGCCCCGATCGCACGGACCAGTTCCGCACCGGCCACGGCCGCGTGGAGACGCAGAGTGCTTATGTCCTGGACGGCGTCGTCACCGGCCCCGAGGCCCCCAGCGCCTGGTGGCGCCTGCCCGAGCCGCGACGCCGCGACGTACTGCGCTTCTTGTTCGCCTCGATCGAGATAGGGGACAAGACCACCAGCCGGAGCGTCTTCGACACCAGCCGGATCAAGATCCTGCCGGGGCTGTCGCTGGACTAGCGGCTAGCGCCTTTTTCCTGCCACCACGTGCGGGTTTGACAGTACCCTGAGAGGATGGACGCGCCGTGGTCGCGGTGGCCGCCCTACGTGGAGACCGAGTTCCGCGTCGAGGCGCTCAAAGCCGTGCGCAAGGCAGGCCTCGATGAGCGTGACGGCCTGCAATCTCTGGAAGAAGAGCGCAGGACTATAAACAGGGTGGTGGCGCCGGAGTACTTGCGGTGGCGCGTTGCTCATAGTGGTGAGCGTAGGGCTGCCCGCCGGGCCGGGCGGCGGGCTCACTGGTACGAGTCATGGGGGTACGGCCTCTGGGTCGTGGTTCTCATAGTGATCTGGGCGTGCACCACCGGTGCGGTGTTCGCGGAGGCCGCCGGCGACGCAGTTTCTCTGGCCGACGTCCTCGCGGGACAGCAGTCGACGTCGTTTCCCGGGGGAATGTTGTGCGAGGGCGGCCCCGCAGGGCTGCGTGCCTTGGCCGCGGCGGGGCGCGACACCGGGATCATGCTCGCAGCCCTGATCCTGCTCGCAGCCGTTTTCGCGCTGCGCCTGCACCCGATCGGCAAGGCCGGCGACGAATTCTTTCCGTCGCTGCGCACCGCGCGGACGCGCCGAGCGCGCCAGGCACTCGAAGCACGCGACCTGGCTCACGCGGCCTGGGGTAACGCGCTGCGGGCGGAAAGCATGACGCCGTTTCTCCGTGCAGCACCAGGTGAACGCGCAACGGCAATGCGGGTCCGCACGCGGGCCAGGCGCCGCGGCTTTGCGGCCCGCCTAGCGACTCGCACCCTGGGCTGCATCGCGGTCGTCCTGTCCGTTCTCGGGACCCTCGTCGCTTTCTTCGCCGCCTGCTTTGGGGCGGTCCAAGCATTCGAATGGCTCACCGACCTCACCGGTGGCCGCCCTACTCTCTGTTTGAGTACGTCACCGGGTGTCCACGCACTGTCGAGCCTGATTGTCGTAGCTGTGACCGCCTCCCCGCTCCTGGTCTGGCTGCGCCGTGACCGTGGCAATAGCTGAGCACGGGTGGCAGACCGGCGCCGGTCTGCCACCCGCAGCTCAAAGTGGTGCGGTTTGGCTCCTAGCCCCAGTTACTAGTCCACGTTGAGGGCGTTGTCGTCGTTGACGAACGAGGTGTACCCGTCGCCGATCTCGGTGCCGGTGAAGTTGATGGTGATCGTCTGGCCGATGTAAGGGGCCAGGTTGTAGGAGAACTGCGAATAGCCGTTGTTGGCGTCCAGGTTCGAGAACGTGTGCAGGGTCGACAGGACCGTGCCGGAGGAGTTCAGGACCTGGACGGCCAGGGTGTCCTCGGCCGAGCCCGAGACGTTGCCGGTGTCGATGTGCAGCCAGAAGGACAGGTTGGCGCTCGTGCAGGTGGCCGGGATGCTGACGCTCTGCGCGAGGGTGTCGGTGTGGTTGGTGCCGTAGCCGTCGAGCCAGGCGTCGTAGCTGCCGGAGTGGGCCGGTTCGTCGGTGGTGTCGCTGTTGATGACGCCGGAGGACGCGGTCCAGGGCGACGCGCTACCAGTCTCGAAGCCGGGGTTGCCGAGCAGCTGCGCCGCGGTGCAGCCGCCGCCACCGCCGGAGGTGTTGACGGTCCAGGTGAAGGAGGTCGAGCCGGAGGCGGTGCCCGAGGACGCCGTGACCGTCACGCTGGAGGTGCCGGTGCCGGTCGGGGTGCCGGTGATGGCGCCGGAGCTGCTGATCGACAGGCCGGCCGGGAGCCCGGTGGCCGAGTAGGTCAGCGACTTGCCCGCCGAGTCCGAACCCGAGACCTGCAAAGTCGAGATCGCGGTGCCCTGAGTGGAGGTCTGGTTGCCGGGGTTGGTGACCGAGACGGTTTCGGTGCCGCTGCCGCCGGTCGACAGGCCGGTGACGCCGTTGGGGGTGCCGATGCCGGTCGGGCCGTCGTAGCCGGTTCCGGCGGTGCACAGGTAGGACGGGGTGCAGGTGCCGTCGTTGCCGGAGGTGATGTCGTAGAAGTTGCTGGTGTGCTGGTAGATGTCCTGCGCCGGGGTGGCGCCGGCGTTGCCGGCGAGGGCGAACATGGCGGCGACCATGGGGGAGGAGGCTGACGTGCCGCCGACTTCGTTCCACCCGGTGTTGCCGTTGGAGGTGTCGTAGACGGCGACACCGGTGGCCGGGTCGGCGTCCGCCGCCACGTCGTTGTCGATCCGCTTGGAGCAGCCGGACGGCAGGTTCAGTGCGGTCTGCCAGGACGGCTCGGTCTCGTAGGACGAGCAACCGGAGCCGGTGCCTTCAGAGCCTTGTGAGGTGTTCCACACCGACTCGGTCCAGCCGCGAGAGTTGGACGACGTGGTCAGGTTGGTGCCGCCGACTGAGACGACGTTGGGCGAGGTCGCCGGGTAGCTGGCGCCGTAGTCGGAGTCACCGGCGGACACGGTGGTCACGATGCCGGAGGCGTGGGTGAAGTACTGGCTGTCCTGCGTGCTCTCGGTGGAGGATTCGCTGCCGCCCCAGGAGTTGGATATGTAGCCGGCCAGGCTCGCGGCGGTGTTCTGCGCGATGTAGAGGCCGTCGCTGGAGTCGTCGGCGGCTTCGACCAGCACGATGCTGCACAGCGGGCAGATCGCGGAGGCCATGTCCAGGTCCAGGGACTCCTCAAGGGTCCAGTCGTCGCCGGCCGGTGGGGCCGAGGGCAGTGGCGAGGTCTGGCCGGTCTGGTTGACCTTCTTGAAGTTCCCCGCGGGCAGGCCCGCAGCGGACCGGTACGCCGCCAGGTCGGACGCGGCGTTCGCGTCGTCGTAGGCGTCGACCAGTGCGATGGTCTTGCCGGACCCGTTGGCGGCCGAGGTGGAGGTGAGGTTATAGGCCGACTGCAACTGCGAGGGCCCGTACCCGACACCGGACGGGATGGCGTTCGGGGAGGTCCCCGCGGTCGAGGCGTGGACCGCGTTCCGCTTCAGGGCGAAGCAGGACTCGTGGCCGACCACGATCACCGCCGGGCAGGCGTGGGACGAACCCTGATTCGCCGGGGTGAGGGCGGGCTGGGAGGCGTGGGCCGAGCCGGCCGCCTCGGCGGCGATCACGGCGGTGGCCGCCGACGTGGCCGTGCCGGAGGACTGCGCGGTAGCTGCGGAAGCGCCGGTCGCGCTGCCGATCGCCAGCGCGCCGCCCATGGCGACGGCTGTTGCCAGGCACGCGAAAGCGCGCAGGCGTGAGGTGATTCTCACTGGGGTGGTTCCCCTCTCGATACGTGGGGATGGTGGCATGACCTGTGTGTGGTGCGGCCACCTTGCGGTAGGGGTGTGCCTGTCCCGGATCCGGCTGTGCCGTGGAGCTACGCAGTGCTCTGTTTCGCGGGAGCCGCCCAAAACCACTGACCGAACGGTCGGTTCCCTGAGGCCTCGACTAGGGAAGTTAGCGCTGCCGGGTAGGGAGGTCAACGGCGATTCGGACATATTCTCGAAGCCGCGACCGGTCGTCCGACGAACGTCGACAGTCGCTGGTAGTGACGCTGAATGACGACAGGGTGCCGATGTGCTGCTCCTCGAACCGACAGTCGTTCATCAAGGCTTGACAGACATACTGGTTTTGGGTCATGCGGACGTATATCAGCGGCCCGACAAACTGTTAGTCCATCCTTAAGCACCAGCGCGCTTGACCGTGCGCAGCAGCGGCGCGCTCTGGATCTCCCGGACCCCGGGCAGCGCGCCGATGGCCTCGGTGAGGAACAGGTAGAAAGCCGTGCCGCTCGTCGTCACGATGGACGCCACCACATCGGTCGGACCCGTGGTGGCACCGGCGAACGCCACCTCCGCGAACCCGGCCAGTGCCCGCCCGACCGCCGACAGCCGGGCCGGTTCGACGGACAGCCATAGCAGGGCACTGAATCCGTAGCCGAAAGCCCGGCTGTCGACGTCGAGATCGAAGTACAGCGTCCCGTCGGCCTGGAGCGCGGCCAGTCGGCGGCGGACCGACGACTCGTCCAGGCCGGTCGCGGCGGCGAGCTCGGTGAACGGGGTGCGGCCGTCGCGGGCCAGTTCCGCGGCGAGGATCCGGTCAGCGGGGTCCAGGACGATCGCCGACTCGGGCCGGGGGCCGGCGGGCGGATCGGGAGTGAGCGCCGCGACCTGTTCGGCGTTCAGCGCCGTCGCCACCGGCTGCCAACCGTCCTCGTTGCCGGTGAAGGTGTGCACGACGCAGTAGGTGCTGATCGCGATGATCGGCTTGGTGGCCGGAAGCTGTTCCAGGAGCAGGGCCTCGCGGTCGTCATCCGGAGTCAGGATGCTGCACAACACCTCGGTGCCGCCGGAGGCGATGCGCACCCAGGACGTGTCCGCGCGCTTGGCCAGCGCCTGGGCGATCGCCACAGAGGAGCCGGGCGCGCACTGCAATCGGATCATCCAGGTGGTCAGCCCGATGCGGCCGGCCGACAGCCCGCCGACGACTTTGACGGTCCCGGCCTGACGCAGTGCCCGGTAGCGGCGCGCGACCGTCTGGTCCGAGACGCCGAGGACGGCGGCGATGCGGCTGAACGACGCCCGGCCGTCGAGGCGCAGCGCGTGCGCGAGCTGGCGGTCGAGGAGATCCACGCGGCTGATCGTATGTCGAGAAGCGGCATCGGAATCACACTCACGTCGCTTTTCGGTGCGACAGGGCCGATCGATAGTGCGGGACGGTACGGCGGCTCAGGGTGGATTCCAGTAATCGCACCGATCTCCGGGAGATCCGCATGAGCACCGCCCTGCCCGCCACCGGCTACGAAGTCCGCCTCGTCACCCGGCCGAAAGGCCTGCCGACCGTCGAGAACTTCGCCGTCGTCGAGGCCCCGTCGCCGACTCCTGCCGAGGCCGAGGTCCTGGTCCGCAACCTCGCGTTCCGGGTGTCCGCCTCGATCCGCATGATGATCAGCGAGGGCGCCGAGGCCGTCGAAGGTGTTCCGTTCCCGGCTCTGGGACCGGGTGACACGCTGGCCGAACAGGCTGTGGGAGAGGTCGTCATGGCCGGTCGGGACAGTGGCTTGAAGCCGGGTGATCTCGTGTCCCATCACCTCGGCTATCGCGAATACGCTGCCGTCCCGCTGACCGGGCTCACCCGGCTTTCAGGCGATCCGACCGATCCAACCCATCCAACCCATCCGACCGATCCGATCGTCCATCTCGGCCACGGCTGGACTGCCTACGCCGCGCTGACCCGGGGCGTCCAGATCCGGCCCGGCGACACGGTCTTCGTCTCCGGCGCCTCCGGGGCGATCGGCTCGATGGCCGGCCAGATCGCCTGCCTGCTCGGCGCCGCACGCGTCATCGGCAGCGCCGGCTCCCCGGCGAAGGCCGATCGGCTGATCAGCGGCCTCGGTTACGACGCCGTCGTGCTTCGCGGCGGCGGCTCCATGGCCGATCAGCTCAGGGCGGCCGCGCCCGAGGGGATCGACGTAGTGCTCGACGCCGTCGGCGGCGAGCAGCTCGCAGCCGCGATCGAGGTCGCCAACCCCGGAGCCCGGATCCTGGTGATCGGCGCGCTGTCCGGCCAGTTGGCGACGAGCGGTACGGGCCGTACCGCACCGGTCGAGTTGGACTCCGTCCAGCTGTTGCTGAAGAAGATCACGGTGCGCGGCTACAGCGCCGACGACGACCCCGACGCGCTCGCGGAGTGGAACGAGAAGTCCGCGCAATGGCTGCGGGCCGGGGAGATCGTGTTCCCCCACGCGCGGATCAAGGGCATCGGGAACGCCCCGCAGGCGATCGTCGACACCATCGGCGGCCGCCATCTCGGTACGGTCGTCGTCGAGATCTGAGCGGCGGGCCGGCCCAGTCGGACCCGGCCGGCGGCTCCGTCAGCCAGACCCGGGCCGACTGCTCAGCCGGAAGTGACCGACGGCGAGAACGCGTCCCGGGCCAGCAACGACGGCTGTCCCGAGCCGTCCGCGGGCGTGGACCACACGTCGTAGCCCGAACCCGAGGTCTGCGGGACCGCGTACATCACCGTGTGGTCGTCGAGCCAGGCGGCCTGGTCGTCGACGCTGCGCGTCTCGGCCAGCGGGGTCTCGGCCATCGTCGTCAGGTTCAGCACCTCCAGGCGCCACATCTTCCAGGCGTCGTCGGACACCCGCTTCTTGAAGACGATGCTCTTGCCGTCCGGCGACAGCGACGGGCACTCGACGTTGTCCGTCACCGTCGTCAAGGTCCGGGCGGCGACGTCACCGCGTACCAGCCAGGTCCGGCCGCCGGTGCCCAGCGTGGCGTAGAAGGTGTTGTCGTCGGCGGCGAAGGTCACGCCCCAGACGTTCTCGTCGACCGCGTGGTACGGCCTGCCCTGCAACGTGACGGCGAAGGACTCGATGGAATCGCTCAGTGCCCCGGTCTTCAGGTCCAGGACCGATGTGCGGGTGGAGAAGGCGGGCCCGTTGTAGGCGTCGCCGGCCACGAAGGTGGTCCAGGCGGCCATCCGACCGTCCGCGGACAGCCGCGCCCGGTTCGGGATGCCGGCCGCCTGGAGCTTCTTGATCGGCTTCAGGTTCCGGTCGTACACCTCGACGTCGGCGACCCGGACCAGATTGCCGTCGGCGCGCAGACACAACAGGATCCCGGCCGCTGTGTAGGACCGGTCGCACTGGATGCTGGACAGAGTGGGTGCTCCGGTGACGGTGGTCGCGGCCCCGGACAGGCGCCGTTCGGCCAGCGTGCCGAAGTCGGGGCCGGCGACCGTGGTCTTGTAGACCAGGTACCCCGAGCCGGTGTTCAAGGGGCTGGACGCGTCGAGGACCACTGTGCCCTTGATGCCTGCCCGCGCCGTAGGCCGGCCCTGGTACGCCACGATCACCGCGACGACGGCGATGGTCAGGAGTACCGAGACGGACGCGATGAAGATCTTGGTGCGGTGCGGGGACTCGGTTATCGGCATCGGCGTGTTCCCCTCCACGTCGGCCCCAAGGACCGCACATTGCCCGGACCGGTCGGCAGACGATATCGCGGTGGGTGTCCGCCTTGGGCGGAATCTGGCGGGAAGTCGAGATATCCCTGTACCGATGGTGGGAAAACGTCTTGCGGACACGCGACGGTGATTCCGCGCACGCCCCCTTGCGCGCCGGTATTAGGTATGCCTTACCTTGTTACCCATGACTTGGGCTGACGCCGCACCGAACCTGCTGATCGGTTTGCGCGAGGGACTGGAAGCGGGACTGGTGGTCAGCATCCTGCTCGCCGCCCTGCGCAAGGCCGGGAGCGAGCGCGACGGTGAAGACCGGCCGATCTCGACGGCGCCGGTGTGGCTGGGCGTGCTCGGCGCGGTGATGCTGTCCGGCGCCTTCGCCGCGGTGCTGACGTACTCGACCAGCGTGCTGTCCTCCAAGGCGCAGCAGGCGGTCGGCGGCGTGCTCAGCGTGCTGGCCGTGGCCCTGGTGACCGGCATGGTCTTCTGGATGCGGCGGACGGCGGCCACGCTGTCCTCACACCTGCGCGGCGAGGTCCAGCGCGCGGCGATCCTCGGCGCGGGCGCGCTGACGCTGACCGCGTTCCTCGCGGTCGGCCGGGAGGGCCTGGAGACCACGCTGTTCATGTGGACGGCCGTGAAGGCGTCGGGTTCGACCGTCTCGCCGCTGGTCGGCGCCGGGCTCGGGCTGGCCGCCGCGATCGTGTTGTGCTGGCTGCTGTATCGCCGCGCGGTGAAGATCAACGTCGGCGTCTTCTTCAACCGCACGGCCATCGCGCTCATCGTCATCGCGGCCGGCGTGCTCAGCTACGGCCTCGGCGATCTCCAGGAGGCCGGGTGGCTGCCCGGTCAGCAGTGGGTCTCCTTCGACCTGACCGCCCATGTCGACCCCAACTCGTGGTGGGTCTCGATCCTCACCGGGATCACCGATCTCGCGCCGAAGTTGACGGTGCTGCAAGTGGTCGCGTGGGTCGCCTACCTCGCCGTGGTCATCCCGGCGTTCGTCTACGCGGGGCGGGTCGCCACGGCGGCGATGGCCGCCTCCAAGGCGAAGGCGGCTGCTGCGCAATCGCAAGAGCCGCAGGAGCCGCAGGCACCGTCCGCGCCGCAGGGGACACCGGAGCCGGAGCCGGTGACGGCGCGTGGCTGGGAGCGCCTGGCCGGTAACCGTCCGTGGTCCGTGGCCGGCGTGCTCATCGTGATCCCGGCGCTCGCCGCGGGCATCACCATCGCGGCGCTCCCGGCGGCCGAGGCGGCGACCACCACGGCGGTGAAGGTCACCGGTTCGGCCTGCGCGCCCGGCTGGAGCTCGGCGACGACCGGCAAGCAGACCTTCGACATCGACAACAAGTCCAGCAAGGCCGGGGAGATCACGCTGCTCGACTCCTCGGGCGCGATCGTCGGCGAGATCGAGACCCTAGGCCCGGCCACCACCGCGCCGATGACCGCGACGCTCGGCTCCGGCTCCTACACCTTCCA
Source organism: Catenulispora pinisilvae (assembly GCF_015356865.1). Lineage (GTDB taxonomy): Bacteria > Actinomycetota > Actinomycetes > Streptomycetales > Catenulisporaceae > Catenulispora > Catenulispora pinisilvae. Next base: position 34,607 of record NZ_JAAFZA010000018.1, read on the forward strand.
CTGCCTGATGTCCGGGGCCGGCGCGCTGAGCTCCAGCGCGGTGCAGGTCTCCGGTTCCGCCCAGCAGGGCTCGCCGCTCGCGGTCAAGCCGGTGACGTTGGACGACCTGACGGGGCCGAACAAGCAGTACCAGCAGTACGCGGCCGGGGATCTGACCACTTTGCAGAGCCAGATCACCACGCTGCGCGCCGCGATCGCCGCCGGGAACGTCCCGGCCGCCCAGGCCGACTGGCTCGCCGCTCAGCTCACCTGGGAGCAGGTCGGTGCCTCCTACGACAGCTTCGGTGACGCGGGCGTGGCCGTGGACGGTCTGCCCGACGGGCTTCCGGACGGCGTGAACGACCCCGGCTTCACCGGTCTGCACCGCATCGAATACGGGCTCTACCACGGCCAGAGCGCCGCACAGCTGCTGCCGGTCGTGGACGGCCTGGCCGGTGAGATCGGCGAGGTGCAGAAGAACCTCACGACCGACGACATCGCCGGCGATCCGACCAACCTGCCGCTGCGCGCGCACGAGATCATCGAGGACGCGATCCGCGACCACCTGTCCGGGATGGACGACGAGGGCGCGGGCGCCGCGTACGCCATGACCTACGCGGACACCCAGGTGGACCAGGTCGTGCTGGGCGAGCTCGGCTCGCTCATCGACGCCCGCTCGCCCGGTCTGGTGGCCCGGGCCGATGCCCAGCTGACCGCGCTGGACCAGGCACTGGACGCCGCGAAGGTCAACGGCGCCTGGCCGGCCCCGAGCGCGACCCCGCTGGCCGCGCGGCAGAAGGTGAACGCCGCGACCGGCACGCTGCTCGAAACGCTGGCCTCGGTGCCCGACCTGCTTGAGATTCCGCCGACCGCTCAGTAAGCGCACCCGCCTGCCCGACCCACTCACCCCGGATATCGAAGGCTCCTGACGACATGACCGAGCACGAAGCGAAGGATTTCAGCCGCCGCAGGTTCCTGTGGGGCACCGCGGCCGGCGCCGCCACCACCGCCGTGACCGGTGGCGTCCTGATCGGCGGCGCCCACGCCGACGCCGACGCCTCGGACTCCGGGCACGTCACGACCGCCGACTCCTATCCGTTCCACGGCGCGCACCAGGCCGGGATCCTCACCCCGACGCCGGGCGGGAAGCAGCCCTTCTCCTGCCTCGCGGCCTTCGACGTCACCGGTGCGTCCAAGGCGGATCTCATAGCCCTGATGAAGACGCTCACCGAGCGGGCCCGCTACCTGACCTCCGGCGGTGCTCCGACGGACCTCGGCGTGGGCCAGCCGCCCGCGGACAGCGACGTGCTCGGCCCGGACGTGCCGGCCGACGGCCTGACCGTGACCCTGGGCGTCGGTTCGAGTCTGTTCGACGACCGCTTCGGCCTGAGCGCGCACAAGCCGGCCAAGCTCAAGCCGATGACCATCTTCCCGAACGACTCGCCCGAGGCGGCCTGGATGCACGGCGACCTGTCGCTGCAACTGTGCGCCAACCACCCGGACACCATCCACCACGCAATCCGCGACATCGCCAAGCACACCCGCGGCGCGATGCAGCCGCGCTGGAAGATCGAGGGCTACAACTCCCCGCCCCGGCCCTCCGGCACCCCGCGCAACCTGCTCGGCTTCAAGGACGGCACCGCCAACCCCACCGGCGGCCTGGCCTCCGACCTGGTCTGGTCCGCCGCGGGTGAGCCGGCCTGGGCCCAGGGCGGCACGTACCAGGTGGTCCGGCTGATCCGGATGCTGGTCGAGTTCTGGGACCGGGTGTCCATCAGCGAGCAGGAGAACATGTTCGGCCGCCGCCGCGACTCCGGAGCCCCGCTGGACGGCAACAACGAGAACGACAACCCGAACTTCGCCGCCGACCCGCAGGGCAACGTCATCCCGCTCACGTCGCACATCCGGCTGGCCAACCCGCGGACGACGCAGACCTCGGACCAGCGCCTGATCCGGCGGTCGTACAACTACGATCTCGGGCTGGACCAGAACGGCGACATCCAGGCCGGGCACATCTTCCTGGCGTACAACCAGGACCTGGAGCGGCAGTTCGAGACGGTGCAGAAGCGGTTGGTCGGCGAGCCGCTGATCGACTATGTGCAGCCGTTCGGTGGCGGGTACTTCTACGTGCTGCCCGGTGTCGCGAACGCCAGCGATTGGTACGCGAGCAAGCTGCTGGCGTAGCGCATCGCGGGCAGCGGGGCCGTAGCTACGCGTTTTCCGCCCGCAAACCGTCAACATAGATCGCCAAGAATCGCCGCCACTCGTCCGACCCGGCGTCGAGCGGGTCACGGATCACCCGCGCCATCGTGCGGGTCAGCGTGGCCAGGTCGGCCATCGTGAAGTCCGCGCGGAGCCGGGCGTGGGCGCGCTCGATCAGCTCGGCCGCGAAGCCCGCGCCCTGCCGGCATGAGCGCACCACCCCGGCGGCGTTCGGGAGATCGCGCGCCCGGCGTGAGCGCGTGAGCGCGTGACCGCGTGAGCGCGTGACGCCGTGACAACTCGGCCCTCGCACCAGCTCGGAACAGTGGAACGTTCCGAGTCCGGCTCCGGCCTGCCCAAACTGTTGTGCGCAGCTCAGCTCCCCCGTGATGATTTGGCCCGGTTCACCTCGACCCCGGAGTAACGCCGGACTTCACCGGCAGGGGTTGTCCATGTCCGGAACCACTGTCAATCCACGGAGGGTCCCGCTATGAAGCTGCGCCGCCGAATAGCTCGTCTCGAAATCATCGCCGCGACAGCCGTGGCGCTCGCCGGCGTCGGTCTGGCCGCCGGCACCGCGAACGCCGCCAGTGCGCCGGCGCCGATCAAGCTCACGTCCGCACAGTGCCCGGCCGACATCTCTTCCGGGCAGCACAGCGGCTGTGTGACCGAGTTGCAGGAGCTGCTGAACAAGAACGGCGCGCACATCGCCGTGGACGGCGACTTCGGCCCGGCGACGTTGGCGGCGGTCAAGAGCTACCAGTCCGGCCACGGTCTGTCGGTGGACGGCATCGTCGGCCCGGACACCAAGGCCGCGCTGGACGGCACCGGCACCCCGCCGCCGCCGACCGGCGGCGGGCAGTCCAAGGTCGTCGACTTCGCGCGCGCCATCGAGTCCGGGAAGGCCGAGCGGGGCTGGGGCGGCGGCCGGGTGCCGTACGGCTGGGACGGCGGCCACACCGCCAGTCCCGGCCCGAGCCCGGCGGACTGCGCCGCCGACGGCGGGGACCAGGCCTGCTTCAACGCCACCGCGCACCACACCCTGGGCCACAACGGCCAGATCTCGGTCGACTGCTCGGGCTTCGTGCGCTGGGTCTACTCGCTGGCCTACGGCCGTGACGTCTTCGGCCCGGACGGCACCTCGGGGCAGATCGCCAAGACCCACCGGGTCTCCAGCCCGGCCGCCGGCGACCTGGTCTTCTTCGGCACCAACGCCGGCAGCCCCGAGCACGTCGGCATCTACATCGGCGGTGGCAAGATGATCGACGCCCTGGACACCGGCACCTATGTGGAGACCGACTCGGTCTCCACCGGCGGCCGCCTCATCGGGTACTACCGCTACTGATGTGGGCGCATCAGCTTCCTTAGATCCGGCCTTGTAGGCCCGCTCCCATGCACTTCACCCAACGAAAGGCCCTGCCATGAAACTGCGCAGCCGCATGCCCCGCGTCGGCCTGGCCGTCGCCGCGTCCGCCGCGGCGATCGCCGGAGTCGCCTTCACCGCCGGCACCGCGAACGCCGCCACCGCCGCGAGCGCCCCGGCCCCGATCAAGCTCACCTCCTCGCAGTGCCCGGCCGACATCTCCGACGGCCAGAAGAGCGGTTGTGTCACCGAGCTTCAGGAACTGCTGAACAAGAACGGCGCCCGAATAGCCGTCGACGGCGACTTCGGCCCGGCGACGCTGACCGCGGTCAAGAACTACCAGTCCGGCCACGGCCTGTCGGTGGACGGCATCGTCGGCCCGGCGACCAAGGCGGCGCTGGAGGGCGGCAGCACCCCGCCCCCGCCGTCCACGGGCCGCTCGACCAACTACGACTTCGCCCGGCTGGTCCTGGCCGACGGCGGCTGGCCGCAGAGCTCGAACAACATCACCACGATGGTGCAGTGGATGGCCAGCGAGGAGCCGCCCTCGAACTGGTTCGACCGCGACAACCCGTTGAACAACGGGCTGGGCTCCGGTGGCGGTGCCGGTCTGGGCGCGTACCCGAACCTGGTGGTGGCCGCGCACTACGTGGCCGCGAACCTGAACGGCGGCCCGGGCGACTACGGCCACATCACCGCCGACCTGCGCGCGTCCGACACGCCGCTGGTGACCGAGAAGGCGATCTGGAGCTCGCCGTGGGCCGGGTCCCACTACGGCTGGGGCAAGGACTTCTACCGCGGCCACGTCGCGACCGTCGCGGCCCCGGCGCGCGACTGGTGACGTAGCCCGTAGCCCGTAGCCCGTAGCCCGTAGCCCGAAGCCCGAAGCAGGTGGCGCGTAGCCCGTAAACGCGAAGCGCCAAGCACGAAAGCCCCCGATGCCGAACGAGGCATCGGGGGCTCACCCATGCCACCGGACAGTCCGTTCATCCCGGCTGCCCGAAGAGTTCGCAAACCGGACGCCCAGCCAGGTATTGCCCCCGCCAGCCCAACGTATTGTTACGCAAATTGCCAATACCCGGCGTCCCCGATTCCCTGATTCCGGCCGTATGCGTGGAACCCTTCGGGTATGTTGGCGCGGGGGTTGCTGACGCGCACTGTTTGATACGGGATGGGATGACATGGCCGCGCGCGCTTTGAAGGATCTTGATGCCGCTGTACCACCGCTGACCAGGTCGTTGACGTTGGAGATCCGGACGGCGCACCAAAGCGCCGGATCCCCGTCCTTCACGCACCTGGACAGCCGCAACGTCCGCGCCGGTCGGGGGACCCTGGCGAAGGCGACGTTGTCCCGGATCCTCACGCCCGACCCGGCGGCCAAGGATCAGAGCCTGCCGGGCTGGTCGTACTACGAAGGCCTGCTGTGCGCGCTGGACGTCGATCCGGCTCCGTTCCAGCCGCGCTGGCAAGCCGCGCAGGAGGAATGGCAGGCCAGGGCGCGCGGGGAGTCCTCGACCCTGCCCGCGGTCCGGGAGCAGGTCTCGGCGGTGCCGGCGGTGTTGCCGTCGGCCGCGGAACTGGAGCCCAGGACGGAATCCGGTCTGGTGACGCAGCATCAGCCCGCGGTCGAGGTACGGCCCATGCCGGTGCCCGCGCCGCGCCGCCGCCGTCGCTCACTCCTGGTGCTGGCCTCGATCGTGGGGACCGCGGCCGTCGTCATCCCCGTCGGCGCGTTCGCCTTCGTCGGCCGGTCGCCTTCCCAGCCGCCGCGGCAGCAGACCCAAGCCCAAGCGATGAAGCCGATGCAGAGCCCGGTGACCGCGGTCCTGGTCACCAACGCGCCGCCCAAGACGCTCGCCGGCAAGATAGTGCGCACCTGGAATCAGGACGCGAACAACGGACACGGCGGCTCGATCGGCGTCCTGGTGTTCCCGACTCCCTTCGCCCTCAACGGATCCGAGGGTCCCCGGCACGACGGTGACGTCGTCGAGGTGGTGTGCCACACCACCCAAGGGCGGCTGACGCACGAACGGTTGGACGCCGGGCACGAGAACTCCACCGGCTGGTTCCAGATCTACTACCAGGACCGGTTGTGGTGGGTCGCAGACCACTACATCAGCCTCCCGCACGGGGTCCAGGCGCCGGACTGCGCCAGCTGACCGGCGGCGGCGTTCTCGGCATCTCAGTCGGCCGCACCCCCGGGGCCGGCGCGCGAGCTTTCGCTTCCCACCCCACGTCTCTTGACGCTCCCGCCGATGCTGCCTACTCTCCTGAATCAAGTTAGGAAACGTTACTAACAAAAAGCCGCACCGCGGTACCGCGGCCCCGGCGCACCCGCAGCCCTTCAGTCGAAAGGGGAACCGGCAATGAAGACTTCCATGCGGCGCCTGGCCACGGCGTTCGCAGCCCTCTGTCTGGGCATCGGCGCGGCCCTCGGCCTGGTCGCCGTCGCCGCCCCGGCCCAGGCGGCCGGATCGGGCACCACCGAGCAGACCTTCCTCACCTTCTACGGCTGGTGGGACAACACGCCGCCGGGCGGCGTGATCTCCTACCCGCAGATCCACCAGACCGCCGGCGGGACCGGTACCTACTCCGACCCGATCACCTTCGCCACCGACTCCAGCGAGCAGCCGCCGGGGACGATCGTCTACGTCCCGCGCGTCGGCAAGTACTTCATCATGGAGGACAGCTGCGAGGAGTGCAGCGCGGACTGGACCGGGAACGGCCCCAACGGCGGTCCCGGTCTGCGGCACCTCGACCTGTGGCTGGGCGGACAGGGCGGCAGCGCGTTCGCCGCGATCGAGTGCGAGGACGCGCTGACCAACTACAACAACGACGGCACGCCGTCCATGGAGTCGGTGATCGTCAACCCGCCGTCGAACGAGACGGTGACCTCCGAGCCGATCTTCAACACCAGCACCGGCGCGTGTTACGGCGGCGCGAAGCCGACGATCACCGTCGGGCAGTACAAGAACGTCTCGACCGGCAAGTGCATGACCGATCCGAACGACAGCTCGACGGCCGGCGCGCTGCTCGTGACAGCAGCCTGCGACAGCACGGCAGCCGGCCAGCGCTTCACGTTCGACGGAACGTTCCTACAGATCAACAAGCTCTGCGCGGACTACTCGACGTCGCAGATCTCGATGCAGAAGTGCACAGCGGGACCGAGTCAACAGTGGTCGTACAACACCGACCTGACCTTCACCGACATCCAGTCCGGGAAGAAGTACATCAACGACTCCTCGGGCAAGGTCAAGGCGGGCAGCAGTTCCAGCAGTACGAAGACCTGGACGTTCGTCCCGGCCTCGACGACGGCGAACGACTTCGCGGTGTCGGCCAGCCCGGCGTCGGCCTCCGTCACCGCCGGCGGCACCGCGACGACGACCGTCTCCACCTCGGTCACGGCCGGCAGCGCCGAATCCGTCGCCCTCAGCGCCACCGGCGGCTCCACCGGTTCCACGGTCACCTTCAACCCGGCCTCGGTCACCGCCGGCGGCACCTCGACCCTGAGCGTCGCCACCGGTTCCTCGACCGCCGCCGGGACCTACACCATCACCGTCACCGGCACGGCCGCGTCCGGCACTCACACCGCCACCTACGCGCTGACCGTGACCCCGACGTCCGGCGGCGGCTGCACCGCGGCCCAACTGCTGGTCAACCCGGGCTTCGAGAGCGGCGGCGGCAGCGGCTGGACCGGTAAGTCAACCCTCGGATTCAACCCGATCACCAACAGCACCAGCGGCGAGCCCCCGCACTCCGGTTCCTGGGAGGCGTGGTTCAACGGCAACGGCAGCGCCGACACGGACACCGTCTCGCAGCCGGTGACCATCCCGTCCGGCTGCACCGCGACCGCTTCCTACTGGCTGCACGTCGACTCGACGGAGAGCACGTCGACCGCCAAGCCGGACACGTTCACCGTGCAGCTGCTCAACGCCTCGGGCACGGTGCTCGCGACGCTGGCCAGCTACAGCAACCTGGACAAGGGGAGTGGCTACACGCAGCACAGCACCGACGTCTCGGCCTACGCGGGGCAGAGCGTGACGCTGCGCTTCACCGGTACCGAGACCGACAAGAACGCGGGGACCACCAGCTTCGTCCTCGACGACACGGCGTTGACCACGAAGTAGGGCCTCGTTTCTCGTCGGCGTCTGGTGGGTGTGCCCTCCCGGAATCCGGGAGGGCACACCCTCTTCTGCACGCCTTGGACAGCTCCCAGGTTTCACCGTGTCCCTGGCGGCTTCTCACCACCTCAAAGTACTGACAGCCCGCGGTTCCCTTCGGTTGATTGGGTGCGTCCGATCACCCGCTACGGAGGGAAACAGGGTGCGAAATCACAGAACCGGGGCCGCTCGTGCCGCGGCCGTTTGCGCGTCGGCGGCAGCCGTCGCGGCCTTCATCGTTCCGGGGGCGAGCGCTGTCAGCGCGCAGCCACGGGCGACGCCGACGGCATCGAGTTCGGGCGCCGTCGCGAGCGCGTCCGCGGGCGCCGACAGCCGCGTCGTCCTGCCCACCGGCGACACCGTCGTCCTGTCCGCGGCCGGGGCGCGGGTGCTGCCCGGCGGGCCGAGCCAGGCCTTCAGTACCTACAGCGACACCAGCGGTGACAGTTACCTGATCCCGGCCGAGGCGGTGCCGTTCGCCGGCCGGCTGCTCGACCTGTCCCTGTTCGACGTCACGCGGCTCGCGCGGACCGCGCAGAGCACCGCGGACGGCCGGATCCCGGTCTCGCTCACGTTCGGCGCCGGGGTCACGCCGAGCGCGCCGGCCGGGGTCACCCTGACCGCCGTCTCCGGGCAGACCGCCACCGGCTACCTGACCCCGGCCTCCGGGGCCGCGTTCGCCGCCGCGCTGCGCCGGCAGATCGCCGCGGACAAGGCCGCGGGCCGGACCGTCGGCAGCGGCGGACTGGGCGGCCTGTCCTGGATGCGGGTGGTCGGCGCCGGGACGCCGGTCACGCCGGTCACGCCGGACTATCCGATGCGGATCCTGCAGATCAACGCGGTCGGCACCGACGGCAAGCCGCTCGACGGTGTCGTCAACCTGGTCAACACCGACGACTCGCGGAAGCTGACGCTGATCGAGCCGATCGACGACGGCGTCGCCCGGCTGGCACTGCCGGCCGGGAACTACGCCGCCTACATGAGCGCTTACGCCTTCGACTCCCAGGGCGTGCCCAGCGCGAGCGTGCTGGTCGCGGTCAACGACTTCGCGGTGCCGGCCGCCGGCGACGTTCCGGCGCTGACCCTGGACGCGCGGACCGCGACCGCGCCGGTCTCGGTGACCACGCCGCAGCCCGCGACCTCGCAGGACGCGGTGCTGCAGATGGTCCGGACGCCGACCGCGGGCCCGACGGTCGCCGCCGGGGGGCTCGTGATCGACGGTCCGTTGCCGATCACGATGTCGCCGGGGCCGGCGGCGAAGGTCGGCAGGTTCCTGATGGACACGTACCTTGCCTCAGCGGGTCCGACCACCGCGAGCGAGGGCACGTATCAGTACCAGTACTTCACCGACTTCGAATCAGATCACATCGACGCGAACCAGACCCACCACCTGGCGAGCGGGGACCTGGCGGCCGAGACCGAGGACATCGACTCCGATCCGGCTCTGGCAGGCCTCGCGCACGCCGTCGGCGGCACGCCGGTAGTGCCGGGCATCGGGGCCACGTTCCAGTCCGGCGAGCTGATGCCGTCGACGTCGACGTCCTACTTCACCCCCGGGCCCTGGCGCACCGCGGTCTGGGGCCTGTTGCCGAGTGGGCCCGGAAAGCCGCAGGCGCCGAGCCTGCTGGCCGGCGCCAGGATCTTCCACGCCGGTCAGACCTCGGAGCGCACCTGGGGCCGGGCACCCTCCGCTCCCGGCTTCGGCCGGTACCCCGAGGCCGCGGCCTCGATGGACTGTCAGGCCTGCGTCGGCGCCGGGAACATGGACCTGGAGCTCGACGACGCCGGTGACAGCCACCCCGACACGGTCGGCGCCGACGCTGACGCCGTCGACACCGCCGCCGTCTACTGGAATGGCCGACAGGTGCCGCCGCCGCCGTTCGGGCCGGTCATCGTGCGGAACGTCGGCACCGGCCCGGCGACGGTGCGCGCGGTCCTGGACAGCGACCATCCGGCGGGGGAGAAGCAGTCCACGAACACGCATACCGATGTGACGTTCCGGTACACCGGGCAGACCGATCCGTCGGCCACACTCCCGGCCGGGAACGGCTGTTCGGCGGCCGTCGCGGCCGGACAGCCGTCGGCGCCGTGCCAGATCATGCCGATCCTGACCATCGGCTACCAGTACGGCGCGCTGTCGCGGACCAACGTCGCGCTGAGCCCCGTGCAGTCGCTGGTGCTGGACATCGGCCACCACTCCTTCGGCGGGCACGGCTCGCACGCCCCGATCACCTCGGCGCAGGCATCAGTGTCCTTCGACGGCGGCAGCACCTGGCAGAACGTGCCGACGCTCGGCGCCGACGGCCACTACGCCGCGCTGTGGCGCAACCCGGCGCCCGGGACGTCGGTCACGGTGCGCGTCACCGCCACCGACTCGATCGGCGGCACGATCACCCAGACCGTCGCCAACCCGTACACGGTCGGCTGACCGGCGAGCACACGAGGGGATCACAGAGAACGATGAAAGCCCGAATAAGAATCCTGACAGCGCTGGCCGCGGGTGCGACCGCGGTGATCCGCCAGCGGCCCGCTCCACGGCGGCCGGCGGCCTCGGTTTCCCGGCGGCGGCCACCATGCCGAACGGCCTGAGCCCCACCGACCTGCGCTTCGCCTACAACCTCCCGGCCACCGGCGGCATGGACTGCGGCGGCGACTACCAGTGCGACGCCGTGGCCGGGTACGACGGGCCGACCGGGTTGGGGACGCCGAACGGATTGGCGGCGTTCTGAGGCCTGAATCCGCATCCTGATTCGGATGCACGCGGTGCCGGCCGCGGTGGGCAGTGAAGCAGCTGCCCGCCGCGGCCGGTCCGGCGTTGTGGCCGAGCTGATTGCGGATGCCGGTTACCGGTCTTGTCCGGCTACCGGAGCCCGTCCGGCTACCGGCTACCGGCTCTTCGTGCGCCGCGGCCCGTCACTTGATCCCGTCCGCCGCGCAGGCCGCGGCGTACTGCGGGGTGCACACCTGGGCCTTGGTGGCCGCGCCGGCGGCGATGACGTCGCCCACGTTCGCCTTGACGATGGCCTCCGGGGTCAGCAGTACGGACTTGACCAGCTTGCCGGTGACGGTGTCGGCGACCATCGCCACGGCCGAGGTCGGCGGCGCGCCGGTGGCCAGGTCGATGGCCAGTTCGGCACCGGCCTGTGCTTCTTTCGCGGGATCCTTGAACACGGTCATGCACTGGTCGCCGACCAGGATCGACTGGAGCCCGACGATGGTCGCGTCCTGGCCGGTGACCGGAACCCTGCCGTTGAGACGGTGCTTCTTCAGGACCGCGATGACCGACTGGGCCATGCCGTCGTTGGCCGCCAGCACCCCGCCGATGTTCGGCGCGGCGGTGAGCATCTGCTCGAAGTCCTTGCCGGCGGTGGCGTTGTCCCAGCCGGGGATGGACTGGTTCGGGCCCTTGATGAAGGTGCCGTCGGTGTAGCGCTGGCTGAGCACCGAGTTGTAGCCCTGCGCGAACAGCGTCGCGTTGTTGTCGGTCGGCGCGCCGTTCACCTCGGCGATCACCGGCTTCTGCACCCCTTGCAGGCACTGCACCAGGCCCTGCCCCTGGAGCTCGCCGACGTCCACGTTGTCGAAGCTGACGTAGTAGTCGGCCCCGCCGCCCAGCGTGAGCCGGTCGTAGTCGATGGTGGCCACTCCCTGCTGCCGGGCCTGGGCCAGCACAGCGGAGCCCGAGGCCGCGTCCAGGTCGACGATGACCAGCACGTTGACGCCCTCTTTGAGCATCTGGTCGGCGATCGCCTGGAATTTGGCCTTATCGCCCAGAGCATTCTGGATGTCGTACTTGACGCCCTTGGCCTGGAAGGCCGCCGCGAGCGCGGGCTGGTCCTGGCTCTGCCAGCGCGCGGAGGACGTGGTGTCGGGGAGGATCACGCCGACATAGGGCTTGCGCCCCTTCGCCGAACCGTCGGAGGAGTTGGAGCTGCACGCTCCCAGGGTGAGGGCCGCCACGGTGCCGGCCACCGTGGCGCGCATGATCAGTTTCTTCATCGTTGGATTCCTTCATGGTGCCGAATGCGCACACCGTCGGGCCTAGGTGCGGTTTCGGATCTGCGGGGCTGGCGCGGCGATCCAGGCGGCAAGCGGCTCTTTTGGAGGAATGAAAAACTATTTCCCACGGGACGGTGAGCGCCAGTCGAAATCTCGGGGTAGGCGGTAACGATTGGGACACGCGGGTTTCGCCGGTCCACCGAGTGTGGTGGCCGCGTCACTGTGACCGGCCTGACCTCGGTGGCGACTCTCCAGCTCTTGCGGTGAGCCGAGTCATTCATGAACGCTGGGTTTCCGCCCGGGCGGGGTGCCGGCGCCGGGAGCGGTGCGCGCCGCGGTCCGCCAGCGCGCGATATCGGTCGATCGCGGTAGTGCTTATGTTGCGCACCGCAACAGTGAGGGAGCGTAAGCGATCATCCCGAGATATATTCGAGCATTTATCTTCGAGTATTGATAGGTGGTTATCCCCGCCCCCCCGGCGCTGTTTAATGGTCCGACGTATCCATAAGGAGGGCATGGCCATGTTCGACGACGACCGCGTCACCGGGTTACTCTCCGCGCTCTCCCCGCGCCAGTGCGCAGTGGTCGCGACCCGAGCCGCGCGGCGGGTCGCGGTGGTCGCCGACCTGCCGGGCGCCGACGCGTACTTCGACGATTACGCACCGGGCTACGCGCTGCTCGTCTCGGACGCGTCAGCCCTGCTCGCGGACTGCGCCGCCGCGGCCGCGATCGACTCGGCCGGTGTGGCCGTGATGCGGCAACGCCTCGAAGCGCTCCTCGGGCCGGAGGGCGAGGAGGAGGAAGAGCCCGGCGAGATCGTGGCCGATCTGCTGTTCAACGCGGCCTCGATCCTGAACCTCGTGTTGCGTTCCTGGGCCGAGCCCGAGCGGAGTCGGCACTGGGCCTTCACCACGTTGAGCGAGTGCTACGCGTTCGCCCACCAGCTCGACCACACCAGGCTCGGGGTACTCGAGGAAGACCCGCTCGACCTCGATATCAATAGCCTGATCCTGGCGAAGGTCCGGACGATCGCCGACGCCGCCGACGCCGCCCCGCGACGTCACGTCTATGCGAACGGGTACGTAGCGCCGGTACGCGTCATGATGTACCGCGACGCGCTGGCCACGAAGGGCATGCCCGCGCACACCCTGCTCTTCCACGCCGCCGAGCCGGACCGGGACGGTCCGCAGACCGCCGACAGCCAGCGCCTGCTGACCATCGGCACCGGCGGCCCGCGGGACCGGACGGGTCGCTTCCGCATCGACTGCGACAGCGGCTGGGTCTACTTCGTGGACGGGACCGCGTCGGGCGCACTGCGGGTCTCCGGCATGCCGTCCGCCTTCGCCGACCTGCTGGAAGCGTTCGACCGCGTCGTCGCCGACAGCGCCGTGGAGGCCGGGCCGGCCACGGCTGAGCGGCTGATGGCGTCGGTCAACAAGATCGATCCGACCGTGGAGCGCATCGACCCGGCCTTCTGGACCGGCCTCGCCACGGCTGTCGCATCCGGGGCTTACGCTCAGAGCTGACCGGCGATGGCGGCAGCCGCCTTCTTCTCGGCCGGTGCCGATCGCCGACGGGGTCTGGCGACTCGTGGGGAGACGAGTGAACGACATCGAGAGCGGTGACATCGAGAGCAGTGCCATCCAGAGCGATGCCATCGAGGGCGGTGCCGTCCCGGATCCGGCCGGCGCCGGCGACCTGCCTGAATACATCCGGCTCCTGGACCGACTGCGCCGGCAGTCCGGCGACCTGTCCTACCGGACCCTCGCCCGCCGCGTCGGACCGATGCTGCGTCCGCCGCGAGTGGTTCCGCACACCACGGTCGGCGACCTGTTCCAGCCCCATCGGCGCCGTCTGGACCTCGACCTGGTGGTCGCGATCGTCAGGATCCTGACGGACAGTGAGTCGGCGGCCGACCGCTGGCGTGCGGCCTACGTGCGGGTCCAGCGCGAGGCCAGGCTCGGCGACCCGCCCGGTGTGTTCCGGCAGCTGCCGGCCGATCTGGCGACGTTCACCGGCCGGGAGCCCGAGCTCCGGCAGCTGGTGACGGCCGCGACCCGCGGGGGCGGGCCGGGCCGGGCGGCCACCGTCGTGGTGACCGCCATCGAGGGCATGGCCGGGGTGGGCAAGACCCAGCTGGCCGTGCACGCCGCGCACCGGCTGGTCCGGGCCGGCTGGTTCGGCGACGTGCAGATGTACGCGAACCTGCGCGGCTTCGATCCGGACCGGCCGCCGGCCGAGCCCGCGGCCGTCCTGGACTCGTTCCTGCGGCAGTTGCGGGTGCCGGCCGAGCAGATCCCCGACGACGTCGAGGAGCGTTCCGCCCTGTTCCGGGACCGGATCCACGGCAAGGACGCCCTGGTGCTCCTGGACAACGCCGCGGGCGAGGACCAAGTTCGCAGCCTGATTCCGGCCTCGTCCTCGTGCCTGGTGCTGATCACCAGCCGGCGCAGCCTGGCCGGGCTCGACGACGCGCTCTGGCACCGGCTCGGCGTCTTCAGCGAGGATGAGGCGCTGGCGCTGCTGGCCAAGTTCGCCGGTCCCGAACGGGTCGGCGCCGAACCCGAGGCGGCGCGGCGGATCGTGCACCGGTGCGGGCTGCTGCCGCTGGCCGTCTCGATCGCCGCGACCAGGCTCCGGGCCCGGCCGGTGTGGCGGCTGGCGGACCTCGCGGAGCGTCTGGAACGCGACGAGGCCACCAGTTCCGACATCGGCGGCGCGGCCTTCGACCTCTCCTATCGGGACCTGCCCGACCGGGCCAAACACGTCTTCCGGCTGCTCGGCATCCACCCGGGGCTGGACGTCACGGCCGCCTCGGTCGCCGCGCCGGCCGGGCTGACCCCGGCCGAGGCCGAGCGGACCCTGGAACTGTTGCTGGATGAGAACCTGGTCCAGGAACGGATCGCGGGCCGTTACGAGATGCACGACCTGATCCGTGCCTACGCGGGCGAACGCGCCGAAGCGGAGATGACCGAAGCCGAGCGCCGGGCCGCCGTCCGGACCGCGCTGGGCTGGCACATCGCGGTCGTGACGCTGACCGCTGTGGCCATCAGCCCGGACCGCGCCATGCCGTCGATCGACCCCGCGCTGGTCGGCAAATCCGCTCCGCAGGCCGACAACACCGCCGAGGCGGTGCTCTGGTACGGCCGGGAGCGTGCGAACCTCATGCGAGCCGTGACAGTGGCCGGGGAAGCGGGCTTCCCGTCGCCGGCGTGGCGGCTGCCCATCGCGATGGCCTACTTCGAAGAGCTCGCGCAGAACTACCGCGAGTTGGAACGCCTCATGTCCACGGCGCTCCAGCACGCCCGCGAAGACGACGACCCCGACGGCGAGACGGAAGTCGTCCGCTGGCTGGCCTTCGCACTCAGCGCCCAGGGCCGCGTCGGCGAGGCCATCGGGCCGCTGAACCGCGTGCTGCAGGCCCGGCGCGCCGCCGGCGACGCGGTCCGCGCCGGTCGCATCCTGGGCTCGCTGGCCCACGTCCATGACGGTACCGGCGATCCCGGCACCGGGATCGAGCTGGCGCGCGAGGCGATCCGGGTGATCGAGGGGGCCGGCGGGCGGGTTCCGAGCAGCATCCTGACCATCGCCTCGATGTGTCTGGGACGTCTGGGCCGGCACGACGAGGCCCAGGAGTACTCACTGCTCTTCGTCGAGCGGGCGCGCAAGACGGACGATCTGCGGGCCCTGGGCCTCGGGCTGCGCAACGTGGGCGACAGGTACCTGCGGCTCGGGCGGACGCGGGACGCCATCGAGACCTTCCAGGAGGCCATCGCCGTCGCCGCCGAGGTCGGTGACCGGTACGTCCGGGCCGACTGCCTCAACGGCCTGGCCCTGAGCCTGAAGATCAGTGGCCTGATAGAGCAGGCCCGGGCCAGGCATCGTGAGGCGGTGGCGGTCTTCGACGATCTGCCCGAGCAGGAGGCCGCGCGCTACCTCGCTCGGCTCGAGACGTCGGGGCTGCGGTACGTGGACTGAGACGTTGCCTGGCCGGGCTCCGTGCGGGGCGGTGCTGGGGGCCGTGCTTGTCGCGACCGGCGGTCTACTCGGCGAGTTCCTGGCCGGCGAGGAGTTTGAGCAGACCGTCGGGGGTGTCGTCGCCGAAGATGAGGCGGTGGTTGTGGTCGGATTCGGCGGCGAACTGCGCACTGCGGGGGAAGAGTGCCTGCTCGTATTCGGCCAAGGCGGCTTCGGTGTCGTCGGGGTGGGCGGCGATGGCTTTGCCGAGTTCGGAGCCGTCGAACATGGCCAGGTTGGCGCCCTCCCCGGCGAACGGCGACATCACGTGGGCGGCGTCGCCCAGGAGGGTCACGCCTGGCATCCGGTCCCACCGGTGGCCGATGGGCAGGGCGTAGATGGCGCGCAGGACGGGGGTGGTTTCCGTGTCGGTGATCAGCGCGGTCAATTCCGGGGCCCATCCGGCGAACTCCGCCGCGACCCGGTCGCTCGCCGTGGCGGGGTCCATCTCTTCCAACCATTGCGACGGCTTGGAGAGCGCGACGTAGGCGTGCAGGACGCCGTCGGGCTCCCGGTGGCCGAGGATTCCCTTGCCCGGCGCCACGGCGAACAGCGCGCCGTCGCCGACCGCTCGGGCCGACGCGGGGTGCTTCTCGTCGGCGTTGTAGAGGTAGGTCTCGATGAACGTCGTGCCGATGTATCCGGGTTCGGCGGCGGACAGCAGCGGGCGGATCTTCGACCAGGCTCCGTCCGCGCCGACCAGCAGGCTCGTGGTCAGGGCCGGCCCGTCGGCGAAGCTCAGTTCGTGCCGGCCCTCGCCCAGGGGGCGGACGGCGGTGACCTTGCGGCCCCAGTGGATGGTCCCCTCGGGCAGTGAGTCGAGCAGGATCCGGCGCAGTTCTGGGCGCAGCACCTCGGGGCGTCCGCCACTGCCGTCGTCCGGCTTGTCGAGCAGCACCGTGCCGTACCGGTCCAGGACGTGTGTCGCCTCGCCGCCCTCGTGGATGATCGCGCGGAACTGCTCGGTCAGGCCGGCCGCTTCGAGGGCGAGCTGCCCGTTGTACTCGTGGATGTCGAGCTGGCCGCCCTGGGTCCGGGCCCGGGCCGACGGCTCGGCCTCGTAGATCGTGGCCGGGATGCCGTTCAGGTGCAGCACGCGGGCCAGCGTCAGGCCGCCGAGCCCGGCGCCGATGATGGTGACAGGGGCGGTCATGGGGTCCTCCCGGTTCGGCGGGCGCTCGGCGGACTGTCGCCTGGTACGGCGTACCAGTAGCGCTTGGTACAACGTACCATCCGTGCCAAGATGAGGCATGGCGACAACGGCGCACGGTACGCAGCGGCGGGCGGACGTGCTCACCCGCGAGCGGATAGTCGACGCGGCGATCGAGTTGCTGGACGCCCAAGGGGAGAACGGACTCACGTTCCGTGCCCTGGCCGCGCGGCTGGCGACCGGACACGGCGCCATCCAGTGGCATATCGCGACCAAGAACGATCTGCTCAAGGCCGCTACCGCCGCCGCGGTCGCCCGCGCCGTCGAGGAACCGGCCCCAGGCGTCTCGCCCCGCGAGGCGATCCACGCCATCGCCCTGGAGGTGTTCGACGCGATCGACGCGCACCCCTGGGTCGCCGGCCGACTGGCCCGCCCTCCGTGGCGGTCCACGATGCTTCAGATCTTCGAGCGCATCGGCCGGCAAGTGCAGGCGCTCGCAGCTCCCGCGGCCGCACAGTTCACCTCGACGTCGGCGCTGCTGAACTACATCGTCGGCGCGGCGGGCCAGAACGCGACGAACTCCCGGTCTCCGGCAGCGCTCGTCGGCCGGCGACAACTCCTCGCCGCCGAAGCAGAGTACTGGGAAGGACTCGACCCCGAGCAGTACGCGTTCACCCGCACGATGACAAAGCCGTTGCGCGAGCATGACGACCGCGCCGAGTTCCTTGCCGGGATCGACCTCATCCTCAACGGCATGCCGACATCCCGATAGCCGAGCGAGGATCTTCCTCGACACGGCCATGGCCGCACCGTACTGGCCGGATCCGAGGACCCCTCTTCTTTGAATTCGCGCCGACAAGTGAGCCAGGGCCCTGATAGCGACCCGATATCGATGCCACCCCTGGAAGCTTCCAGGACCGTTCCCGGGCGCCGCTCTCTAGGCTCGCCGACACACCTGGCTTTCGGCCGGATTTAATCCAAGGGAGCGGTGAGGGGCTCAATGAAGAGTATTGCGAGAGCGATGCTGGGGGTGGCGGTGGCGGCGACCACGCTGGCCGCGGCTGTCGAATTGCTGCCCGTGGGCGTCGCCCAGGCAGCGCCGTCGGTGTCCGGTCCGGACAACCCGGCGGTGGTCCACCAGGCGGCGCTCGACGGGAGCCTGGCCAAGACCCACCGCCTGATCAGTCTGTGTTCCGGCGGCAGCGGGAACGGTGCCGCCAAGTACCTTCCGGCCGACTGCGACCTGTCGGTGGTCGCGTCATCGTCGGACGGGGCCAAGCCGCTGGCGGCGTCCGGGCCGGTCGGGCTGGGGCCGGCGGACTTCGCCCGGGCGTTCCACCTCCCGGACACCCCGGGGAAGGCCGGCACGGTCGGGATCCTCGCGTTCGGCGCGACCCCGACGCTGGCCTCCGACCTGGCCGCCTACCGCAGCCAGTACGGCCTGCCGGCCTGCACCGAGGCCAGCGGCTGCCTGAAGATCGTCGGCAAGGACGGCGGCGCGCCCCCGGCCCCGCTGGGGCTGCCCATCCTCAACCAGGCCGACGAGTTCCTGGCCATGGAGTCGGCGCTGGACGTCGAGATGGTCTCGGCGTCCTGCCCGGAGTGCCAGATCCGGGTCGTGGAGCTGTCGCCGCTGCTGGTCATCCCGCAGTACGCCTACCTTCCGGCGGTGACCGCCGACGCCATGGACGACGGCGTGGACACCGCGATCGGCCTGGGCGCCAACGCCGTGTCGATCAGCTACGACATCGCCAACGGCATCCAGCCGGGCATCGCCACGGGCACTCAGGCGCAGCGGCTGCACCACCCCGGCGTGGCCATCGTCGCCGCGGCCGGCGACCACGGAGTGCAGCAGGGCACGATGAACCAGGTCTGGCCGCAGGAAGTGCCGTGGGTGATTGCGGCCGGCGGTGTCAAGATCACCTCGACCGACGGCGGCCAGACCTTCACCAAGTCGGTGTGGGACGACGGCAACGGCGAAGGCAACATGTACTGGTCGGCGGCCAGCAGCTGCTCCGACTACATCCCCCCGGCGGTCGGCCAGCCCGCCAGCGTCGCAGCGTACTGCGGCGGCCACCGGGCCAGCACCGACGCCTCCGCGGTCGCCACCAACGTCTCCATCTACGACACCTACCTGCCGGCCAGCGGCGGTCCCGGCGGCTGGGGCATCGCCATGGGCACCAGCGCCGCCTCCCCGTACCTGGCCGGCCTCTACGCGCGCGCCGGCACCGCCGGCGTCGACGGCCCGAACACGCTCTACGCCGCCTCCACGGCCGGCACCGGCTCGATCGAGAACGTGACTACGGGCACGAACATGCCCAACGGCGCCGCCGACTGCACGAAGGCGAACCTGCCGACCGTGCTGTGCGTGGCCGGTCCGGGGTGGAACGGCCCGACCGGGGTCGGCGTGCCCGACGGTCTGGGCGCTTTCTGACCCAGCTTTCTGACCCACCACGAGGGTCGGGCAACCGCTACCGCAACCGCTACCGGCACGGCGTCGCAGACGCGCCGTGCCGGTAGCGCGCTGCTCGGGCGGTCTAGGGCGTGTTTGAGAAGTCGGGCGGGGCGCGACGCCTGATCGTCCGGCGCCTGGCTGCGCCGGACGACCAGCCACGGCCAACCAGGATGAGGCAGGCCGTCCGTCTTGCCATGCTTGCCGCTGAGCCGTCGCGCTCGACCTGCTCATCACCTGCGGGACACTACCCACCCGACTTCTCAAACACGCCCTAGTCGTCACGGTCTATCCGTCAAGCTCCGGGCTATCGGAGCCCAGAGGTTGCGGATTCAGCGGCGCCAGCAGTCCGGCCAAATTCCCGTACAACCGGCGGGAGTACATGGCGTAGTCCCGGCCCCGATTACGGTGAAAGCTGACGGTCAATGTCCCCATAATCGGCGCCGCGACTACCCCGATCACCAATGGTGGCCACACATCGGTCAGCGCCCCGAGCGCGATCAGCGCGAGCATCAGCAGCGTCACGAAGCCGTATATCAGCGGCATCAGCGCGGCTGAGAGGGTTTCCTTCATGACGCCGGTGAATTCCAGCCCTCCGTCGGCTCTCTGTTGGAGGCGGCCGTGGAATGTGGAGCTCTGATACCGGCTAGGCACATACAACACCACTACACCGTTGGGGCGGACTCGACCGGCGGATCCTGTTGTGCGGGATTTACGTCGGCTGCGCATATCTTCGACGGCTTCCTCGAAGCCGATACCCGCCGCCGGTTCCAGCCGCCAGCGGCCGTGTTCGCACCGCCGCCGGAGCAACCCGGTACGCCGCATACCGCACCCCCCATCCGCGTGACGGTACGCGACAGTATCAGTACGTGGCGGAAGCGTGCGCAACAAAACCGACCCAAAGGGACTTGGAAGTCGAGCTTTCTGATCCGAGGGCGGCCGATATTAAGGCTTTGTGACCCTGTTGTAAGCCAGAGCATTCCGCTTCACGTCATCTGACCAGGGTCTTCCGCGCCGATAAAGTCAACCTGTACCGCGTCGAAGCGCCTACCGCGTATCCGTTGCCGACGGCCGGAAAAGGAAGTGTGGACGTGCGGTGAAACCTGGTGCGGAGCGCGCCCGCCGTGGTTGTATTCTGCGGCTCTCTGGTGTCGAACGCAGTGTCGACATCCATTTCCGGGAGGGTCATTTGTCCAGCAAGTTCAGTCGGAAGCCGGTCGCGGTCGCCGCGCTCTTCGCTTCCTCCATCGGTTCCGTCCTCATCGCCGGTGGCGCGGCGCACGCGACCACCTTCGGCGGCGCCGGGACGAACCCGGTGACGATCACCGCCGGTGGGACGATCAACGTCGTGGGTGGGGGAACGGTCGCGCTTCCGGCCGGCGCCCACGACGTGTCCTGGGCCGGGCAGGGCGGCCGGTTCGCGTACATCGGCGCCGACAACGCGATCTACACCGCCGACTACGACGGCACCCACAGCATCAAGGTCGCGCAGGGCGTCGCGCCGTCGCACACCGTCTGGGACGTCAGCAGCGAGGCCGTGTACTGGACCGAGGGCACCGGCACCACGGCCAAGGTGGTCGGCGCGCTGGCCAACGGCGGCTCGCTCGGCTCCCAGAGTCCGACCTTCGACCTGGTCTCGGCGCCGGTCGCGCCGGCCGGCCTGGGCTTGAGCAACCCGGACGTGGCCAGCGACCAGGTCGGCAGCGTCGTGGTGCAGACCAACGGTCAGGCCGGCGGCGCGGCGACCACCGGCGTCGCCCTGGTGTCCTACGGCACGAACGGCCAACCGACCTTCACCACGGTCGTCGCCCCGGACGTCGCCGCCAAGGGCGGCTCGCAGCCGACGATCTCGGCGGACGGCAAGACAGTGGTCTTCGTCCGTACCGACGCCAACGGCGACGCCCAGCTGTTCGCGACGTCCCTGCAGAACAGCGCCTGGTCCGCGCCGAAGCAGATCACCTGGATGACCGGCAACCACGCCACGCCGATCTTCGAGGCCGACAACCAGTCCACCGCCGACCAGACCGTCGCCTTCGAGTTCGCCAACCGCGCGGTCCCGGCCGGCACCGACGCCAACGGCACCTACCAGGTGGACGTCTCGCAGGCCCTGGCCGCCGCGGCACCCGCGCCGCAGCTGGAGAAGAACGTTTCCGCGCTGAGCGGCGCTCTGGCCGTCCGCACCGACAACCCGGGTCACGTCTACCGGATCGCCGGCTCCGATCGCATCGACACCGCGGTCGTGGCCTCGCGGCAGTCCTGGCGGACCAACGGCGCGGGTCAGAACGACCCGCGTTCGCAGGCGAAGTCGGTCGTGCTGAGCCGTTCCGACGTCTTCGCCGACGCCCTCGGCGGCGCCGCGCTGGCCGCGCACAAGGACGGCCCGCTGCTGCTCACCGACAGCAAGACGCTGAACGCCGAGACGCTGGCCGAGATCCGGCGGGTCCTGCCGACCTCCGGCACGGTCTACATCCTCGGCGGCACCGCGGCGATCTCGCCGGCCGTCCAGAGCACGCTGGCCAAGCTGGGCTACCACATCGACCGGATCGCGGGCCAGGACCGCTACGAGACCGCGGTCCAGATCGCCAACGCGGTCGACCCCAACGCCTCGGACGTCCTGCTCGCCACCGGCACCAACTACCCGGACGCGCTGTCCGCGGGCGCGGCGGCCGGTTCCTACAACGGCATGGTCGTGCTCCTGACCAACGGCAACGCCATGCCGGCCTCGACCGACGCCTACCTGCAGGCCAAGTCGAACAGCGGCCAGCTCCACTACCTCGCCGCCGTCGGCGGTGCGGCGAACACGGCCCTGAAGGGGGCCAAGTGGCACGGCTACGACGCCCTGGTCGGTGCCGACCGATATCAGACGTCGTACATGGTGGCGCACGAGATCTTCGGCGCCTTCGGCCAGATCGGCATCGCCACCGGCGCCAACTGGCCGGACTCCCTGTCCGGCGGCGCCATGATGGGCGTGCGCCAGGGTCCGCTCCTGCTGGTGAACCCGGTGACCGGCCTGAGCGCCGCCGACAATGCCCTGATCGACGCCAACCGCGGCGCCTCGAACTGGGCCTTCGTCTTCGGCGGACCCAACGCTCTCCCGCTGCGCGTCGACCAGCAGCTGGCCTCGGACATCGCCACCTCCGCCGGCTCTTCGGTGGGCGCCGGTGCCGCCGCGGCCCCGCGGCTGGCGACGCCGAACGTCGCCAAGGGCTGACGCGTCGCGAACGGCTGAGTCATCGCAAAGGCCTGAGTCATCACAAAGGCCTGAGATGAGGGAGCCCGGCTTACTCCTGGGGGGAGTAAGCCGGGCTCAGCCGCGCTGAAGACTCAGCCCTTCGCGGTGAACCGCGTCGCGACCTTCGTGGCCAGGCCGGTGAGCCACTGCTTGTCGGCGGACGTGAAGGCGGAGGAGCTCTCCGGGCTGTTGACGTTGACCTGGATCACGACGTCGCCGAACCGGACGAACACGTTCCACGGTTGGGAAGGCAGCCCGGGGATGTTCTCGACGAAACCGCCGTCCCCGATCCCGCTCGGCAGCGAGGTCACCGTCGCGCCCGCGCACCCGGTCTGTGCCTGCTGGCGCAGGTCGGCGAGTTTCTGGGCGCCGGCCCCGGACTTCACTGTCAGCCGCAGGACATCCGCGCGCACGTTCAACCCGCTGGGCGTCGGGCCGGAGAACGTGTAGTCCGGCACGGTCGGGCCGATCAGACCGGACTGCTCGGTCGCGCAGGCGTCGGTCACCAAGGTGGAGGGCCGACTGGGTGCGCCCGTCGAGGCGACCTTCCATCCCGGGCCGAAGTCCGCCGCCTGCAGGAACGTCGGCGGCACCGTGACGGCTGCCGCCGCCTTCAGGCCGGGGGCGATCCCGCTCCCGGACAGCACCGCGGTCAGCTTCTGCGCGGTGAGGGGCGACGGCGAGAGCACGGTGTCCGGGTTCGGCGCTATGCCTTTCGAGACCTGCTTGATCGAGTAGTTGATCCAAAGTGTCTCCACCGATCCGGCGCCACCGGGGAACTGCCGGGTCGCGAAGACCGCGGTGAGCCGGCCGAACGACTTCGTCGAGCTGGCCAGGACCGATCCGTCGGTGAGTTGGCGGTGGTCGCACGCACTCCATGCCACCTGATCCGGGCCATCGGGGTTGGAGGTGTTCGGGTCGAGGCTCGACCAGGTCTCGCCCAGATCGTCCGCGGCGCCGCAGCCGGGCATCGCCGGCTGGAACTTCGGGTCGTCGCCGTCCAGGAACCGCGTGAGCAGGTTGCCGTTCGGTGAGTCCGGAAGGTTCAATTCGCCCTTCGTCGCGGCCTTGCCGTTCGGCGTCCAGTCGGAGTTGACCTGGAGATCGGCGATATTGTCGCCGCTCGGGTCGCCGAGCGGCACCGGCTTGGCCGGGACGCCCTCGTTGGGCGTCGGGACGATGTGCGCGGACGTCGGATCCAGTCCGGACAGCAAGGCCGCCATGTCCGACACCGCCGGCTCGGGCACGGCGATGTATTCCGGCACGGTGCCGCTGGAGCGACTGAGGTCTTTGTGTTCCACGGGCATGAAATCGACCCGGTCCAGGATCGACCCGCCCGATCGGGTCGGCGATGTGGTCGGTGGCACTGTCGGTGGCGCGGTCGTCGTCCGTCCGCCGCCGCCCGGGGCCGCGGCGCTCACCGCGATCGTCGCCGCCACCGCGACCACCGCGAGCGATCCGCTCCCGGCCCCGACGGTCCGCAGCCGGCGCCGGCGGTCGCCACCGGCGATCATCGCCTGCGCGTCGGCGAGCCAGATCGGCTCCTCCTCGGCCCGCGTCGTGTCGAACACGTCGCGCATCCACTGGCCGTCTTCAGTCATGACCGCTCCTTCTTCGTCGTGAGGAGTTCTTCGCCCCCGGCGCGAGCGGGGTCGGGCAGGATCGAGCGCATCGCGGCCAGCCCGCGTGCGGTCTGGCTCTTGACGGTCCCAGTGGCGATGCCGAGCAGTCTGGCCGTGGCCTGGACGTCCTGGTCGTCGAAGAACCGCAGAATCAGGACGGCACGCTGCCCGGGCGGCAGCCGGCGCAGCGCCGCCACCACGACTTCACGCTCGGACACCCGGGTCACCCCGCTGTCGTGAAGCGCGGCGATGTCGGGCATGGCATCCGAGGACGGCCGCTCCCGACGCCAGTGCGCGCGCCGCCGCTCGTCGATGCACGCGCGCAGCAACGTGGTGCGCAGGTACGCGTCGACGCCTTGGTCGGTCCGGACCCGTCCCCAGGCGGAGTGCAGCTTGATGAAGGCGACCTGTACCAGGTCTTCCGCCTGATCCCAGTCCCCGCACATCAGATACGCCATCCGCCGCAGCGCCAGCGATCTCGCGGTGACCAGCGTGGTGAACTCGCTGTCGTCAGGTCTGCGCATCGATCTCCCTCCCCCGGCTCATCAGTATCGACTGGCTATACGTGGGCGGCGCCCGCAGAGGTTGTCACGTCCGACGAGAACTTCGAGGCCGTGTCCTTCGGCCGCCGCTCGGTGATCGCCTCACTTGGCCGCTCGGCGACCGGGATGCCGCGTTCATCGAGTTCTGCGACACGGCGCTCGCCGTGATCGGAGTGTGCAAGTGGCGCGTTGACAGCCTGAAAGGCCTAGTCCTACAGTCGCCACCGATCTTTTCGTGAAATCGATTTCACGCGCCTATTTCTCATTGTTTCTCAGAACCAGACCGCTCTCGGTCCCCTTCTCTGGAGAGCATGATGCGCACACCGATTCCGCAACACTCCCAAGCCCGAATAAGCAGAACCATCAAGGCCCTCACTGCGATCGCCCTGGCTGCCGCTGGAGTGCTCGCGGCCCAGCCGGCCGCGCCGGCGCACGCCGACACCGCCTCCACTTCTTTCACCGCGAAGGGGCCGGTCGGTTGGGACACGCTGCGCCACCTCGACGCGATGGACACCCTCCCGGTGGGCGTGCAGACCAAGCAGTTCTCCAGTTTCGACCGGCAACAGCAGAACAACGACTGGCAGTACCCCTGCCTTCGCACCACCAGTAGCGGGGCGTGCGTCATCGCCGACCATTCCGGACCCGGTGAGATCGACGCCATGTGGTTCACCAGCAATGAAGGCGATGTCACCGCCACAGGGAACATCACCGTCACTCTCGACGGTCAAACAGTGCTCGACGCGCCCTTGCAGGACGTCGTCGACGGCAAGATCGGCGCTCCGTTCGTCTACCCGCTGGTGGCCAACGCGGATCAGAGCTCTGGCGGCGTCTACATCGAGGTGCCGATGCCGTTCCGGCAGTCGATGACCGTGACGACGCAGAACAACCCGCAGTACGAGCACGTCACCTACCGGACGTTCGCGGACGCCGACGGGGTCTCGACGTTCAACCCGGGCGATCCGGCCACCGACGTCATCGCCAAGCTGAAGGCCGCCGGTACCGCGGATCCCAAGCCGCCGATGCCCGATACCAGCACCCAGAGTCAGTCGCTGGACCTCGCCCCGGGCGACTCCACCGTCATATCCGACACCCACGGCCCCGGCCAGCTGACCGCGCTGAGTCTGGCGCTGCCCCAGGCGAAGATGGTGACGCCGACATCGGTGACCGACGACGGGCGCGCGTTCGGCGCGAACGGATCGAGCACCTTCACGGTCGCCATCGACCCGGACAACAACGGCGTCCGGCTGACCCGCCGCTACGATCCGGTTCCCCCCGACCAGGCCGCGAGCGTGTCAGTGGACGGGCAACAAGTCGCGCAGTGGGGACCCTCGACGCCCGCGTCGCTCGGCGGCTGGGCTGAGGAATCGGTGGAACTGCCGGCAAGCGCCACAGCCGGCAAGTCGTCCATCACCGTGAAGAACACCTTCGTGTCTTCCTCCCAGGACTACAACGAGTACACCTATTGGGTGGACAGCCACGTCGCAGCCGGCTTGTCCCGCACCGACACCGTCGACGTCGGCAACGCCGCGAGCGAGTCCGCGCACCACTACGGGATCGTCGGCCAGACCTGGCAAGGGACCAGTACCTACAGCGACCCGCTCGATGCCACACAGCTCGCGGCCCTGACGCAGGCGCAGCAAATCCTCCAGGGACTGCGGGTGCGCATAACCTTCGACGGCACGCGCACCGTCGACTCCCCGATCGGTGAGTTCCTCGGCTCCGGTCTCGCTGTCGCGCCGGTCAACTCCCTGATGAGCGGAATCAACCCCCAGACCTCCACGTTCACTTCGTGGTGGCCCATGCCGTACCTGGACGGCGCCACAGTCGAGCTCTACAACGGCTCCGGACTGACCGTGACCGGCAGCGGCACCGTCGCCGCCGGACAGTCGGCCGCGGTCGGCGCCGCCCTCGCGACCGGGACCATCGGCTACTTCCGCACCCAATCCAATTCTGGTCCTACCACCGCGAACCAGGACTGGACGTATCTGAAAGCGTCCGGCACCAGCAAGTTCGTCGGC
The DNA here is from genome assembly GCF_015356865.1 of Catenulispora pinisilvae. Taxonomy (GTDB): domain Bacteria; phylum Actinomycetota; class Actinomycetes; order Streptomycetales; family Catenulisporaceae; genus Catenulispora; species Catenulispora pinisilvae. The sequence goes on from NZ_JAAFZA010000018.1 coordinate 61,343, forward strand.
GTCACCGTCTCCATGCAGGGCCCGATCAACCGCTCCTACCTCGAAGGCAACGAGCGCGTCTACGTCGACGGCGCCCGCACGCCCCAGATGATCGGCACCGGCACCGAGGACTTCTTCCAAAGCGGCTGGTACTTCAACCACGGCCCCGACACCAACCCGTTCAACGGAGACCCGGCGCACCTGATCGCGGCCACCGGCTGCGCGGCCTCGACCGACTGCACCGGCGCCTACCGCCTGATGCTCGACGACGCGGTCTCCTCCGGCTCCTCCCTCAGCTTCGGAATCCAGCACGGCCCGGCCAACGACGTGGCCGCCGACTACTCCTCAACCGCCTACTGGTACGGAACAGCCCAGCCGCAAAACCACCAAACCGACCAGATAGCGACCACCGGCGGCACCTCCCTCACCGACACCTACGAAGGCACCGACGGCACTCAGACCCCCGTCACCGCCGACGTACTGACCTCGACCACACCCCAAACCCTCCAGCTGACCCTGAACCCGGCCAACCGCGGCGCGACCATCATCCGCACCAGCGACCAACTGAACGGCTACCAGCAGGCCCACGTCACCGTAGACGGCCAACCACTGCCGGACTGGCTGGAACCACTGGCAAACCCCTACCACCGATGGCTGGACGACACCTACCTACTGCCGGCGTCGGTCACGGCCGGACACACGACGATCACCGTGGTACTCACCCCGGTCAGACCATGGACCGCTTCCTCTTACACGGTGCTGAGTAGCTGCTGACCGCAGCCGCCGATCCGGTGCCGGCAAGATCGCCGAAGATCTTGCCGGCACCGAGTTGCTGCTTCGACCTGTCGTCGTCATTGGATGTAGCAGGCCTTGACCTGTCCGGGATCCGGGTCTGAGAACACCGTGTCGTCGCACGCGACATCACCGGTCACCGTGCCGTACGCGTATCGGCCGTCGGCCCCGAACGCGACCTCGTGGGTGCCGGTGACGACGCAGCTGACCGTTTCAGCAGAGCACGGAGTCCACGTCGTGGCCGCAGGGGGTGGCGCCTCGACGTAACAGGTTTTGGACACGCCTTCGTCTGGATCTCCGAACACCGTGTCGGAGCAGGCTGTTCCGCCGGTCACGGTCGCGTAGTTGTATTTGCCCTGCGCGCCGAACGCCACCGTGTCAGTGCCCGCGAACGAACACGTGCCGGTTTCGGCCGCGCACTCTTGCCAGACGCCGGCCGTCGTCGTCGGAGCCGGTTCGGCGTAGCAGGCTTTGGACACGTTTTCGTCCGGGTCTCCGAACACTGTGTTGGAGCAGGCTGTTCCGCCGGTCACGGTCGCGTAGTTGTACTTGCCCTGCGCGCCGAACGCCACCGTGTCGGTACCCGCGAACGAACACGTGCCCGTCTCAGCCGCGCACTGGCTCCAGGTCCCGGGCAGCGACGTGCTGGAAGCGGGGGCGAGCGAGCCGGTGAACCGCCAGGTGCCGGAGCCGACCGTGTACGTGGTCTCTGTGCCGGTGGTGGACTCCAGCACCGCTCCGGCGGCCGGGCTGACGGTGGTCACGTTGTTCTGGCCGAAGTTCGGAACCCGCACACTCGCTGTCGCGCCCACCGGGATCGTGACGTTCATGGCGACCTGGTCGCCGGTCACGGACCAGGACGAGGCGACGGTTCCCCGGACGGTGCCGATGGACGCGGCGACCTGCTGGAGTCCGGTGGGAATCTGGGGCGCGACGCTGATGGTGCTGTAGCCCGGCCCGGTGGGCTCGATGCCCGCGAACTGGTCGGAGAAGGAGGCGTTGATGCCGCCGAACATCGCGTGGTCGTGGGATTCCATGGACGAGGCGTACGTCCACTCCTCCCAGTCCGTCGTCGCACCCTTGCTGATCTCGAAGCCGTAGCCGGGATACGTGGTCTGATCCAGCACCGTCATCGCGAGGTCGGTACGGCCGATATCCGCCAGCGCGTCCAGGAGGTGGCGGGTGCCGAAGATCCCGGTGTCCAGGTGGCCGTCGTTGCCGGTGACGATCGTGTCGACGAGCCGCGCGCCGACCGCGGGGGCGTCGGCCGCCGGCACCATGCCGAAGGCGAGCGGCAGGATGCTGGTCGTCTCCCGGCCGTCGCCGTAGCTCGCGTGGTCGGGGTTGAGGAACGCCGAGTTGAAGGCGTTCTCGATGTCGGCGGCCAGTTGGGCGTAGTGCGCCGCGTCGCCGGCCTGGCCCAGGGCTGTCGCAGCCTTGGCGACATCCGCCGCCTGGAGGTAGGACAGCGCCGTGTTGACGATCGGTACTTCACTCGTGCAGGCGCCGGCACTCGGGTTCCCCATGCCGCCGTTGGCGTTCGAGCTGTGGTCCGGCGGGCACCAGTCGCCGAAGCCGGTGGACCAGATGTGGCCCGGCACGTTGGCGGCGTTCGTGTCGACGAACTGTTTCATCAGCGGATACGTCGCGGCGAGCGTGGCCCGGTCGCCGTACTGCTGGTAGAGGGTCCAGGCCAGAGTCACCTGGTCCCCGCCCATATCAGGCTGCTGAGCGTTGCCGGAGTCGGAGGGCAGTGCCGTGCCCGGTGGCATGTCCCGCAGGTAGTTGGCGTAGAAGGTGTCCATGTCGAACTCGGCGGCCGATGCGTCGTGGTAAGCCTGGACGTCCATGCCCGGGGGCGTGCGCTCGTCGCGGACCGGATTGTCGGTGGGGGTGCTCATCTGGTTGTTCAGCATGGTCCGCTGGTTGTTCTGCCAGATCTGGTTCAGCATCGGGTCGGACGCGCTGAACGTGCTGGTGGCGGACAGATCCGCGTGGACGACACGGGCCTGGACGCTGTTCAGCGTCGGGGTTTGCGGATCGCCGGTGACCTCCAGGTAGCGGAAGCCGTGATAGGTGAAGCGCGGCTCGTAGGTCTGCACCGACCCGGTACCCGCGAGTGTGTAAGCGTCCGTGGACTGCGCGTTCCGGTTGGTGGTCGTGTCGATCGTTCCGTTGCCGAGCAGATCCTCCGCGGTCTGCATCTTCACTGTCGAGCCCGCCGGGCCTTGGGTTTCCAACACCTCCCAGCCCGCGATGTCCTGACCGAAGTCGTACACGTATACACCGGGCTCCGGCTCGGTCAGCCCGACCGCGTTCAGGGTCTGCGCGACCGTGATCGGCGGCATCGCGTCGGCCGCCAGCGACCCGGCCGGGGCCGCGACGGTCTGGACCGGCCGCCACGCCGCGGCGTCGAATCCGGCCGTGTCCCAGCCGGGCTGGGCGAGCCGGGCGTCGTAGGACTCTCCGTTGTAGATGTCGTCGGCGGTGATCGGGCTCGGCGACCACGTCCAGCTGTCGTCGGTCGTCACGGTCTGGTGCGTGCCGTCGGCGAAGGTGACGTCGAGGAGCATGATCGCCTGCTTCGGCCCGAGCCACCGGAAGCCGTACTGGCTGAAGTCCGCGTCATAGCCGTTGCCGAGCCACAGGCCCACCGCGTTGCCGCCCTGCTGGAGGTCGGCGGTGACGTCGTAGGTGGCGTAGAGATCACGCTGTGCGTAGGGAGTGCTCGCCGGCGTCAGCACCCGGTTGCCCACTTTGGCGCCGTTGAGGTGCAGTTCGTAGAAGCCGAGGCCGAAAACGTAGGCGCGCGCTTTGGCCACCGGTTTCGTCACCGTGAAGTCCTTGCGCAGCAGCGGCGAGGCGGCACTCGTGGAATTCGGGCTGATCCATTGCGCGCCCTGCCAGTCGCCCGAGCCGAGCAGCCCCATCTCCCACTGGGCCGGAGGACTCCAGCCCGAGGCCGTGCCGTGCTCGTCCCAAACCCGCACGGCCCAGTAGTAAGTCTGCGCTGTCGCCAGAGCTGGCCCGCCGTATGTGATGCCCACGGAGTTGCTCGAGGAGACCTCGCCGCTGTCCCATACGCTTCCGACCCCCGTACTCACGTCGGTCTCGCTCACGGCGACCACAATCTGATACGCACTCTGATACTCCCCGTTGACCTGCGAAGTCAGCTTCCAGCTCAGGCTCGGGTGCGGGTCGTCCAGGCCAAGGGGATTGGTCGTGTCGTCAGCTCGCAGCCCGCCCACCGAGACCTCGGCCACCGCGGAAGCGGAAGCAGCCGAGGTCGCAGGCAGTCCGGCCACGGGGGCGAGGGCCAGCGCGAGTATTGCTGTGAACGGCACACCCGATCGCCGAAGGCGGCGAACGCGTCCGGAGAGAATTGCCCTCCCTCGGCCCGGGACATGAGAGCGGCGACGAATCAACATGCGGATGCACCATCCTCGGAACTGGATACGCAAAGCAGTGTCGTGACGAGTTGTCGTGGCGAGTTGTCGTCGCGCGGCACACCAGGGATTGAATCGATTCAGATCCGTATCTCAGGGCACACGGTAAGGAGCACCTGACGCCGCGTCAAGGCCGAAATCGGCCTAGATGTTCGGCTGCCTTGTCAGCGTCGGTGAGCAGTGTGGCCAGGGCGGATGCGGGGTCGTGTTCGGCGGTGCCGTGCGGCCACCAAGTACCGTCCTCGGGGTCGCGGCGGTACGGATACCAGCGGTGGTCGGTCCCGAGGCGGACCTGGACTCCCTCGGCTTGGGCGGTCCAGCGGTTGCGCCAGACGCGCAGTGCGGGCGGGTCACCGTCGGCGGTCCAGTCCTCAAGTGATCGGCGCGCGCGTGCCTTGTCGGCCGTGGTCGGCGTCCAGGCGGTCTCCAAGGTGGAGAGCCCGGCGGAGCCGCCTTGGTGCCAGGCGAGGATCGACATGCTCATCTGGACGTCGCCGAGATCGTAGGCGGAAAGGACACGTTCGTAGACCTCTTCCGAGGCTGCCTCGTCTTCCTCCGCGGCCATGCGTACGGCGTCTTGCCACGTGGTCAACTGGGGCATCAGCGGCGTCGCGGCAGGCTCGTCGAACCCGGTGTACAAGGTGCGTAGCGTGTGGGCCCGGCCGGCCGTGTCGGCGGCGAGGCGTTCCAGGGCGACGGCGTCGATGGCGTCGACGGCTTCGCCGGTCGCCGCGGCCAGCACGGGAGGCCGGCCGGGAACATCGGGGGCGGCGGGGATTTCGAACGCGGTGATGCCCGCGAGCAGTGCGGCGGGGTCGCCCGGTGCCGCGCTGAAGGCCTCGACGGCGCTGATCCCCACCACACTCGGGGTTTCCGTTCCGAGCCGGCTGGTGCTGGTGCTGGTGCCGGTACCGCTGTCGCTGTCGCGTGCGGTGGCTGTGGCGGCGGCTGCGGCGTTGCGGGTCCGCAGCTCCTCCATCAGCTCCTGCTCGCCGCGTCCGCGCAACAACAGCAGGACGAACGGATCGGTGTCCAGCAACCTGGCGATCTGGTAGCACAGCGCGGACGCGTGCTTGCACGGCCAGCCCCAGTCAGGGCACGAACAGCCTGGCGAGAGGTCGCCGGCGGCGGGCAGCAGCCGTACGCCGGCGGCCTTCGCGTCGTCGAGCAGTTCCGGCGGCATGTCCTTGTCGAGCAGTGCGGCGATGTGCGCGGCCCGCGAGGCGACGGCCTTCAGGAGACGATCCCAGTCCGCGTCGCTGAGCTGTTCCACCTCCACGGTCGAGGTGTAGGGACGTGGCCGGCTGCCCTGCACTTTCGCCTTTGCCAGGCCGGGGGTGACGGTGATGTCCTCGACCGCGCCCCGCCGGGCGTAGGTGCGGCCGCGGCCCAGGCGTGCGGCGTCCATGGACGTCGTCTCCAGCGCGTCCACCCAGGCCTGTCCCCACCATGAACCGGCGAACGCGGTACGGGAGCCGACCGCCGGTGGGAAGGCCGGAAAAGACCGTGTGCGGTCGTCATCGGGGCCGGCTGCCTTCTTCCGCGGCGCCATCTATCGCCCCCTCCTGAGCGTGACCAGGTCGGCCAGGTCGGCGTCGGTCAGTTCGGTGAACGCCGCCTCGCCTCCGGTGAGCACGGCTTCGGCCAGGTCGCGCTTTTCCTTCAGGGCCGTGGCGATCCGGTCCTCCACGGTGCCTTCGGCGATCAGGCGGTGCACCTGGACCGGTTGGGTCTGGCCGATGCGATACGCGCGGTCGGTGGCCTGTTCCTCCACCGCGGGGTTCCACCACCGGTCGTAATGGATCACGTGTCCGGCCCGGGTGAGGTTGAGCCCGACGCCGGCGGCCTTCAGCGACAGCAGGAAGACGGGGACCTCGCCGTCCTGGAAGCGGCGCACCATATCCTCCCGGCCGCGGACGGGCGTCTGGCCGTGGAGGAACTGACTGGCGATCCCGCGGTCGTCCAGGTGCCGCTCGATCAGCCGGTTCATCGTCACATACTGCGAGAACACCAGCACCGCACCGTCTTCGGCGACGATCGTCTCGACCAGCTCGTCCAACAGTTCCAGCTTGCCGGAACGGCCCGGCAACGCCGTCTTGCCCGGGTCTTCCTTCAAATACTGCGCGGGGTGGTTGCAGATCTGTTTGAGCGCCGTCAGCAGCTTGAGGATCAGGCCGCGCCGGTCGATGCCGGAACTGCCCGCGATCTGGTCCATCATCTCGCGCACGAACGCCTCGTAGAGCACCGTCTGCTCGCGGGTCAGCGTCACCGGGTGGTCGGTCTCGGTCTTGGGCGGCAGCTCCGGGGCGATACCCGGATCGGATTTGCGCCGGCGCAGCAGAAACGGCTTCACCAGCGTGGCCAGGCGCGCGGTGGTCTGCGGGTCGTGGTCGGCCTCGACTGCCTTGGCGTAGCGGGAGCGGAACGTCCGCAACGGGCCGAGCAGACCCGGGGTGGTCCAGTCCAGCAGGGCCCACAGCTCCGACAAGTTGTTCTCCACCGGCGTGCCGGTCAAGGCGACCCGAGCCTGGGAACCCATGGTGCGCAAGGCTTTGGCCGTGTGCGAATACGGGTTCTTCACATGCTGCGCCTCGTCGGCGGCGAGCAGGCCCCAGTCCACGCCGCCGAGCCGCTCGGCGTCGATGCGCACGGTGCCGTAGGTGGTCAGGACGAATTCGCCATCCTGCACCGTTTCCACGTCGCGGTCGGCACCGTGGAAGCGGCGGACCGGTGTGCCCGGGGCGAAACGCTCGATCTCCCGCTCCCAGTTGCCCAGCAACGACGTCGGGCAGACCACCAGGGTCGGCCGCGCGGTCGCCGGGTTCTGCTGTCGCCGCAGATGCAGCGCGATCAACGTGATCGTCTTGCCCAGCCCCATGTCGTCGGCCAGGCAACCGCCCAGGCCGAGCGTGGTCATGCGGTCCAGCCAGTCCAGGCCGCGGAGTTGGTAGTCGCGCAGGGTCGCCCGCAGCGCCGCCGGCTGTCCGATCTCACCCGGCCCGATCTCACCCGGCCCGCCGTCGGGCTCGGCGATCCGGGCCTTGAGGTCGGCCAGCCAGCCGTTCAGCTGGACCGGCACGGTCTGGCCGTCCGCCTCGGCCGTCCCGGTCAGCGCGATCCCGAGCGCGTCGATCGCGCCGACCGGCGCCAGGTCCCGCTGCCGGGCCTTGCGGGCCAACGCGTCATCGACCACCACCCACTGATCGCGCAGCCGCACCAACGGCCGGGCCGCCTCGGCGATCCGGTCCATCTCCGCGGCGGTCAACGCCTGCCCGCCCAGGGTGAGCTCCCAGCGGAAGGCCAGCAGCGAACCGGCGTCGAAGTACGAGCGCAGATCCGACCCGGGCCGCTTCGGCGCGTCCAGCACCGCCCGCGCCGTCAGGCTCCTGGCCAGTTCCTTGGGCAGGTGGACGTCGACGCCGGCCGCCGACAACCTCGGCGCGGCATCCCCGAGCAGGTCGAAGACCTCGTCGTCGGAAAGCTCCAGGACCGCCGGCACCGCGGTGGCCAGCAGCCGCGCCAGCGGGGGCCACACCCGCGCCGCCCGGCGCAACGTCAGCAGCACCTCGATCTGCGTTCGGGCCCGGGCCTCCCGGGCCTCCCGGTCCGATCCGGTGACCAGCGACGACCACGCCACGCCCACGTCCCGCACCGCCGTGGGGTCGGCCAGGCTGTGCAGCTGCGTGACCGCCCGGAATCCGCCGTCGGAGTCAGAGGGCATCTCAAGACGCAGCGACACCCGGGCGCCGGCGTCGATCCCCGCCGCGACCTCGCCTGCCCAGCTCCGCAGGTGCGGCACCGACTGGGCGTCGGGGGTCGCGAAGGCGGCACCGCCCACCATCCGCGCCGCACCCACCCCCGCACCGACCATCCGCGCCGCACCCGGCGTCCGCGGCAGCACATCGGCGACGGCGTCCAGGAACGTCCGAAGCAAAGGCTCGCTCTCAGGCAACAAGACCGTCCCGCCGACCGCTCCGGGAACCGGGACGGCCCGGGCCGCCGGCGGCATGAGCGCGGCCAGGTCCCGGACCCGCTCGACGTCCTCACCGTCGAACGGTCCGATCCGCCAGGCGTCGTACCCCGACGGCGACACCCCCGGCAACAGACGGCCGCGGGCGACCAGCCCCAAGGCGAGCACCGCGGCGGTGCCCCAGAACACGGACGCCGGATCGGCCGCCGCCGACGGATCGTCCAACGCCAGTTTGCGCGCCTGGGCCAGGACCGGGACCGCGGTCTGGACCGGCAGCACCAGCGCCGGCGCCGAGCGCAGCACGACCTGGGGACGTTTGCGCGGGGCACCGGACTTCGTCGTCGTCACGAACTCCGCGACGGTCACCTCGCCGCCGCCGCCGTCTTCGCCGACGAAGGCCACTCGGCTGTTCCGCGGCGGGTCGGCGGGAAGGAACACCGCAGGACGGGACGCCAGAGCCCGCGCCGCATCGACGGAGATGTGCCGCTCTGGCGTGGACGTCGCCGACTCGGCATCGTCGTCGACGATCACCACACGCCTGGCCACCATGATTCCCCTCGCCGCACGACTCCCGATCCGGCTGTTCCGCCGCCAGCGCCATTATCTCCGCTCGCTCATGCCAGGCCCGTACGCGGCTACACTCCGCAATCAGGTTGTGCCGTCGTCGCGCATGGCCTATCACGGCAGGCCGGGAGGGCAGCAGACGGATGGAACCGACCGAGCAGCTGATCCCCAGTGAGCAGCTGATTCCAACCGAGCAGGTGATTCCCAGCAAACAGCTGACTCCGACCGAGCAGGTGATTCCCAGCAAACAGCTGACTCCGACCGAGCAGCTGATTCAGTTCGAGTGCGCGGTCGAGCATCTGATCCACGTGCGTCCCGACGAGTACACCGTCGCCCGGGTCGTCTCCGAGGAGGTCGGCGAGTTCACGGCGGCAGGCGCCGCCCTGGCCGGGGTGCAGCCCGGTGCGGTGGTGCAGCTGTCCGGTCGCTGGGTCCGACACCACCGCTACGGCGACCAGTTCGTGGTGGCGTCCTGCGAGTGTGTGCTGCCCTCGCACGTGCGGGGCATCCGCATGTACCTGGGCTCCGGACTGATCCGGGGGATCGGGCCGAAGCTGGCCGGCGCGATCGTCGAGTGTTTCGGCGAGGACACGTTGAAGATCATCGACGCCGATCCGGACCGGCTGCTGGAGGTGCACGGGATCGGCGCGGGACGCCGCGACAAGATCGCCGCCTCGTGGATCGGGCAGAAGGTGGTCCGTGATCTCATGGTCGTCCTGCAGGGCTTCGGGATCTCACCCCTGCTGGCCACGAAGGTCTACATCGAGTTCGGGGCCGAGTCGCTCGCCGTCGTCCGTACCGACCCGTACCGGCTGATCGAGAAGGTCCGCGGGATCGGCTTCGCCGCGGCCGACAAGATCGCGCTCGCGTCCGGGGTCCCGGCGGAGAGTCCACAGCGGCTGCGGGCCGCGCTGCTGGACCGGTTGGACGCCGCCCGCAGCGAGGGGCACTGTTATGTCCTGCGGGCCCGGCTTCTGCTCGCGGCCCGTCGCCTGGTCGGGCAGGAGCACGATCTGCTCGCCTCCGCGTTGGAGACATTGGTCGCCGCCAGAGCCGTCGTCATCGAAGCTGATCCGCGCGAGCCGGACTCCGACGAGCCTGTGGTCTTCTCCCGGACACTGCATTCCACCGAGCGCTCGCTGGCGTCCTTCCTCGCCCGACTGCTCGCGGCCGACTCCGACCTGCCCCCGGCGGTACGCAAACGGGCCGAAGCCGCTGGCGCCGAAGCCCCGGGCGGCGACGATCTGCGCGCTGACGACTCGAACGGTGACGGCCCGCGCGCCGACCACTCGCATGCCAACGACCTGCACGCCAACGCCCCGCATGCCGACGACCTGCACGCCGACCAGCGCGCCGCGGTGGCGATGGCGCTGAGCTCCACGGTCTCGGTGCTCACCGGCGGGCCGGGCTGCGGCAAGAGCCACACCGTGAAGGCCATCGCCGCCGCCGTGCGCTCCGGCGGCGGCCGGGTGACGCTCGCCGCGCCGACCGGCAAAGCCGCGCGGCGGCTGGCGGAGCTGACCGGGATGCGCGCGATGACCGTGCACCGCCTGGTCGCCGACCTGCCCGAGGCCGATCCCGACGCATTGTTCGACGACGGGCCGATGATGGCCGACCTGATCGTCGTGGACGAGGCCTCGATGCTGGACGTGTTCCTGGCCCGCAGGCTGGTCAAGCTCACCGTGCCCGGCACGCACCTGCTGCTGGTCGGCGACATCGACCAGCTGCCGTCGGTCGGCCCGGGCGCGGTACTGCGGGACATCCTGGCCGTGCCCGGCGTGGCCCGCACCGAGCTGACCCATGTCTTCCGCCAGGAGACCGGCTCGACCATCACCGCCAACGCCCACCAGATCCGGCGCGGCCGGATGCCCGAGGAACGGGACCTGCACAGCAGCGACTTCTGGTTCGTGGACTGCGACGACCCGGCCGAAGTCGCCGCGCAGGTGGTGGAACTGGCCTGCGCCAAGATCCCCGCCAAACAAGGCGTCCCCGCATCCGACATCCAGGTACTGGCACCGACCAGGCGCGGATACTGCGGAACCGTGGCGCTGGGCCGAGCCATCCAAGAGCGACTCAACCCGGCAGCCGAGGACAAGACCGAGTACTGGTCCGGCACCTCGGTGTTCCGCGTCGGCGACCGGGTGATGCCGATCAAGAACAACCCCGACAAGGGCAGCGCCGGCATCTTCAACGGCACCGTCGCCGTGATCCGCGGCATCGACCCCCAGGGCCGCCTGGTGACCCTGAGCACCGACGACGGCGACATCGCCGTATACGACTTCGACGAACTCGACCAGCTGCTGCACTCCTACGCCATCAGCATCCACCGATCCCAGGGCAGCGAGTACCCCTACGTCGTCGCCCCACTGGTCACCGAGGCAGGCTCCCTCATGCTGCACCGCAACCTGCTGTACACCATGATCACCCGCGCGAAGAAGACCATCGTCGTGGTCGGGCAACGCCGCGCTCTGGAGATCGCCGTCCACAATGCCGGCCGAGCCCGCGACACGGCTTTGGCCCTACGGATCGAGACCGCGCTGGAAGCCATCGGCGACCAGGACCGGGCCGGGAGCGCGATGTAGCCGTCCAACCTGGGAGAACTGCTGCGACCGCATCGGTATAAAGCTCGGTGGTCAGATCGCCCGCGCTGACACCAAGCCGTCTTAATGCGGCGCGAACCGCCTCCAGCGCCGTCACCAGTTCGTTCTCGGTCTCGGTGATTGTCTCCAGCTCGATGAACGTCCCATCGATCTCGGGCACTGTGACGACGGTGGCCAGCAAGTCGCGGTCTTGCTCCTTCCACCGGTAGTTCGCGCAGTGCTTCGAGAAAGCGATCATCGTCCGATAGCCGAGTCCGAGCACGATCGCCTCGGCAGTGTCAGCATCGCCGACGACGGTCTCGTACTCAGGCTTTGATCCGCTTGCCGCGTCGACCGCGGGCTGCTTGAACGTCAGGATGTGGCGGACACCGGCATCGGTCTCCACGGTCCGGATTCGAAGCTCGCGCCCGCTCGATGCGAAGGAACCGTCCGGGCTGTCGAAGTAGCGGTCGCGATAGACGGCCTTCTCAGCCTCAGCCCGCTCATCCAAGGCTGCCAGCAGAGCGGGAACGTCACGGACGCGGGCCTTCAGCTCGGCTTCGATCGGCATGATCGCGGGTTCTCGTCCTCTCAGATGAAGCGCTCGGCCGTCTCGGTCATCTCCTGAAACATGCGTCGGAAACCTCGATACAGGGCACCGCCGGTCGCCACGTCTACACGGTAGGTCGGGGAGACGTGGCCTTCCCACTTCTCATCAAAGGTGCTCACGAAGATGGTCTCGTCCAGGCCAATGACACGCCAGGTCGGCAGGGTCGAATAGCGGTAAGCGGCGAGGACGAGGCCAGGCATCGCCGCGAGCTCTGCGAGCTTGTGTTCAGCCAGGCGGACGCTGACCGCGAACCCGGCGGCGCTCTCGCCGATCTCGGCGGCGCGGCGCGCGGCAGCGTCGCTGTCGGCATCGACGATGAGAACGCGTATCGCGAGTGGTGTCGAGCGGGCCGAGACGGCTGCACGCAGCAGGGAGTCGTTGAGCCCGAGCAATCCGAGCCCGCGTACCGCGAGTAGGTCAAACTCACGTGCGCCGCCGGCGAGCTGACGGATCCCCTGGGCAGCGGCGGACTGTGAGCGATAGGTCCGCGCGACCGTACTGGTGGCCTCAGCCAACTCGTCGAGATCGTCGGCGTGACGAGCCATGGCCGGCGCCAGTCCGAGCAGCATGCGAGCGGCGTCCGGCATGTTCAGACCGTCGGCCAGAGCGATCGGCGCTGAGCAGGTCGCGACGTTCCCCGCCGAATGCACCGAGGCACGGGTCTTTCTCGACTGGAGCAGCCGTGACCCCGACGCTCGCGCCCACCTGTTCGTCTCCGCGCTGCTCGTCACCGCAGAGAGGGTCAGAGCGCTCATGGAGATCGGGAGCTCGGTCGTCAGCGACAGCTTCACTCAGCGGACGGTCGCGACACATCGAGCATTTGGCGCCGCGATGGACTTGATCCTGCCGAAGGACCTCCCGGCCCCCATCACGTTCCACCTCGAATGCTCCGCGGACGAGCGGCAGGCACGCCTACGCGACAGGGACAAGCAGACGACGTGGTGGGACGAGTTGGCCGACGAATTGGCCGACCGAATCGAGCAGGAGTACGCGGCCCTTCCGGCACACCGCGTAGACACGACCGACCAGCGGCCCGAGCAGACTGTACGGGCGATCACGAAGATCCTGCGAGCGTGCTCGTGAACTGTACGGATCGACGGCAAGATGGCCCCGGCTCGAAATGCGACGGTTGAGCATGCCTCAGGTCGCGGCCCTGAAAGCGAGACAGATAGTCAGGCCACCGACCGGATCCGACCACCGGTCTTTTGCCGGAGCGCGGCTTCCAGCCGGTCTCGGGCCTCGGTTTGGGCGGCGATGCGTTCGTTGAGGACTGCCAGCCGCTCCGACGCGACCCGCAAACCCCTGGCCGAGGGCGGCGCTGTGGCCACGTCTGCGTCCAGGCAGGGGAGGAACACTCGCACGTCGTCCAGGGTGAGCCCGGCGGTCAGCAGGTAGCGGATGTTGCGGACGCGCACCGCTGTCCGCTCGTCGTAGACGCGGTAGCCGTTGGTTGTTCGTTCCGAGGAGATCAGGCCGGACTGCTCGTAGTGCCGCAGTGCACGCGCTGTCGTCCCGGTTGCCTTGGCCAGATCGCCGATCCGCACCGGCTCCACCTCCCGGGCCAGTCCTATCACGCCACTACCGCCCCGCCGTCGACAGGGAGAACCACCCCTGTGATGAACGCCGCCGCCGGTGCGGCGAGTTGGGTGATCGCCCAAGCTACCTCCTCCGGTCGTCCGATCCGGCCTAGCGGGGTGCGCGCCAGTTGCCATTCGCGTACCGCGGCCGTCCGCTCCGGTGTCAGTCCCTGGTGCTCGCCGATCGGGGTGTCGATCGCGCCGGGGGCCACCGCCAGCACCCGGATGCCCCGGGGCGCCAGTTCGACGGCCCAACTGCGGGTCAGCGACTCCAGCGCGGTCTTGGTCGCCGCATAGACCGAGCTGCCCGGCCAGGCCCGCTGCCCCACCGAAGTGCTCACGTTGACGATCACCCCGCCGGATGCTTCCAGGGCTGGCAGCGCGGCCTGGGCCAGCAGGATGGGGGCGATCAGATTGGTGGCGATCTGAGGCACGATCGTCTCCGGCGCAAGTGTTCCGAGGGCGCCGCCGCGCACTATGCCGGCATTGTTAATCAGCACGTCCAGCCGGCCGTGCATCGCCAGCACAGTCTGAACGATCCGCTCGGGCTCACCCCCGGCGGTGATGTCGGCGACCAGTGGCCTGATCCGGTCGTGTCCGGCAGCGGTCTCATCGAGCGGTTCGGCCCGCCGGCCGATGGCAAGCACGCGGGCACCCTCAGCGGCGAAGGCGCGGGCGGTGGCCCGGCCGATCCCGGTGCCGGCCCCGGTCACGGCGACGATCCTGCTGGTCTGCGATGCGGTGCTGCTGTCCATGCCGGCCATCGTTCAACCCTGCCGCCAGTGGCAAGGTCAAGAGTGCGCCGCCCCGAGTGCTGACGCCGCCGTCCCACGCCGCCGGTACGAGATCACGCCGCCGCCACGAGATCAGCCCGACGCCTGCCCGGCCGACACCTGCCCGGCCCAAGCCGAAGCGAGGTCCAGCGCGTCGGCCAGGCGGTCGAACAGCGCCTCTAGCTCGGTGCCGGCGCCGATCGGTAACAGCACGTCCGATTGCAGCTGGGCCAAGGGCGGGGCGAGGCGGGCGTGTAGCTGTCTCTT
>NZ_JAAFZA010000180.1 GCF_015356865.1 Catenulispora pinisilvae
CACCCCGACCACGTGCTCCCGCCGCCCCAGCACCACCGGCAGCAGGCCCATGACCCGCAGGAACTCGGTGGTCAGGGAACTGATCTTCGCCGGATCCGGGGCCGGCGGCGCACCCGGCGGCAGCAGCCGAGCACCGAGCCCGGCGCGGTCGAACAGCGGTCGCAGGGTGCTGCGGGTGCGGTGCGCGACGTCGTCGGGGACGCCGATGGATACGTCCCAGCGCTGCCAGTCGGCCGTGATGTGCAGGAACGTGCTGCCGAAGACCTGCTGCCTGAGCACCGAGGGCGCCACGCGGTCGGAGAGCTCCGGCCAGTCGGCGACGAACTCGGCCCTGGCCTCGGGCTCGACGACGAGCCAGAGATCGACGTCACTGTGCCGGTCGGCGGTCCCGCGGGCATGACTGCCCATCAGCCAGGCGGCCAGCACGCGCGGATCGGCTTGGAGGACTTCGACGAGGCGGTCCAGGAACGGTTCGGCGGTCTCCGGCATGCGGGCTCCTCGGCTCCAGGGGTGATCAGCGACAGGGTTCTGATGGTAGAGGCAGCAGTTTGGCTGCTACATGCGGCGCCGATGCATACCCCGAGTGCCCACCGGCACGGCCACCGCCGCCAGTGCGGCGACTGCTCCGAGCCAGGCCGCACCTGACCAGGGCGGCGTAGTCGAGCGCGGTCGGGCTACCGCCTCGATGCGTGTGACCGGCCGCGGCGGTGGCGTGGATTTCGGGGCAGGCGTTGGCGTAATCGTCGGCGTTGGCGTTGGCGTGAGTGTCGGTGTGGGCGTCGTTGGTATAGAGGTCGGCGGTGCCGGACTCCCGCCGAGCAGCGCGACCGGCGCCACCTTCCCATCGGCCGCGAACGCCCAGTCCATCAGGTCCGCCGCCTGGTCGGAGATGTCCGCGCCACCGAGCATCAGCGTCTCGATGATCGTGTGGCCGTCGCGGGTCGCGGCGCCGACGTAGGTGTGGCCGGCCGTCGTCGTCAGGCCGCTCTTGATGCCGATCATGCCCGGGTAGCCGAGCACCAACGGGTCGTGGTTGGTGAGGCTCAGGGTGCTGCCGTCCGGGCCGGGGAACGTCGCGTGCTTCAGGTCGCAGTAGGCGCGGAAGGCCGGCAGGTGCAGGCCCGCGCGGGCGAACAGTGCGAGGTCGTAGGCGCTGGTGGTCTGGCCGTCCTGGTCGTAGCCGTCCGCGTCGACGATGTTCGTGGTGTCCCGCGCGCCGAGGCTGCGCGCCTCGCGCTCCATCGCCGCGGTGGTCGCGGCGAGGCCGCCGGACAGGTGCGCCAGTTCGGCGACGGCGTCGTTGGCCGACTCGACGAACGTCGCGCGCCACAGTTCGGCAACGCTGTACGTGACCCCGGCCGTCATGCCGACCACGCTGCCGTCCGGCTCGGCGGCGAAGTCCGCGGCCTTCGGTGTGACCTCCAGGTCCGGGTCCAGGCGCGGGATGAGGGTGTCGGCTGTCAGGATCTTGAGAGTGCTGGCCGGATAGAGCGCGCGGTGCGGATCCTTCGCGGCCAGGATCTGGCCGGTGTCGTAGTCCACGACCAGGTATGAGGCGACGTCCACGGGCGGCGGCCCCGGCACCGGATCCGACACTGTCACGGGCCCCGTCGCCGACGCCGGATCGGGGATCAGGCTCGCCAAGGCCGCGGCCAGCACAAGCACACTCAACCGAGAGCTCAGCCCCACACGCGGAACGTATCAACGCTCTGTCGCCAGGGCAACGGAACATTGTTACGTTGACACTGTCATATGACAGTGTCATGATGAGCCGCATGACCGAAGCCCCGGCTCCCTGGACCATCGACCGCCTGGCCCGCCTGGCCGCGGCGGCGCTGGCCGCCGGGGCGCCGACCCAGCCCAACGGCCGTATCCGGGAGGTGCCCGACGTGCGGACGATCCGCTGGTACACCTCCATCGGCCTGCTGGACCGGCCGGCGGCCATGCGCGGCCGCACCGCGCTCTACGGCCGCTCGCACCTGGCCCAGCTGGTCGCGATCAAGCGGCTGCAAGCCAGTGGGCTGACAGTGGCGGCGGTGCAGGAACGGCTGCTCGGCGCGGACGCGTCCGTGGTCGAGGAGATCGCGAAGTTGCCGGCCGATCTGGACACCCTGATCGCTCCGGCGGACGCGGATACAGCGGATACAGCACCCTCCCCCGCCCGCTCCCGCTTCTGGGTCACGCCGCCCGCAGCCGAACCATTCACTGCCATCACCGCCGACACCGACACCATCGAGCCCGACACCACCACCCCGCTCATCACCGGCATCCGCCTGACCACCGACATCACCCTGCTTCTGCCAACCGGCCGCACCCCGGACGCCGCCGCCCGCGCCGCGATCGCCGAAGCGGCACAACCACTGCTGGACCTGCTGAACCGGCTCGGCCTGTCCGAGGCCTGACCTTCCCAGAAACCTGACCCAGAGGCCTGACATTCCTAGAGGGGGAACCACCATGACCGTTCGCATCGGTGTCATCGAGGTCGTCGAGATCTTCGAGGAAACGCCGCGCCGCGTACCGGACGGCGGCCTCGGCGCGCTGCGCACCGAACGCGGCAACCTGCCGCTGGAGCTGATCGAGGTCCGCTCCTCGGTGGCCGGCCTGGCCGTGCGCACCGAGCTGGCGCAGGGCTTCCGCAACCCCTACGACGTCCCGCTGGAGGCCACGTACATCTTCGCGCTGCCGGACCGCGCGGCGGTGACCCGGCTGCGGATGGAAGCCGCCGACCGCGTGGTCGAGGGCGTGGTGAAGGAGCGGGAGGCGGCGCGCGCCGACTACAGCGCGGCGATCGAGGCCGGCCAGCGCGCGTCGATCGCCGAGGAGGAGCGCCCCGGGGTCTTCACCCTGCGCGTCGGCAACATCATGCCCGGCGAGCAGGTGGTCATCCGGACAACGCTCTCGGGGCGTCTGCCGTATGAAGACGGCCAGGCCACGTTCCGCTTCCCGCTGGTAGTAGCCCCCCGCTACATCCCCGGCGCCGCGCTCCCAGGCGAGCAAGTGGGCAGCGGGACCGCCGTCGACACCGACCAGGTGCCCGACGCGTCCCGGATCAGCCCGCCGATTCTGTTGCCCGGCTTCCCGAATCCGGTGCGGCTGTCGATCGAGGTCGCGGTGGACCCGGCCGGGCTGCCGCTGGCCGGGCTGACGTCGAGCCTGCACGGGGTGAAGGTGGAGGAAGAGGGGTCCGGCGAGCGATACGTCGTCCGGCTCGACCCCGGAGCCCGGGCGGACCGCGACTTCGTCCTGCGCTTGGCGTACGGAGGTTCGGCGGCGGCGACGTCCCTGGCCGTGGCGTTGGACGAGGCCGACAACGAGAACGAGAACAAGAACGAGAAGTCGGACAGCGCGATGCGCACCGGCACCTTCCTGCTGACCGTCCTGCCGCCGGAGCCGACCGGCGCGACGCGTCCCCGGGACGTGGCGCTGGTCCTGGACCGGTCCGGCAGCATGGGCGGCTGGAAGATGACGGCGGCGCGCCGGGCCGCGGCCCGCATCGTCGACACGCTGACCACCGCCGACCGGTTCGCGGTGCTGACGTTCGACCACGCGATCACTTATCCCGCCGACCTACCGTCCGACGTCCTGTCCTCGGCCACGGACCGGCACCGCTTCCGCGCCGTGCAGCACCTGGCCTCCGTCGAAGCGCGCGGCGGAACGGAGATGCAGCCGGCATTGGACCGCGCGGTCGAACTGCTGGGCGGCGACGACCCGGAACGGGACCGGGTCCTGGTCCTGGTGACCGACGGCCAGATCGCCGGCGAGGACTCGGTGTTGTCGGCCCTCGCCCCGAAGCTCGCGAACCTGCGGGTCCACACGGTCGGGATCGACAGCGCGGTCAACGCCGGCTTCCTGCGACGATTGGCGAGCTCCGGGGGCGGACACTGCGAACTGGTGGAGTCCGAGGACCGGCTCGACGAAGCGATGGACGCCATCCACCGGCGCATCGGCACGCCGCTGGTGACCGGGCTGCGCCTGGCCGGAAGCAGCGGGCTGGAGCTGGATCAGGACTCGATCACCCCGGCCCGGCTGTCGGACTTGTTCGTCGGCGCGCCGCTGGTGGTGGCCGGGCGGTTCAAGGGAGCCGCGGCATCGCCGGGGGTGGCATTGGCAGACATCGGGGCCGGCATCGTCATCACCGGCGAAGCCGCCGACGGCTCGGCGTGGACCCGGCGCGTGCCGGCCGTCGAGACCGCGGACGCCGGACTCGCGCAGTTCTGGGCCCGCGGCCGCATCCGCGATCTGGAGGACCGGTACGTCTCGGCGTCCCAAGGGCAGCCGGACATCGAGCGGGCGATCGTCGCGACGTCGGTGGGTCACAGTGTGCTGTCCCGCTTCACGGCGTTCGTCGCGATCGACACCCGGGTGGTGGCCGCGGGCGGCCCGCTCAAGCAGGTCACGCAGCCGGTCGACCTCCCCGCGGGCTGGGGCGCGCCCCCGGCGCCCGCAGGGGTGCCCAGGCCGATGCGCAAGGCCGCGGTGTACATGGGCACTTTCGAGCCGGACGCCATGGAACCGGAGATGGACTCGTTCAGGAGCCTGTCAATCCAGCCCGGCACGGTTCACAGCCGGCTGTCTCCGCCGCCGTCCCCAGCAGCGCCGAGCGGCGGCCCTGGTTTCGGCGCCGCCCCGGCAGCGGCAGCCCGGCCTGCTGCCACGCCTACGCCGTCCCGCGGGCCGATGCCCTCAGCGGAAGAGGACCTGGAAATCCCGGATTTCCTCAAGTCCTCGGCGCCGGCAGCTGCACCGACACCGGCACCAGTCACCGAGAAGAAGACCACGCCGCCCATGGTCGACCTCCACGCCTTCGCGGCGCACTGGCTGCCCCGCTTCACCGCCGCCGCCGCCGCCGCGACCGACGAACAAGAGGCGCTGTTGCTCGAATTCACCACGAAGCTGACAGAGCTGATCCCGGGCTTGCCTGCCGAGCACCAGGCGAGCGTCAGCGAACTCCTCAGCACCCTGAGCTCCGCCGAAAAGCCGGTCGCCGAGCGGTGGCAGAGCACTGTCACGTTCCTGGAATCACTCGCGCGGCCTGCCCGCCGACCCTTCTGGAAGCGCTGAACCACCGCTGAAAACGCTGAACCACCGCACGAAGGCCCGGCTCGGCATGCGCCCGAGCCGGGCCCTGGCGTCAGCAGAATCGGCCGCGCTCAGCCCAGAATCAACGCCGCCGCATGTTCCCCGATCATCAATGCCGCCGCGTTCGTGTTCCCGCCGACGATGCTCGGCATGATCGAGGCGTCGGCGACCCGCAGCCCCGCAACGCCCCGCACCCGCAGCTCGGGGTCCACGACCGCCCGCTCGTCGACGCCCATCCGGCAGGTTCCGACCGGGTGGTACACCGTGGTCGCGCGGTTCGGCAGCTCGGCGGCCAGCGCCGCGCGGTCGGCGTGCGCCGGGCCGGGCGCGGTCTCGCCGAGGACCCGGCCGGCCAGCGAGCGGTGGGCCATCGCCTCGCGGACCATCTCCATGCCGTCCAGCAGCAGCTCGGCGTCCGCGGGATCGTGCAGGTACGCCGGGTCGATGAGCGGCGCGGCCAGCGGATCGGCCGAGGCCAGGCGCACCGTGCCCCGGCTCTTGGGGTAGATCAGGGTCGGCATGATGGTCAGCGTCCGGCGCGGATCGGCCTTGTGCCGCACCGGCGCGTCCTGGTTCGGTCCCGGATACGACCACGGCAGCACGTGGATCTGGAGGTCCGGCACCGTTTCGGCGCGCGGGCTGCGCACGAAGCCCACGGCCTCGAACACGGTGCGCCCGACCCACGTTCCGCCGCGGGTCACCTCCTTCACGAAACCGCGCGCGAAGTACGGCGCCGTCCCCTTGTTGCGCGCCTCCGGCATCAGGAAGCACATCGGGACGAAGAGGTGGTCGTGCAGGTTGTCGCCGACCGGCAGATCGGCCACCACCTCGACGCCCACCGAACGCAGGTGTTCCGCGGGGCCGATCCCGGACAGTTGCAGGAGCTGCGCCGATCCGAAGACCCCGGCGCACAGGACCACTTCCCGCGTGGCCCGTACCACCTGGCGCGCGCCGCCCTCCGCGATCACCTCGACGCCGACGGCCCGGTCCTTCTCCAGCACCACGCGCGTGACCGTGACGCCGGTGACCACATCGAGCTGCGCCATGCCGTGGTCGTCGAGGTAGCCGACCGAGGAGCTGTAGCGCAGGCCGTCGTGGGCGCTCTGCTGGACGATCCCGATGCCCTCCTGCGACTCGCCGTTGTAGTCGTCGAGGACCTTCACTCCGGCGGTGTCGGCGAACGCTTCCATGAACCCGAGGGTCGCGGTGGTGACGTCGACCTGTCGCCGTACCTTGATCGGCCCGGAGCCGCCGCGCAGGTCGTTCTCGCCGTCCTCCCAGCTCTCCAGTTTCTTGAAGCTGGGCAGCACATCACCGTGGGACCAGCCCTGGCAGCCCTCGGCCGCCCACGAGTCGTAGTTCGCCGCGTTCCCGCGCACGAACAGCATCCCGTTGACGGACCCGGAGCCGCCGAGCACCTTGCCGCGCGTCTGCGGCATCTTGCGCCGCAACGCGTCAGCCTGCGGCACCGAGTAGTAGCCCCAGTCCAGCCGGGCCTTCAGCTGCGGCACGCTGTGCACCGCCGCGATCAGCCCCGGCTTGCGCACCAGCCTCGTCCGATCGGACCCGCCGGCCTCGATCAGCACCACCCGCGCCCCGCTCGCGGCCAATCGCGCGGCCAGCACGCACCCCGCACTGCCGGCGCCGACCACGACGTAGTCGGCCTCCCCCGGCACCGAACCCTTCGAACGCTGTCCCATAGGGCGCACACCCTCCCGCGGCCGGCGCCGCGTGATCACGGTAGGTCGCTGCACTGTAGGAGGGACTGCGTGAGGGTACAAGGGGCATCTTCGGAAATGCCGGTGCCGGATATACCGACACCGGCACGGGCGCCGTCACCGTCACCGTCACCGTCGCCGTCACCGTCACCGTCATAGAGCGGCGTGCCCGTCACCACTGGGGAGTGAACGGAGGCTGCGGGAATCCTCCACGACGGACACGCCGCGCATAGCACGCCCCCGTGCCGTGTATGCCCGTACAACGCACAGCTCGACACAAGAGTTCAGCTATTCGACAGTTCGACTATTCGATCCGCGGCGACCCACGCCGCAGGATCCGCCGCGCCGGCACCAGCACCGCGGCCGCGCCGGGCACCGCCACCGCGATCACCATGCCCGCGACGGCCAGCGGCGGCACCGAGAGCATCGGCAGGCCGGTGACGCCGGCGGCGTAGGCGAACAGCGTCACCCCGGCGACCGCCGCGCCGACCACCGTCCCGGTGCCCACGATGATCACCGTCTCCAGCCTCAGGGCCCGCATCACCTGGTCCCGCGTGGCGCCGACCAGCCGCAGCAGCGTCAGCTCCCGGCGCCGCGAGGCCGTGGCCACGCCCAGCGTGGTCACCACGCCGACCAGGATGAAGCCGACGATCGCCACCACCGCGATCAGCCCGGTCAGGCCGTCGTGCCGGGACTTCTCGGTCAGGGCACTGCCATAGTCGGCGGCGGTGGCGGTGTGCAGCCCGACGAACTTGCTCGTCAGGGGACTGAGATCACCATTGCCGTTGACGAGCACGAAATCGTCGAGCGTGTTCGCGGCGTGCGCGGCCACCAGGTCCCGGGGCAACAGCACGTCCCCGAAGCCGAAGCCGCGCTGGTACAACGCCACGACCTTCAGCGTCACCTGTGTGCCGTCGCCCAACCACAGCTGCCGGGTGTCGCCGACCTTCGTGTCGTGCGCCACCTGCGAACTCAGCGCGACGGTTCCGGGCTCGTTCAGCCCGGCCAGCGAACCGGCGGTGATCTTCGGATCCAGCGTCGTCGCCGAACCACCCGCGACGCCCTGCGCCGACAGCGACTGCAACGACGTGCCCAGGTTCCACACCGGCATCAGCACCGTGGTCCGCTTCACCGCGGTCACGTCGCTCACCCCCGGCAGCGCCTTGGCCGCTTCGTAGGCGCCGTGCGGGATGCCGGGCCCGGATGACGTCAGCACCCGCTCGGCCCGCATCCCGGCCCGCGCCTCGGCGGCCGTGGCGTTCGAGGTCGTGGTCTGCGCGAACAGCTGCGTGCCAGCGAACGCCAGGGCCAGCGCGATCGGGGTGATGACGGCGGCCATCCGGACCGCGGCGGCGCGCGCCGAGGTGGCGGCCAGGTCGCCGGAGATCGGCGAGAGCCGGCGCAGCAGCGCGCCCAGGACCCTGGTACCACCGCGTGCGATCCACGGTCCCAGCAGCGCCACGCCCCACATCAGCGAGATCACCAGCCCGGCCACCGACGAGGACGCCGCCTGGCCGCCGACCGTGAACGTCAGCACCAGCATCCCGGCGCCGAGCGCCAAGAACACCAGCCCGGTAATGACGCGCCAGCGCGACTGCCGCTTCGGCTCGACGGCGCTCTCGCCGAGCGCCTGCACCGGCTTGATCTTCGACACCCGCCGCGCGGACAGCCAGCCGATGCCGACCGCCGTGAGCACGGTGAGCAGCGCGGAACCGGCCACGGGGATCGGGCTCAGCGCCAGGTGGTAGCCGGCCGGCAGCACGCCCTGCGAGCTCATCACGGCCAGCAGCGCCGCCCCGAGGCCGAGCGAGGCGACCGCGCCGACCAGCGCCGAGGGGATGGCGATCTTCAACATCTCGCGCACGATGACCCGCCGCACCTGCCGCGGCGTGGCGCCGACGGCGCGCATCACCGCCAGCTCGCGCGTCCGGTCCCGCACCGACAGCTCCAGCAGTCCGGACACCACCAGCAGCGCGACCAGCAGGCTCACGCCGCCCAGGGTGCCGCCGGTGGCGATGTTGTCCGCCCGGCCGGCCTGGATCCCCGGGTGTTCGATGTCGCCGCGTGCCGCGCCGGTGGCGACGTCCAGGCCGGGGGCGGCGTGGCGCAGGGCGGAGCTGGAGACGTGCGAGCCCGCGTCAGCCAGCACCACCAGCGCGTCGGCGCGATCCGGGTGGCCGGAGACCGTCTCAGCCTGCTGTTGGGTGAAGTAGAGCGTCCCGGCCGGGCCGCCGGAGTCGATCCCCGAGACCCGGTAGTCCTGCGGGGACCCGTCGATTTGCAGCTGGAGCTCAGAACCGGCCCGGATTCCCAGGCGGGCAGCCGATTCCGTGTCGAGCACCACGTCCTTCGCCGACGCCGGAGCGTGGCCGGAGGTGAGAGTGGTCGGCGTCAGTTTGGCCGAGTCCCAGCCGTGGCCGGTGAGGGTCTGCCCGGTCGGTGCCGCGACCACCGGCACCAAGAGGTCCGCGACCACGTCGGCGACGCCAGGCACCGCCTTCAGCGGCCCGCTCTGCGTCAGCGGCACGCGGTTCGGCTCGACGAGCGGCCGGCTCTCGGAGTTCTTGTTGTCCCCGCTGCCGGTGCTGTAGGTGACGCTCTGCTCGCCGTGCACGACCGCGGCGGCCGAGGCGTACCGGTCCAGCGAACCGTGCGCCCGGACACCGGACTCGATCAGCACCCCGAAGGCGCCGAGCATCATGGCCGCCACCGCCAGCGCGGCGGCGACCCCGAAGGCGATTCCCTTCCTCACAGCGTCTCCCAGCGGTTCAGGACCGTCGCGGCGGTCGGGCGCGGGAGCTCGTCGACGATCCGGCCCTCGGACAGGAACACGACGCTGTCGGCCCAGGCCGCGGCGGTCGGGTCGTGCGTCACCAGCACCACGGTCTGGCCGGTGCCGTCCACGGCCTCGCGCAGCAGCCGCAGCACGTGCCCGGCGGTGCGCGGGTCCAGCGCGGCGGTGGGCTCGTCGGCGAACACGATCTCCGGCCGGGTGACCAGCGCCCGGGCCACCGCGACCCGCTGCTGCTGCCCGCCGGACAGCTGGGAGGGCTTGTGGTCCAGCCGGTCGGCCATCCCGACCCGGTGCACGACCTCGGTGAGCCAGCCGGTGTCCGCCCGCCGGCCGCCCAGGCGCAGCGGCAGCGTGATGTTGCGCTGGACGTCCATCGACGGCACCAGGTTGTAGCCCTGGAACACGAACCCGACGCGGTCCCGGCGCAGCTGGGTGAGCGCGGTCTCCTTCAGCTTCCCGAGGTCGGTGTCGCCGAGCCGGACCGTGCCGGAGGTGGGCCGGTCCAGTCCGGAGGCGCAGTGCAGGAAGGTGCTCTTGCCGGAGCCGGAGGCGCCCATGATCGCGGTGAAGGTGCCGCGCCGGAAGGCCCAGCTGACGTTGTCCAGGGCGACCACGCGGCCGCGGTCGTAGGACTTGGTCACGCGTTCCAGCGTCACGGCGGCGCCGCCGGGGTCGGCGGCATGCGCGGCGGCGTGCACGGCATGCGCGGTAGTCGCGCCGGGCACGGTGTTCGGGGCGGTCATAAGCGCTCCTGCGTCGGTGGATCAGTACGCCTTCGACGCTAGTTTTCGATCTTCTTCCGCCCCAGCGGCCCAAGGCCCCTCTTGGGGGTGTAACGCGCTACACCACGATGGTGGGGCCTGCCGTGCCGACTCACCGCGACCTGGCCTTTAGAGTGGGGGGATCATGAAGATCCGCGCCCTGTTCGCCCGAAGCCTGCGCTCGACGTGGTACCTGGTCGCGGGCCTGCGGACCGCCCTGCCCGCCCTGCTCGGCGTCTGCCTGCTGCCGCTGGCGCTGCTGCTGGCGTTCGGGGTGCCGGGGCTGCCGTGGGTGGCCGGACGGATCCGCGTCCTGACCAACATCGAGCGCCGCCGGGCCGCGAAGGTGTTGGGGTATCCGATCCGGGAGCCGTCCACGCCGGTGGCGGCCGATCCGTACCGGCAGTACTTCGCCCTGATGCGGTCCGCCTCGGTGTGGCGGGACATCGCGTGGATGTTCGTGCACGGGTTCGTCGGGCTGCTCATCGGGGTGCTGTCGGTCGAGGTGTGGGTCGGGATCCCCTGGGACCTGGCGCTGCCGTTCTGGTGGTGGACCGTGAAGCCGGGCACGATCGGCGCCGGCGCGCAGATCTACACCTGGCCCCAGGCGATCGCCTACCCGCTGCTGATGACGGTGTTCCTGACGGCACTGCAACTGTGGGCCCAGCCCCAACTGGCCCGGTTCCAGGGCTGGTACGCGCGGCGCCTGCTCGGCCCGACCCGCCGGACCGAGCTGGCCGCCCGGGTGGAGTCACTGACCGAGACCCGGGCCCAGGCGCTGGAGGCGCACGGCGCCGAGCTGCGCCGCATCGAACGCGACCTGCACGACGGCACCCAGGCCCAGCTGGTCAGCGCCGCGCTCCGGCTGGGCCTGGCCGACCAGCGCTTCGACGCCGATCCCGACGGGGCCAGGGACCTGATGCTGGACGCCCGCAGCGGCATCGAGCACGCGCTGACCGAACTGCGCACCGTCATCCGCGGCATCCACCCGCCGATCCTCAGCGACCGCGGCCTGGCCGGGGCGGTGCGCGCACTGGCCGCCGGACGTCCGGTGCCGGTGTCGGTGGACATGCCGGAGCCGGACCGCCGCTGCCCGGCGGCGGTGGAGGCGGCGGCGTACTTCGTGGTGGCCGAGGCGCTGACCAACGTCGCCAAGCACAGCGGCGCCGCGCACGCCTGGGTGTCCCTGCGGCATGATGGCCCCTACCTGACGGTGCGGATCCGGGACGACGGCACCGGCGGCGCGGACCCCAACCTGGGCAGCGGCCTGGCCGGGATCCGGCGCCGGGTGGCGGCGCTGGACGGCGTCACCAGGATCGACAGCCGCACCGACGGCACCGGGACGAACGTGGAAGTGGAGCTGCCGTGCGGCTTGTGATCGCCGAGGACAACGTGCTGTTGCGCGAAGGGCTGCAACTGCTGCTGACCACGGTCGGCCACGAGGTGGTGGCGGTCGCCGGCAGCGGCCCGGAGGTGGTCCCGACCCTGCTGGAGCACCGCCCCGACGCGGCGATCCTGGACGTCCGCCTCCCCCCGGGCTTCCGCGACGAGGGCCTGCGCGCCGCGATCCAGGCCCGCAAGGTCCTACCCGGCCTGCCCATCCTGGTCCTGTCGCAGTACGTGGAGGAAACCTACGCCGCCGAGCTGCTGGCCGAAGGCGCCGCCGGCATCGGCTACCTGCTCAAGGACCGCGTGGCACGGGTCTCGGAGTTCCAGGAGGCACTGGAGCGGGTCGCCGCCGGCGGCACCGCCCTGGACCCCGAGGTGGTCTCGCAGCTGCTGACCCGCCGCGACCCCCTGGACGCCCTCACCCCGCGCGAACGCGAGGTGCTGGGCCTGATGGCGCAGGGGCTGGACAACACGACCATCGCCGCGACGCTGGTGATCACCGAACGGTCGGTGAGCAAGCACGTGGGGAACATCTTCGGGAAGCTGGGGCTGCCGCCGGACGAGGCCGGGGACCGGCGGGTGCGGGCGGTGCTGGCTTTTTTGGAGGCTGGGAGTTGAGGGCTCGCGGGTGAGTGCTTGCGGCTGAGTGCTCGCGGCTGAGTTGATCGAGCCGGCAGGTCGCGCTCCGCAAAACTCTGCCGGTGCCTCAGCACTCGGCACCCAGCACTCAGCTCTCAGCCGATCCAACCGGCGTCCACCGCCGGGCTGCTGTCGTAGACCACGTACTCGCGCTCGCTGCTCACAATCTCGTGCCCGGCGCCCCGCAACACCTCGGTCAGCCGCGCCAACTCGCCGACCGCCGCATCGCTACCGACCCGATAGCAGCGCTGCGTCACGAACCTCTCCGAGCCGCCGTCGTCCCGCACCCGCCGCGCGTTCCGCGACAAGTGCGCACCGTGTGGCGTCACCAGCTCCGCGAGCGCCGCCTCGTCCACCCCCGCCGACAGCAGCAGCTTGAGATGGTGTTCGAAGTACCGATCGTCCGGCTCCTCCGAGGCCTCCACAGCTGTGGCAGGCACCCCCGCCGCGAACGGCGAAGACTCCAGCTTCAGCCGCGTCACCACCAGGCCCGCCGCCCACAGCTCCCCGGCCATCGCCTCCGCCTCGGCGAGCACCGCCTCGGCCGTGCCCTCGCCCGGCACCGTGAGCATCGGCTGCGACACCGTTTCGCCGCGCGCCAACACGATGTGCGTGAACTTCACTCCGCGCTCCCCCGCCCACGCGGCCAGTCCGGCGCTCGCGGCGTCGTCGCCGGCAACCGTGATGTGGTACTCGAACCCGCCCTCGACCCCGCTCATGCGATGGTCAGCGCGTGCCCGAGTCGCCGCAGCCACTCATCGACCGTTCCGCCGACCGCGTGTTCGGCGTCGAACGCGTCCCAGTCGACCGCGACGTCGGCCAAGTCCCGCACCGTGAAGTCCCGCACCCGCAACCCCTCCGACTTCCGCAACACCCGCCGCAGCAGCTTGCCATCGAGCACCATCCCGGGCAGCTCGGCCAGTACCACCGCGTCGTAGAGGTCCTTGGCCTTCGCGTATCCGGCGTCCTTCGTGTCCTGCAACAGCCACAGCAGCTTCCACGCCAGCGACAGCTCCGCACTCGCCGCCCGGATCACCGAGGGCTCGCCGTCCAGCCGGGGTATCCGGGTCCAGACCGGCCGCTGCGGCATCGGCTCGTCGAGCGAGAAGTCCAGCGACACGGTTCCGCGCACGGACGTCCGCTTCCCGAGTCGCTTCCGCCATGGGATCACGACGCGCACCCCGGGCGAGGAGTAGCCCGAGTACATCCAATCGCCGTGCTCGTCGAACCCGTCGGGATCCAGTTCGATGCCGCGCCCGACGTCCTTGCGGTCCCGGACCAGGTCCGCCAGGCCCCCGTACGGCGAGGAACGCTCCCAATCCTCCTGCGCGACCCAGTTCAGCCCGTCCGGCGAGACCCACGGGTTGCGTCCCCCAGTGTCGAACTCCGCGTCGGCCCACAGCCGCGCGCGCCCGGCGCCGTCCGCGACCTCCGGCCACTGCTGCACCGTCGCCAGCTCGTCGACGTACGGATACGGGTCCGATTCGTCCACCGGCCAGCCGTCCTGGACCACCACGAAGTCCAGATCCGCGGGTTTACGCGCGGCGGATCCGGCGTATGCCGTCATCAGCATGCTGCCCCGCAGCACCAGCTGGTCGCCGCACTCCGCACCGGCGATCAGTGCCAGGACATGGTCCAGGACCAGGCGATGGCAGGTGTCGGCGGCGTCGGCCGGCCCGGGATCGGTCACGGCCGCCGATTATGCCCGCGGCCGCCGACAGCCCGGCCCGTCCCCCGAACGGCGCACGATCGCTCGCACAAAACTTGTATGACTCGTTATCTTGAATTGTTCGCCTCTAGCCGGATAGGTTGAAGCCATGACCGCACCACCCCCGCCGACCGCCGCGGACGAGCTCCGCGGTGCCGGACTCCGGGTGACCGCGGCACGCGTGGCCCTGTTGGAAACGGTGCGCGGCGGCGACCACTTGGACGCCGACGCCATCGCCTCCGGGGTCCGCGAGCGGGTCGGCCACGTGTCGTTGCAGGCCGTCTACGAAGCCCTCCACGCGCTCACCGCCGCCCGGCTGGTGCGGCGCATCGAGCCGGCCGGCAGCCCGGCCCGCTACGAGGGCCGGGTCGGGGACAACCACCACCATCTGGTGTGCCGGAACTGCGGCGCGGTGGTGGACGTCGACTGCGCGGTCGGCGCGGCCCCCTGCCTGGACGTCGTCGACGACCACGGCTTCACCATCGACGAGGCCGAGGTCGTCTACTGGGGCCTGTGCCCCGCGTGCGCCACTCCCGCCGGTCCCGAGGGGTAGCCGGCGCGACGATCCGCGAACATCGAGAACAGAACAACAAGAACAGAACAACAAGAACAGAACAACAAGAACAGAGTACGACCGAGTACGACCGAGTACGACCGAGCGCATCCGAGAACATCCGAAAACCGCGTGAACCGCCAGAACCGGAAGGACTTCTTTCAGATGTCTGAGCAGCAGCATGGCGACATCGACGTCGACATCGATCACGGCGCCCAGGCCAGTGCCGGCGGCTGCCCGGTCGCCCACGGCCGAGCAGCCCACCCCACCCAGGGCGGCGGCAACCGCCAGTGGTGGCCGAACCGTCTGAACCTGAAGATCCTGGCGAAGAACCCCGCGGTGGCGAACCCGAACGGCGCGGACTTCGACTACGCCGCCGCGTTCAACACCCTGGACCTGGCCGCGGTCAAGGCGGACATCGCCGCGACGCTTAAGGACTCCCGGCCGTGGTGGCCGGCCGACTTCGGCAACTACGGGCCGTTCATGATCCGGATGGCCTGGCACAGCGCCGGCACCTACCGGGTGCACGACGGCCGCGGCGGCGGCGGTACCGGCCAGCAGCGGTTCGCGCCGCTGGACTCCTGGCCGGACAACGCCAGCCTGGACAAGGCCCGGCGCCTGCTGTGGCCGGTAAAGAAGAAGTACGGCCAGTCCCTGTCCTGGGCCGACCTGATCATCCTGACCGGCAACGTGGCGCTGGAGACGATGGGCTTCAAGACCTTCGGCTTCGCCGGCGGCCGCCCCGACGTCTGGGAGCCGGACGACGACGTCTACTGGGGCCCGGAGCAGACCTGGCTGGGCGGCGAGGAGCGCTACAGCGGCGACCGCAACCTGGAGGAGCCGCTGGCCGCGGTCCAGATGGGCCTGATCTACGTCAACCCCGAGGGCCCGAACGGCAACCCGGACCCGATCGCCGCCGCCCGCGACATCCGCGAGACCTTCGGCCGGATGGCGATGAACGACGAGGAGACCGTCGCGCTGATCGCCGGCGGCCACACCTTCGGCAAGACGCACGGCGCCGGCCCGGCCGACAACGTCGGCGCGGACCCCGAGGCCGCCCCGCTGGAGCAGGCGGGCCTGGGCTGGAAGAGCAGCTACGGGAGCGGGGTCGGCGCCGACGCCATCACCTCGGGCCTGGAGGGCATCTGGACCAACACCCCGACCGCCTGGGACAACAGCTTCTTCGAGATCCTGTTCGGCTACGAGTGGGAGCTGTTCAAGAGCCCGGCCGGCGCCAACCAGTGGCGGCCGAAGAACGACGGCGGCGCCGGCACCGTCCCGGACGCCTTCGACGCGGCCAAGACGCACCAGCCGACGATGCTCACCACCGACCTGTCGCTGCGCATGGACCCGATCTACGAGCCGATCTCGCGCCGGTTCAAGGACGACCCGCAGGCCCTGGCCGACGCCTTCGCCCGCGCCTGGTACAAGCTGACCCACCGCGACATGGGCCCGATCGCCCGCTACCTGGGCCCGGAGGTCCCCAGCGAGCGCCTGATCTGGCAGGACCCGGTCCCGGCCGTCGACCACCCGCTGATCGACGCCGCCGACGCCACCGCCCTGAAGGCGAGCATCCTGGCCACCGGCCTGACGGTGCAGCAGCTGGTCACCACCGCCTGGGCCGCCGCGGCCTCCTTCCGCGGCAGCGACAAGCGCGGCGGCGTGAACGGCGCCCGGATCCGGCTGGAGCCGCAGAACGGCTGGGAGGTCAACGAGCCGGAGAAGCTGGCCCCGGTGCTCAGCAAGCTGGAGGGCGTCGTGTCGGCGTTCAACGGCGGCGCGAGCGGCGGCAAGAAGGTCTCGCTGGCCGACGTGATCGCCCTGGCCGGCGCCGCGGGCGTGGAGAAGGCGGCCAAGGACGCCGGCTTCGACGTCACCGTGCCCTTCCACCCGGGCCGCACCGACGCCACCCAGGAGCAGACCGACGTGGAGTCGATCTCCTACCTGGAGCCGCGCGCCGACGGCTTCCGCAACTGGCAGGGCAAGGACGCCGCGCTCCCGGCGGAGTACCTGCTGCTGGACAAGGCGAACCTGCTGAACCTGTCGGCCCCGGAGATGACCGTGCTGGTCGGCGGCCTGCGGGTGCTCGGCGCCAACCACGGCGGCGGCACCGCCGGGGTGTTCACCGGCACCCCCGGCGTCCTGACGAACGACTTCTTCGTCAACCTGCTGGACCTGGACACCAGCTGGACGCCGACCGACGCCGACTCCACCACCTTCGAGGGCCGCGACGCCGCCGGCGCCCTGAAGTGGACCGGCACCCGCGCCGACCTGGTGTTCGGCTCGAACTCCGAGCTGCGCGCGCTGGCCGAGGTGTATGCCGGCGACGACGCGAAGGAGAAGTTCGCGAAGGAGTTCGCGGCGGCGTTCGGCAAGGTGCTGGAGCTGGACCGGTTCGACCTGCACCGGTAGCGGTAACGGTAGGCGGGAACTCAGGGGTTGGTTCAAGCCCCGAAGGACCGCGAGCCCCGCTCGGACGCTTCGGCGTTCGGGCGGGGCTTTTTCGGTTGGGGCGCTACGTTTCCGAGAGCGAGTCAATAAGCTGAATCATCCGGCGTAAGAGGGTCTGCATCACCCGGTTCTCAAAGACCATGGTCAGCGTGCCCTCCTCGAACCGTTCGGCGCGGACGATCAGAGTCAGGTACTGGCGGCACTCCTGCGCGGTGCGAGTCCGGACCTTTTTCAGGTCCGGCAGGCGGATCGTCCGCTGTCCCTCCTCCCAGGCGCGCCAATCGAAGCCGGTCACCGGCAGCTGCTTGCCGATCACGAAGGCGACCGTCTCGGTGACGATCGGGGCATGCCGCGACCAGGGCATACACAGCGTGCCGTCCGGGTTGCCGGTGACCCACTCGCCGAAGGGACCGTCGTGCTCGTCGATCCGGCGGAGCAGATCGGCCAGGACGGTGCGGTCCTCGGCGGTCAGGCGGGCCAGTGCCGCCCGCGCCGAGTCAGCCGGATCTTCCGGCCCGGCGCTCCCACTGATGCTCACGTGCTCACGTCACGATTCTCATCGCCGCCGCGCCACCCACCCCAGCACGTCCCGCGCCTTCGCCGCGGTCCAAGTGCCGCCGGAGTCGTCGGCGCCGACGATGTGGAACACGTCGTAGTCGCCGGCGTCGCGGGTGAGGGCGGCGGAGACGGCGGCGGCCAGGTCCGAGGCGGCGAGGGCGGGGACCGGGGTGCCGTCGTCGCGGCGGACCTGGACCGGTTCGTCCTTGACCGGCAGGGCCCACAGCGGCCAGAGGTCGTCCGGGGTCGGGAAGGCCAGGCGCAGGACGGTTACCGTCATCCCGTGTTCCTGCGCGGCGATGCGCGCCACCTGCTCGCCCAGGCGCTTGGTCACGCCGTAGACGTTCGTGGCGTCCGGCTCGCTGCCCTCGTCGACGTCTCGCTCGACCAGCCGCACCGGCTCGTTGCTGAACACCGACAGGCTGCCGATCACCACCGCGCGGGAGACGCCGGCGGCGTGCGCGGCCTGGAGCGTCGCGTACACCGACGCCACGTTCACCTCGAACGCGCTGGCCGTGTCCGGCGCCGGCCAGTCCGTCTCCGAGAGGCTGCCCATCGCGCCGTGCACCACCGCGTCCATCCCGTCCAGCGCCGTGGCCAGCACCTCCGGGTCCGCCGCGCTGCCGACGACGTGGTCGTAGCCGCCCTGCGGCGGCACCAGGTCCAGGACCCGGACCTCGTGCTGCTCGGCGAGCAAGGGGGTCATCAAGGTACCGACGTACCCCGAGCCTCCGATTATCAGGATGCGCATCCGCTGAACGTAGCAGCCGCCCGCCGACCATTCATCGGAGATACCGCCCGGCCGCGCCGACCACTCATCGGAGAAGCCGCCCGGCCGCGCCGTAGACTCACCCGGTGATCGGCACGGACCCCCCGCCCGGCGCGACGATGTGGCTGACCGGCCTGCCCAGCGCCGGCAAGAGCACGCTCGCCACGGCGCTCGCCGCGCGCCTGCGCGAGCAGGGCCGCCGCGTCGAGGTGCTGGACGGCGACGAGCTGCGCCGCACGGTGTCGGCGGGCCTCGGCTTCAGCCGCGCCGATCGGGAGGAGAACGTGCGGCGGGTCGGGGCGCGCGCGGCGGAGCTGGCGCGCGCGGGTGCGATCGTGCTGGTCGCGGTGATAGCGCCGTACGCCGACTCGCGTGCCGAGGTGCGGCGCCTCCACGTCGCGGCGGGGATCCCGTACCTGGAGATCCATGTCGCGACGCCGATCGAGGTCTGTATGCGACGGGACGTCAAGGGTCTCTACAAGCGCCACGCTGAGGGCGAGCTCACCGGCCTCACCGGAGTCGACGACCCCTACGAGGTGCCGGAGGCACCGGACCTACGCGTCGACACCCGGCACGAGCCGGTCGAGACGTCAGCCAAGGCGCTCGACAACTTACTCCACGTCCGAATCCCGCCAGTATCGTAAGGCGCAGCGGCTCAGACTGGGTAGGTGAACATCTACACCGAAATCGAAAGCCCGGTCGGACCGTTGTTGCTGGTCGGCGAGAAGGACGAGAACGGCGGCACGCGCCTGGCGTCCCTGTCGATGGCCGGTCAGCGATACGCGCCGAGGATCGGTGACGGTTGGACCGCTGACGCCGAGGCGTTCAGCGACGTCAGCCGACAGCTCCAGGAGTACTTCGCCGGGACCCGTACCGAATTCGACCTCGAATACCTCGACGACCTCGAACACCGCGAACACACCGCCACCGGGAGCGACTTCCAGCGCGGCGTGTGGGCGGCGGTCGACGCGATCCCGCACGGCACGACCACCACCTACGGCGCGCTCGCCAAGCAGCTCGGCCTGCCCCGCGACCGGGTCCAGGCGGTGGGCGCGGCGGTCGGGGCGAATCCGCTGCTGATCGTGCGGCCGTGTCACCGGGTCATCGGTGCTGACGGGTCGATGCGCGGCTACGCCGGGGGCGTCGAGAACAAGCAGTGGCTACTCGCGCTCGAAGGCGCCATCGCGCCGCTGCTGGTCTGAGCGGAAAGGAACGAACCATCATGCCCGGCACCACCACCCTGGAAAACCACTCTCCCCTCACCGCCGCCGACTGGCCCGCGATCACCGCCGAGCTCGACTCCGTCGGCTGTGCCCCGACGCCGCAACTCCTCACTCCCGAGCAGTGCCGCGACATCTCAGCCCTCTACGACCGTCCCGAGCTGTTCCGCACGACCGTGGACATGGCGCGGCACCGCTTCGGCTCCGGCCAGTACCGCTACTTCACCCACGACCTGCCCGAGGTCGTAGACACCCTGCGCCGCGCACTGTGGCCGCACCTGCTGCCCATCGCCCGCGACTGGGCCGCGCGCCTGAACCGGCCGGCGCCGTGGCCCGACGACCTCGACGAGTGGCTGGCGCGGTGCCATGCCGCCGGCCAGGCCCGCTCGGCGCAGATCCTGCTCCGCTACGGCCCCGGGGGCTGGAACGCCCTGCACCGTGACGTGTTCGGCGACATGCTCTTCCCGCTCCAGGCGGTCATCGGGCTGGACGCGTACGGCAGCGACTACACGGGAGGCGAATTCCTCCTGGTCGAACAACGCCCCCGCGCCCAATCCCGGGGCACCGCCACCCCGCTCCCCCAAGGCCACGCCTTGATCTTCACCACCCGTGACCGCCCGGTCCGCTCCGCGCGTGGCTGGTCCACCGGCCCGGTGCGGCACGGGGTCAGTACCGTGCGCTCCGGCCGCCGCCATGCCCTCGGCCTGGTGTTCCACGACGCGGCATGACGACGCGGTATGACGATGCAATATGACAACGCGGCATGACCTGGACCCTGCTCGGCCCCGACGCCCGCCCCTACGAGAGCCCGGCGCCGGGCACGCTCGGCGGGCACCGGCGCCTCCGCGTCTACGGGCGTCTCGACTGTCCCTCGGCTCTCCGCCATATAGCTGCGGGACATTACACGCGGCATCGGGTCTTCTTCGCCAACGAGGCCACGGCGATCGCCGCGGGTTATCGGCCATGCGCGCGGTGTCTGCCTGAGCGGTATCGCGCTTGGCGAGCGCGGAGCGCGGGACGCGGGCCCGTCGGCGAGTCCGGCCGCCGGCGCTAAGCGTCCCGCCGCATGTCCCGGACCTCGGCCAGCACCTTGAACCCGGCCGCCTTATACGTCGCGACCCCGCCGACGTTCGACGTCGCGGTGGCCACGACCGCACTCGACGCGCCCAACTCCCGCAGCGCATCCGCCGCCGCGACCGTGATCGCCGTCCCGTATCCGCGTCCGCGATGGTCGCGATGCACGCCCATCGGCTCCAGCAATCCGGGCCTGCCGGGGCCGGCCGACCAGACCGTCACCGCCGCGACCGCGTGGCCCTGCTCGTCGTAGGCGACCAGGCAGCGGGCGTCGGCGTAGAGCTCCCCCGCTGCCATCACATGCCAGCGTTCTTCGGAGAACGTCGAGTTGTCGAACGCCGCGCGCTGCACGGCCGCCCGCACCCCCGCGAGCTCCGGCCCGACCACCTCGAACCGCAGCCCCGCGCCGGTATCTGCTCCTGCTGTCCGCCGCCCCGGCTCGGCGAGATCACGCCGGAGTTGGGTCCACGGCTCATCCTCGACCCAGCCCTCCTGAGCCAACACGTCCTGAATCACCGCGTCCATCGGCGCCTCGACATACGCCTTCCCAGGTGTCAGTACGTCGCGCTCCGTGTCGCCCACGTCCGCGACCACCTGCCGCGCCAGCTCCTCATCCGGCCGGGCGTCCGGGGCGATCGTCATCCGCAGCAGCCCCGGGCCGTCGATCAGCCCGACCGCGAGGATCCGGCCGTCCCGGCTCCACGTGCGCACCGCCGAAGCCGCAGTCTCGCCGCCGAAGCGCCAGAACCAGCCCAGGTCCCCCGGATGCAACTGCATCGGCGCGCCCTCCTGCTGCCACTCCCGCAGCGCGCCCGCCGCCGCGCTCAGACCCCGGACATCCGGCTTGCCCAACACGATCGCCATGGCTAGATCACACACCAGCCCGGCAGCCACCGCATCTGGTTTCCGGCCGATCAGCAATTGCCAGGCGATGCGCCTTCGGGTCACCCGAAGGTCAACCCGGTAAGAACCGCCCAGGCCACCGAGCCCCTACCCGCCAGTAGCCCGCGCGCCGGCCCGCGTCCCAACCCGCGCCGCAGCTCTCCATACCC
>NZ_JAAFZA010000181.1 GCF_015356865.1 Catenulispora pinisilvae
CCCCGAACCGGCACAACCATAACCGAAGGCCGTAAAAAGCATTTAAAACCAACAAACCAACCGCAGCCCGGCCCGCAAACTCCATCCCCCAAAAACGATCCGAACCCCCGAACCCCCCACAGGTCCAAGCAGCGGCAGGCAACCCCGGCGCGCAGGACCCTGAGGTATGCGGCGGGCGCATCCCGCATCTCAGCCCGCCGCATTTCAGCCCGCCGCATACCAGCCCACCGCACCCGCCGCACACCGGCCAAGCCCGCTAAGCGTCCCGCACCCGCATCACCACCCCGCCGATCCCGAGCAGCCCGAACGCCCACGCCGCCAGCACCCCGAGCCCCTGCCAGGGCGACAGCGGCTGGCCGGCCAGGTCGATCGTGGTCTGCACGTCCAGCCCGGCCTGCATCGGCGAGAGCTGCATCGCGTGCCGGTGCCAGTCCGGGTTCGAGATGACCTGGGCCAGGATCGGGAACAGGTACAGCAGAGCGAGCACCGTCCCGACCGCGGCTGCCGAGTCCCGGAGCAGGGCCGTGACGCCGACCGCGAGCAGGGCGATCAGTACCAGGTAGAGCACTGAGCCGAAGGCGGCGCGCAGGGTCGCGCCGCCGGCGAGGTGGGGGTAGCCGTTGGCCGCCGTGAAGCCGTTGGCGGGGAGTAGCGCCAGCGCGATGAGCGCCGAGGCGAGGACCGCGAGCAGCCCGGCGGCCGCCGTCACGGCCGCGACCACCGTGGCCTTGGCCGCCAGCACCGCCTCGCGCCGGGGCATCGCGGCGAACGTCAGGCGGATCATCCCGGTGCCGTACTCCTCCCCCACGGCCAGCACAGCCAGCACCGCGACCACCGCCTGCCCGGCCAGGACGCCGAGCAGGCCGACCTTCGCGGGGTCCTCGCCGCAGCCGGTTCCGTCGCAGGTCACGGTGGACGACGAGATCGCGCTCAGGGCGAGGGTGAGCATTACGGCCGCGGCCAGGAGCCATGCGGTGCCCGGGACGGTGCGCAGCTTGGTCCACTCGGCGTGTAGAGCGTCGGCGAACACGCTCCCGCCGCTGCTCGTCCTGGCGCCGCTCGTCCTGGCGCTGCTCGTCCCAGCGTTGCTCGGCTCGCCGCCGCTCGTCCCAGCGCCGCTCGTCCCAGCGCCGCTCACGCGTCCCTCCGGCGCAGCAGCCGGTGCGCGACGGCGTAGGCGGCGGCCGCGTAGAGGCACAGCACGCCCAGTCCGGCCCACGGCGAGAGCGGGAAGTATCCGTTCGTCGGCGTGTAGGACGCCGAGACCTGCGGCCAAGCCGTCACCGTCTGCTGCACCGCGAACGCGGCCGCGGGCGTGACCCGAGCCAGCCATTCCGCCGCTCCGGCCGGCAGGACCGAGGCGACCGCCAGGATGTAGGGCAGGATGATCGCGACGATCACCGCCGCCACGGCCGCCGCGCCGCGCCGCACGATGGTGGCCACGGCCAGCGCGAACACCGCCGAGACGGCCAGCAACGCGGCCGTGCCGACCACCATGCGGATCTCGGTCTGGGTCGAGGCGTAGTACACGTACATCCGCTTGCTGTGCTCCACCGCCGTCACCGCCGGGACCGCGATCCCCGCGGCCACCAGCCCGACCGCGAACGACACCCCGCCCAGCACCACCGCCTTGGCCGCCAGCAGCCGGCCGCGTCGCGGGCTGGCCGCCAGCGAGGTGCGGATCAGGCCTCGGCGATACTCGGAGGTCATGGTGAGCGCGGCGACCACGATCACCGCGATCAGCCCGCCGAAGGTGCCGGCCAGGGAGCTCTCCGGCGTCTTGCCCGCCCCCTCGCCCGGGGCCGAGGGCGCGATGTCGCCGGTGCCGGTGACGGTGAAGCCGCCGGTGCCGCTCGGCACCGCGCCCGCCACCGCCTCCGGTCCCTGCAACGCGCCCGGGCCGCCGTCGGCGGCAGCGGCGCTGCCGATCGCCGGGACCGTCCAGTCCCCTGCGGTCTGCCCGGTCACCGCGATCTGGTCGAAGGTGCCGGTGGCCAGGCTCGGGCCGGTGTTGGTGGAGCTGCCGCCGAAGGAGCTCTTGACGACGGCGAAGTCCGGCGAGGTGGTGAACACCCCGACCTGCACGCTCTGCGGCAGGTTCGCCAGGTCCGCGGTGCCGATCTCGGTCCAGGTGGCGCCGTCGGCGGATTCGTAGCCGGTCAGCGTGTCACCGGCGCGGGTCAGGCGCAGCCAGCGCGGCGCGCCGGAGGTGACGGCGACGTTCGGCCCGGCGGTGTCGTGCGTGTAGTCGTACTGCATCCGCACGCCGTGGGTCCCGGTGGCCAGCACCGCGGCGTAGGGGGAACCGGTGGCCGTGCCGTCCTTGACCAGGATCCCGGCCTTCGACCACGGCTGGAGCCCCGAGGTCATCCCGGCGGTCGGGTTGGACGGGTCGCCAGAGCCGCCGCCGTCCGGCGAGTACAGGCCACCGAACGCGGTCAGGCGCGCGGTGACGCTGCCGTCGCCGGTCAGCGTGCGGTGCACGAACGTGGACTGGTCGTCGACCTCCTGGCCGGTGGCGTCCTTCGGCGGGCCGCTCATGTGGCAGGAGTGGGTGGGGGCGTCGTTGACATGGTCGCAGGCGATCTGGCTGCCCATCGGACCGAGCATGCCGAAACCGACCGTCAGGAACGCGGCCAGCACCAGCCCGATCACCCAGCCGCGCACCGTGCGCAGCTTGGTCCACTCGGCGTGGACAAGTCGGCCGAAGCCGTCACGGCCAGACATCAGGCCACCTCCCCTGATGCCGATGCCTGGGTCGACGTCTGGGTCGTCGCGGCCCGGAACTCGACCGAGTCGCGGGTGAGGTCCATATAGGCCTCTTCCAACGAGGCGCGATGCGCGGACAACTCGGCGAACGGGACCCCGTCGGCGTTCAGGATCCTGACAGCTTCCTCGGAGCTCAGGCCGTCCACGGTCAGCGTGTCCGGCCCGGTCACCGCGACGGTCCCGCCGGCCTCGGCCAGCGCGGTCGTGGCCTCGGCGCGCGCCCCCGTCCGCAGCACCACGCGCCCGCCCGAGGAGCGGGCGATCAGCTCGGCCACGCCGGTGTCCGCGATCATCTTCCCGCGCCCGACCACGACCAGGTGGTCCGCGCAGCCTTCCAGCTCGCTCATCAGGTGGCTGGACACCAGCACCGCGCGGCCCTCGGCGGCCAGCGCCTTCAGATAGCCGCGGATCCAGAAGATGCCCTCGGGATCCAGGCCGTTGAACGGCTCGTCGAGCATCACCACCGGCGGGTCCCCGAGCATGGCGGCGGCGATGCCGAGCCGCTGGCGCATCCCGAGGGAGTAGCCGCCGGCCTTGCGCTTGATCGCGCTGGCCAGGCCCGAGGCGGCGACCACCTCGTCGACCCGCTTGGCGCCCAGGCCCTGCGAGTGCGCCAGCCACAGCAGGTGGTTGCGGGCGCTGCGACCGGGCTGGAGCGCGGCGGCGTCGAGCAGCGCGCCGATGTGGCCCAGCGGCCGGCGCAGTTTGCCGTAGGGGACGCCGCCGATCAGCGCCCGGCCCTCGTCCGGCGCGTCCAGGCCGAGGATGACGCGCATCGTCGTGGTCTTGCCGGCCCCGTTCGGCCCGACGAAACCGGTGACCTTCCCGGCGGCGACGTCGAAGGACATGCCGTCGAGGGCAGCGGTCGCGCCGAAGCGCTTACGCAGAGCTTGAACCGCTATGGCGGGCGGTGGATTGGCGGTGCCGGTTGTCATGGCTGTCATGTCCTGAAGGCTAGGAAGCCGGTGGTGCGGGAATCGTCCCGCGAGCGAGCGGTCTAGGGCGTCCCCCGCGTGGGGGACGGCTGTCGCTGCCTCGGGGGAGGTGCGCGGGGCGCGGGGTCGATCAGAATAGGCACCGTGCTTCAGGAACACGGCGCCGGACGGGGCGAAGAGACGGTTCACGGTGCGATGCCGTGGCTGGCCGGTGCGGCGCTCCTGGAAACGGTGATCCGCGGGGCAGTACATCGGACCGGCTCGTCGGGGGTGCTGCTGACATCGGTGTTCCTGGCCTTGTGCGCGACGGCGCCGCTGGGGTTCCTCGGCGTGTTCGGGGCGGCGAGCGCGGTGGTCGCGGCCGCGGTGCTGGCGTTGACGATCACCGGGACGCTGCCGGTGGCGTCGGCGGCGGCGGTGGTCCTGGCGATGTATCGGCTGGGCGGCGCGGAGGCACGACAACAGCGATGGCTGCGAATCGCGGCTGTCGTACTGTCGCTGCCGTTCCCGGTGATCGCGCTGTGCGAGTCGCGCAACTCCGATGCGGGAGTGGTCGCAGTCCTGCTGACCGCCCTCGCCCCGGCAGCGGTCTTCGCCGGCAACGCGGCGCACGCGCGGGCCGAGGCCCGTATCCACCAGGCGGCGCGGGAGGCCGTGGCCCGCTCGCTGGTCGAGCACACCGCACGCGGCGAGCGGGCCCGGATCGCGCGGGAGCTGCACGACGTCGTGGCGCACCACATCTCGATGATCGCGGTGCAGGCCGAGACCGCACGCCTGGCCACGCCCGGGATGCCGCCGGCCGGAGCCGAGCGGCTGCTGGCGATCGGCGACACGGCGCGCGCCGGGCTGACCGAGATGCGGCGCTTGCTGGGGGTGCTGCGCGAGGACGCGGGTCCGGCGGACCTGAGCGAGGAGCGGCATCCGCAGCCGGGGCTGGACCAGTTGCTGACGTTGGTGGACGCGGCCCGCGGCACGTCGGGCGCGACGACGCGGCTGATCGTGTCCGGGACGCCGGCCGCGTTGGATCCGGGGGTGGAGTTGGCGGCGTACCGGATCACGCAGGAGGCGCTGACGAATGCGCGCCGGCACGCTCGGGGGGCGCCGGTGGATGTGGAGCTGCGGTTCACGGCCGAGACGCTGTTCCTGCGGATCCGGGACAGTGGACCGGGGCCGGCTCGGGATACGGATCAGGCGGATCAGGTCGCTGATGTAGGTATGGCGGGGACGGCCGGACACGGGGTGGCGGGAATGCGGGAGCGGGCTGCGGCGGTGGGTGGCAGGCTTGCGGCGGGGCCATCGCCGACCGGCGGGTTCTTGGTCGAGGCGGAGTTGCCGGCCGGTTCGGCGGACGGATCCGACGGGGGTGCGCTGTGACATCGCCTGTTCCAACCGCGCCCGCTACGCCACCCACGCCGCCGATCCGGATCGTGATCGCCGATGACCACCTCGTGGTGCGTACGGGGTTCGCCGCGTTGCTGGCGACGCAGCGAGATTTCGAGGTCGTGGGGACTGCCGCCGACGGCGCGGAGACCGTGCGGCTATGCGCCGAAGTCGGGCCGGATGTGGTGCTGATGGACGTTCGCATGCCCGGGACGGACGGCATCGAGGCGACGCGCCAGGTGGTCGCGGAGGCGGAGGCGCGGGGTGGCGGGGGACCCAGGATCCTGATTCTCACGACCTTCGACCTCGACAGCTACGTCTACGACGCGCTGTCCGCCGGGGCCAGCGGCTTCCTGTTGAAGGACGCCACCGCCGAGCGGCTTTTCGAGGCGGTGCGGGTGGTGGCGGCCGGGGAGGCGCTGCTGGCGCCCGGGGTGACGCGGCGGCTGATCAGCGAGTTCGCCCGGTTGCGGCCGTCGGGTGGGAGCCCCGGGAGCCCGGCCGTGAGCCCGGCAACGGCAACGGCAACCGGTGATGCGCGGCACTCGCCGGGCCTGGCTGGGCGGCCGGGCACCGCAGGGCAACCCGGCGTCGCAGGGCAACCGGGCACCGCAGGGCAACCGGGCCTCGGTGCGCTACCCGGCATCGCCAGGCAGCCTGGCCTTCCGGGCCAGGGCCTGATCGCCCTCACCCCGCGCGAGACCGAAGTCCTGCTCCTGCTGGCCCGCGGGCTGTCGAACCCGGAGATCGCCGCCGAGCTGGTCGTCACCGACGAGACCGTGAAGACCCACGTCAGCCGGATCCTGACCAAGCTCGGGCTGCGCGATCGGACGCAGGCGGTGGTCGCGGCGTACGAGTCCGGGCTGGTGGTGCCGCGCGGCGACGGTCAGGAGCGTCCGCCGAAGCGCCACTGATGCACTTCGACTTCGGCGTAGTCGTTGCCAGGCAACGCATCCCGCGCTTGTTCGGAGCTCTCGGCACGCACCATGGCGATCGTGCCGAGCCACCGCTCGCCGTCGTCCGACAACAGCGGCCCGAAGGTGATCAGACCCTTGACATCCGGCACCGCGGGAACCTCGCCGACCGGCCGCGCCTCCCCCAGCCCCAGCACGAGATACCCGTCGCCCTCGGGCGCCCCGCCGGGGAACTCCCACATGGTGCGCCCGAGGTCGTTCCGCCACCGCCGCAGCATCACGTCCCGGTAGACACCCGCCTGATAGCCGGGCTCGTCGAAGGCGAAGGCACGCGCCGCGGCGGTGTCGGGCAAGCTG
Organism: Catenulispora pinisilvae; assembly: GCF_015356865.1. Taxonomy (GTDB): domain Bacteria; phylum Actinomycetota; class Actinomycetes; order Streptomycetales; family Catenulisporaceae; genus Catenulispora; species Catenulispora pinisilvae. The sequence goes on from NZ_JAAFZA010000181.1 coordinate 6,356, forward strand.
AGCATGTGCACGCTCCCGGTCGGGACCTCGTCCTGCCCCACGAACGTCGGCCCGCGCGCGATCATCTCCTGCGCGAACCGGTCCATGTAGGACCAGTGGTCTTCCAGGAGTTCCATGCGCAGGTCCAGCGATTCGGCACGGTCGCGGTGGTAGCAGAAGAAATCCATGCGGGCAGTCTTCACTACCCGGTCTTCACTGCGCGTGACTCAGGCACCCGCAGCGGCGCCGACACTCTGCTTGAGCCTGGCCACGGCCGTGGTGACGACATCGTTCGCCGGCGTGTAGCCCATGCGCCAGTAGTACCCGACGACCGAGCCGACGCGCACCACAGTCATAACCGCGGTGGCCGGCTCACCGTCGGGGCCGGGGGCCGCGTCCAGCAGGCTGATGCTGAAGGAGGCGGAGTCGTCGCCCAGGTTCGGGGAGTCCACGCCGGTGATCGTGTACTTCTGGCCGTCCTTGGCGCCGCCGAGCCGGTAGGCGTTCGACCAGGGCGTGTAGTCGACCTCGCCGCCACAAGCCCGGACCGTGTCGCGCAGGTGCGGCACCACGTACTCGGCGTCGGCAGGCTTGAGGACGGACAGCATCTGCCCGAAACCGCCGGTCCCGCCCGCGTTCTGGATCACCGTGTCGGCCACGGCCAGCGTGTTGTAGGCCGGGACGCCACCGACGACATCCGCGCTGGCCTGGCAGTCCGGGCCGCCGGAGGTGAGCGCCACGTCGCGGGTGTCGATGGGGACGCCGTCGCTGGTCTGCACCGGCTGCGCGGCCGTCCACCCGGTGCCGACCTCGGCCGGGGTCAGGAGCATCGCCTTCAGAGCGGCCGTGCCGACGGCTTGGCCGGGGGTCGACTGCGCGCGCTGCGTGGGCTGCGTCGGCGCCGACGCTGCCGCGGGCGCGGCCGCTTTCTGGCTGCTACCGGACGAGCACCCGGCCAGAGCGACGAGTGCCGCGGACGCAGCGGCTATGAAGATGACGTGACGACGCATGGTGAGGCTCCCCGGTTTCGGACACAAAGGCCCTCATCCTCACACACGCCGAAATGTGGACCAAATCCGCCCAGCCGACGACCCCGGCACCGAATCGGATTGTCCGTCCGGTACGAGGACGCCTGCGCGGTGCCCGGCAATGTCCGTGGGCTGCGGACCGAACCGGGCTGTGCCGGGCTCGGGGGCCGCGCTTGGCTCGGTCGGGGCGAGCAGCAGCACGTCGACCTGGGCCCGGGCCACGGCGTGGATCGTCGCCGCCGGGCCCTGGATGCCCGGTCCGCCCGATCCGCCCGGTCCGCGGGCTACATCTCCGATCGCGTCAAGTACCGGCACCTTCGGTGATCCGTTCTGCCGCAGTCAGCTCCGTGTGGATGAGTTCGGCAGCGTAGCGACGGACCAGATCGTGGAAGCGATAGCGCCTACTCGCCGTACGCTGCAGCAGGTGTTCATCCTGGAGCCGTTCCAGGATCCTGTCGGTCTCGGTGGCGCTGGTACCGCCCGTGGCCGCGGCGGCCGCGGCGCTGAAGTCGTCGCCTGGATGGAGTCCCAGAGTGCAGAACAGGAACTTGGTGGAAGGGGGAAGCCCGCGGTAGGACAGGTCCAGGATCGGGCGCAGTGCTCGGTTTCCGGCGCTGAAGACATCGAGCCCTGGTGCGTGCAGTCGGTGGACGAGATGGGCGAGCGTCCACGTCGGCCGTGCGCGCAGTCGGGACGCGGCCAAGGCGATCGCCAGTGGTAGGAAGCCGCAGGCCTCGGCGATCGCGGCTGCGGCCTCGGGTTCGGCCGCGATTCGATCATTTCCGGCCATGCGCGCCAGAAGTGTGACCGACTCGGCAGGGTTGAACACGTCCAGCGTGTGCAGAGACGCTGTTTCCAGCCCGGCGAGACTGCGGCGGCTGGTCACCAGCACCAGACAGGACGGGGAGGCTGGAATCAGGGCTCGGATCTGCTCTTCGCCGGCGGCGTTGTCCAGCAGGATGAGTGCGTCCCTGCCGTGCATCTGATCGCGGAACATCGCCGCCCGCTCTTCCAGTACCGCCGGTATGCGCTGGGCGGCCACGCCCAGCTGGCGCAGGAAGGTTTCGAGGACCACCGCCGGATCGACTGGCGGATGGTCGGCGTCGAACCCTCGTAGGTCCACATACAGCTGGGCGTCGGTGAAGCGGCCGCCGCGTACCAGTTCGTGCGCCGCGTGCAACGCCAGTTGGGTCTTGCCGACCCCGGCCATACCGTCGATGGCCGAGATCGCCGCCGCGTTCGCGACGTGGCGCTCGCCCGACGCCGCGGCCGGCGACAGCACGGCCGCGGCTGACCTGGCCGGGCAGACGATTCGCACCTTGCGTCGCGAAGGCCGTGAACCCGGTTCGGCCCTGAAACAAGCTCAAAGTCATGCCCTGGGCGGGCGCTCAGCCGGCGGTGGGACTACCGGGAGCCGCGTGGCCAAACAGGCGGGCACGCGGCTCAACCAGCTTCCCTTGGACACCAGGGCGTTCACGGGACGCGGACACGAGCTCGCCCAGCTGCTGGAGCTGGCAGGCCTCCCTGGGCCGGACGGCGTGCCGGGCACTGTGGTGATCTCAGCCATCGACGGCATGGGCGGTGTCGGCAAGACCGCCCTGGCCCTGCACGCCGCGCACGTACTCACCGAACGATTCCCTGACGGCCAGCTATTCGTCGACCTGCAAGGTGTTCACGAACGCACACCGCGGGACCCCGGCGACGTACTGGTCGAATTCCTCCAAGCCTTCGGCATGCCGCCTGGAAGCATTCCGGCCGAGACCGGGGCCCGTGCCGCTGCGTTCCGGGACCGGCTGGCCGGCACACGCACCCTGTTGGTACTGGACAATGCCGGCAGCGAAGAGCAGATCCGGTCCCTGTTGCCGGGCACAGGCGGATGCCTGGTTCTGATCACCAGCCGCCTGCGCCTCAAGGGGTTGGACGATGCCTATCCCTTGAACCTGGACGTCCTGCCGATCGCTGATGCGATTGCGCTTTTCTGCAGTATCGCCACTCCCGGCCGGGCCGCCGCGGACGCCCCCCTCCTGGAGGAGATCGTGGCACTGTGCGGACGCCTGCCGCTGGCCCTGCGGATCGCCGGCGCGATCCTGCGCGGCCGGCGCTCTTGGAGCCTGCAGCACCTTGCCGACCGGCTCCGTGCCAATCGTGCCAATCGTGCCGATCGCGCCGACCTGACGGCATTCTTCGACGGCGACCGAGACCTCACAACGGTCTTCGACCTCTCCTACCGGTCCCTCGGCAATGACTGTCAGATCATGTTCCGGTATCTGAGCTTGGTCCCCGGCCCGGACGCCGACGCCCATGCCGCCGCCGCGCTGCTGGATACCGACCCGGACACGGCCGACGATGTCCTTCAGGACCTCGTCGACCACAACCTTCTGATCGAGATCGCGCCGGGCCGCTACCGCCTCCACGATCTGCTGCGCCTGCACGCCAGCACCCTCGCCGGCACTGTCGATCCCGCTGCCGAGCGCGAGACGGCGATGGACCGGCTTCTGAGCTACTACTCCCACTGTGCGCAAACCGCCTCCGTAACCATCGCTCGCGTGCCCCGACCCGCACCCGACGGCCCGGCGCCCGTCCACGCCCCCGCCCTCGGCGATCCCGGCATCGCTCGGGCCTGGCTGCGCGCCGAACTGCCGAATCTCGAAGCCGCCTGGAACCACGCTCACACCAGTCACCTCGACCACCACACCACCGCGCTGGCCGCCGGCCTGGCGGAGACCCTGCGCACCGACGGCCCCGGGCCCCGCGCGCTTCAGATCCACCAAGCTGCCGAGACCGCCGCCCGCTCCGGACTGCCCGCCACCCACGCCGATGCCCTGAGCGACTTGGGTCGGTTGCGGCGGATCGCGGGGGCTTATTCGGCGGCCGCCGAAGCCCTGGAGCCGGCTCTGCGGATCTACCGGCAGCTCGGCAACCGCTTCGGCGAGGCCGTCGTCCTGCTCGAACTCGGGGAAGTGCGGTATCTGATCGGGGACCATCTGGGAGCGGCGGACGTCCAGGAACCGGCTCTGGAGATCTTCCGGCAGCTCGGCAACCGCCGCGGCGAGGCCGCCGCTCTGAACGGGCTGGGGCGGGTCCGGTTTATGACCGGGGACTACCCCGGGGCGGCGGACGCGCAGGAGGGGGCCCTGCGGATTTACCGGCAGCTCGGCATCCGCTACGGCGAGGCCGCCGCCCAAACCAACCTCGGGGAAGTGCGGTCCGCTATCGGGGACTATCCCGCGGCGGCGGACGCCCTGGAACGAGCCCTGGAGATCTTCCGGCAGATCGGCAACCCCCACGGCGAGGCCATCAACCTGACTGAACTGGGGGAACTGCGGTCCCGGACCGGGGACTATCCCGCAGCGGCGGACGCCCTGGAGCGGGCGCTGGAGATCTTCCGGAAGATCGGCAGCCGTCTCGGCGAGGCCGCGGCTCTGCACAACCTGGGGCGGGTGCGACATCGGACCGGCGACCTTTCAGGGGCGGTGGACGTCCACGAACGGTCCTTGGAGATCTACCGGCAGATCGGCAGCCGTGGCAACGAGGGCTGGGCACTGAACTCCTACGCGGCAACCATCGCCGCACTCGGCGACCACGACCGCGCGCTGTCTCTCTATCAGCAGGCCCTGGTCATCAACCGGGAGCGGAACATGGCCGACGACGAAGCGATCTCCCTGGAGGGCATCGGCGAGCACCATCTTCACGTCGGGGCGACTGCGCAGGCGGTTGAGAATCTGAAGGCGGCGCTGGAGATCTATCAGCGCCTGGGCAAGCGCACGGACGTCAGACGTACTCAGGACCGGCTGGCAGAGGCCGCGGTCGGCGGGATGTAGATGTCCTCAAATTCCAGGTCCGGACGGCGCGGGGGCCGGCCAGCCGCCTCGTAGGCGTCCAGGGCCTTGTATACCAGGTGGTCCACTCGGCCGCCGAGATCGCGCAGGCGAGCACCGACCTGGCGTGCAAGCAGGCCACGAACTTCATGGGCATCGCCACCGCGGTCCAGGACGCCTACGATCAGCAGTACATCGCGCAGCACACCCAGGCGCTGGCCGACTACCGACGCCAGTTCGACGATCGGATCCACGCGGCCGCACAGATCGTGGCGTCGTCCGGGCAGCCGCCGTCGGTTTAGGATCGACCGAGCGCGCGTGTCGATCGACACCGACCGAGCAGCACGAATCGCCGCCGCCGGCGAGGACTCCGGTTCGGACTGACGGCCGCGCAGCGGTACCGGCGTACTTCCGGCTACCGCCTGTTACCGCCTGCTACTGACAAAAAACCGGCAAGATCACCGTGTTGATGCAGCTCATGCGGCGAGCCGGTCCTAAGCCGGATTCTGTCCTGCGCCCGAAGGCACAGTGGCGACCATCCATCTAGGACGCGCGTCGCCGCGCGCCTCGTGCGGTCTACCCGCAGGCTCGGGCGGACCGCCCTCGAACACCTGCGCAGGCCCGGTTTCCCGGGCCCTCTTGACCTTGCTCCGGGTGGGGTTTACCTAGCCGCCCGGGTCACCCCGGGCGCTGGTGAGCTCTTACCTCACCGTTTCACCCTTACCCGCCTGACGGCGGGCGGTCTGTTCTCTGTGGCACTGTCCCGCGGGTCACCCCGGGTTGGTGTTGCCAACCACCCTGTCCTATGGAGTCCGGACTTTCCTCGACACCGGTCGCCCGATGCCGCGATCGCCTCGCCGACTCGCCGCGCGATCAGTATACGCCGACAGCTATCCCTGTCCGCGCTCGCCGCGGCTGCGCTCCACGCAGAACTCGTTGCCCTCCGGGTCGGCCAGGACCGCCCAGCCGGTGCCGTCGGACTTGCGGAAGTCGGCCACGAGGGCGGCGCCGATCGCGAGCAGCCGCTCGACCTCCTCATCGCGGGTCCGGTCCTGCGGCTGGAGGTCGATGTGCACGCGGTTCTTGACGGACTTCGACTCGGGCACCTGGATGAACAGCAGTTGCGAGTCGATCAGCCCGACCTCGCCGTCCCCGGGCTCAGCCTCGGGATGCACGGTGGTGTCGAACACCTGGGCCCAGAACGACGCCAGCTTGTAGGGGTCGGCGCAGTCGACGGTCACGTGGCGGATGAGAGAAGTCATGATCGGATTCTGGTGGCGTACGCACCGGCCGGGCAAGCCCATTCCCGGAGTCCGAAGCGCATTCGCCGGCCCGAGTCCCGCCAGTCAGTGCCCCGCCGGCCCGCTCGATGCGCCTGGCCGCGAGCCTTGTGCGCCTGGCCGCGAGCCTTGTGCGCCTGGCCTCGAACCTTGTGCGCCTGCTGGCGAACTCCGTGCGCCTGGTCTCGAACCCCGTGCGCCGAGCCCTGACGAGCCCTAATCCGGCTGCCGCCCCTGCCACGTCGTGATGCACACCTCGTTCCCCTCGGGATCGGCGAGCACCCAGAACGCCGGCGCCTCCGCGTCATACGTCAGCCGCCCGCCGGCGGCCAGGCCCGCCGAGATCCGGCGCCGCGCCTCGTCGTGCGGGACGCAGATGTCGAAGTGGACGCGGTTGCGCTGCGGGCGCGGGGCGTCCATCTGCTGGAACCAGACCGCCGGGCCCTGACGCTGCGGGTCGACCAGCGCGTCGGTCGGGCCGGCGGGCAGGACCTCGTCCACGTAGGCGAACACCGCCTTCCAGAACGGCCGCACCGCCGGGATGTCCAGCGCGTCCACCCCGATCTCCACCAGCTGCACCGCCCGGGACTCCGCGCTGTCGACGTCCGGTGACGTCTCCAGGCCTACTTCGCGCACCGCCAGCGAGACCCGGCCGGCCAACTCCGCGTCGAGGTTCGTCACCGCGGCCGCGTCCAGGGACTGGAGCACCAGCACGACCCGGCCGGCCCGCACGTCGAACCACAGGTGGCGATCGGCTTCGGAGGCGCAGGCTTCGACGGCCTTGGCCACGACCTCGCTGCCCTGCGCCAGCGACGCCACGGCGACCGCGGTGCGGAGCGTCCCGAGCAGGTAGCGCCAGCCGATCGCCTCGACCGCCTCGGAGGCCTCGCGATACCGCAGGACTCGTTCCGCCTCAGCAGCCATCGCCCGTCACCCCTTATTAGCGTTCTCGGATGTCGCGGCAGCGGAACCGCTGTTGGTGTTGGTGCCGCCGCCGCTGTTGGAGTTGGTACCGCCGCCGCTGTTGGAGTTGGTACCGCCGCCGTTGTTGTTGTTCTTCACCGGCCGATCCCGCACCGTATACCGCGGATCCGTGGCCTCGAACAGTATCCGCCGCGTCGTCACGTTCGCCTCGGCCAGCCGCACCTCGATCTCCTGTCCCAGCGGCAGATCGTGGCCGTCGCACCGGGCCCGCACCGCCGGCTGGGTCAGCTGCACGATCCCGACGTCCGGCTTGCCGTTGTGGTCCCAGTCGATCCGCTCGTTCAGGTCGATGACCACCGCGTCGAACTCCTGGCCCACCTGGTCCTTCAGCAGCATCGTCTCGACCAGGTCCACGCACTCCCGGTCGACCGCCGACCCGCGCCGGTCCGCGCCCTCCATCACCGCCGGCAGCTTCGGCAGCTCCGACCGGGCCCAATCGGGCACCTCAGACCCTGCGCACAGAGCCACGCACACCTCGCCCGCGTACCGATCCGCCAGGCGCCGCAAGGGAGCCGTGACGTGGGCGTAGGTCGTGGCCAGCGCCGAGTGGCCGGCTTGCTCGGGCACGCCGCCGTCGAAGGCCGTGTACCCGGCGCCGCGCATCAGCGTCGTGGTCTCCTGCAAGAACGCCGCGTGCACCGGGATCGCCGGGTCCAGCTTGCGGATCAGCTCGCTGTAGCTGACACCGTCCGGCCACCGGATCTTCAGCGCGCGGGCCACCCGGTGCAGCCGGTGGTAGGCGAACTCCGGCGGGTCGGGCATGGTCCGCAGCAGCCCGATCTCGCCGTAGACCATCAGCTCGGCGGCGGCCATGCCGGTCAGCAACGAGATCTGCGCGTTCCAGTTCTCCACCGGCAGCGGCGTCCGGTACTCCAGCGACCAGCTGTCGCCGTCCGCGACCACCGCCTGCGCCGGCACGCTCAGGCTTATCCCGCCCCGCTCGGCCTCGCGGTCCTGGCGCAGCGTGCCGATCTCGCGCAGCAGCAGCAGGACCGGGTCGGCCGTTCCGTTGTCGAGCGCGGCCTGGGTGTCCTGGTAGTTCAGCTTGGCCCGGCTGCGCACCCGGGCCCGCCGCACCTCGATGCCGGTGGTGTCGCCGCTGGAGTCCAGATCGATCTGCCACAACAGCGCCGGGCGGTCCTGGTCCGGGAGCAGCGAGGCCGCGCCCTCGGACAAAATCTCCGGGTGCAGCGGCACGCGCATATCCGGCATGTAGTACGTCTCGCCGCGCCGGTGCGTCTCCAGATCGAGCACGCCGCCGGGTTCAACGAACGCCGCGATGTCGGCGATCGCGTAATGCACCCGGTAGCCGCCGCCCTCGCGCCGCTCCAGGTGCATGGCCTGGTCCAGGTCCATCGACTCCGCCGGGTCCAGGGTGACCAGCGGCAGGTCGGTGGCGTCCGCCGCCGGCATCCGCGGCGCCCTGGCCGCCGCCTCGGCCTGGGCCATGGCCTGCTCCGAATAGGGCCCGGGCAACTGGAGTTCGGCACGGACGGCGTCGAAGCCCGCGCGCAGGTCGGCGGCCGGGACGGCGGCCTCGACGGTGAGCACTCTTTGCGGCATGCCAGCACCTTATGGGGTGCCGGTGGGCCGGTGCACGCGTCCTGCGATCATCGTCACGGCGGCGTCGCGGGTGCGGCACGCGTGCGGCCGCGGCCGCGGCGATGATCGCCTATCCTCGGGGCGGACCTGGTCGTCAGTCCCGTCAGTCCTCTGACAAGTCCCCGGCCAGGATCCGGTACAGCGCCTGCCGGGCCCCGACCAGCACCCGCGAGGCCTCGGCCCGCTGGGTTTCGGTCCCGACCTGGATGACCTGCATGTAGGCCATCGCCAGCTGGGCGATGACGTCGCGGATCCGGGTGGCCTCCTCGGAGGGACCCTCTTCCTCCTCGACGCCCTCCCAGGGCGCGGTCCACTCGGCGCGGTGCTCGCGCACGTAGGTACGCCCCTCATCGGTGAGCGCGAACATCTTGCGCCCCTCCCCCTCGGTGGTCTGGACGATCCCCTCGTCCTCCAACTGCTGAAGCGCCGGGTAGACGGACCCGGAGCTGGGCTTCCACGCCCCCTTAGTGCGCTGCTCGATCTCCTGCATCAGCTGGTAGCCGTTGGCCGGCCCCTCGTCGAGCAGGATGAGCACGGTGATGCGCACGTCGCCGCGCCCGGCCCGGCTGCGGCCGCCGTGCCGCCGGCCGCGGCTGTGCGGTCCCGGTCCGCCCGGCCCGCCCGGTCCGCCGAACATCGCGCCGAGGCCGCCGAGGATGTCGAACGGGGTGAACGTGCCGCCGGCGCCGGAGATCGGCGGCAGCGGACCGCCCGGCGGCATCGGGGGCATGGGCGGCAGCGGCGGGGCGCCCGGCGAGGTCCAGCTGAAGCCGCCGCGACCGGCGCTGCCGCGCCGGGGGCCCCGGCGGTCGTCGCGCTCACCGCGGCGGCCGTCCCGCTCCTCGCGGTGCCGGGCCGCCCGCTCCTCGGCGTGCTCGCGGACCGCCTGATCCCGGATCTCGTCCTGGAGCCGCTGCTCGCGGTCCCGCTCGCGCTGGCCCAGGGCCTGCTCCAGCTTGCGGTTCTTGGCCTCCAGCGCCTCGAGCTTCGCGCGCAGCTTCTGCTCGGGGCTGATGACATCGCCGCCGTTGTCGCCGCCGTTGTCGCTGACGTTGTCGCCGACCTCGTCGCTGATGCCGTCGCTGACGTTGTCACTGACGTCGTCGCCATCGTTCCGGTCGTCCCGGATCTGCTGGTCGTCCTGTTCCTCGGCCATCGCGGCCTCCACTCCCACTATCGGCGACAGTCGTCGCCTCTCAACGATATGACGGACGCTCCGGCTGCGCAGCCAGCGGCAGCACCGGCAGGCAGCGCAGGCGGTCCCGGTCGAAACCGTCCCCGCGGCTGCTGAACCGCCGTTCCCGCTGCCGTTCGCGCCGCCGGACTTCCAGTTCGATCTCCTTGGCCGCCCGCGTCCGGCGCTCGGTGCGCCGCCATCCCCGACAGTCCGCGATCGGCCGCTGGTCCTCGTTCATCACGATCTCCCCTTCGAGTGGAACGACTTCCGGTGTTGTTCTTCGATAGCTCAACGATATATCGGTAACTGTCGTTCGGCAAGCCCGGCGCACGGATCGAGGGAGAGGAGGAGGGAGAGCGGAGCGAAACCGGTTCGGGCGAACCACCGGGCGGCAGACCCCGGAGCGGCCCGGATGCGGGAGAATGATCGCCGTGCTGATCCTGCTCCCGCCCTCCGAGGGCAAGGCCCCGGCCGGTGACGGCCCGGCGGTCGACCTGGCCGCGCTGGCCTTCCCGCAGCTGGCCAAGACCCGCAAAGCCCTGATGGCCGAGCTGGCCCGGGTGGCCAAGGGCCGCCAGGGCACGGCGCTGGAGGTGCTGGGGCTCTCGCCGAACCAGGCCGCGGAGCTGGAGGCGGACAAGCAGTTGGCGACCGCGCCGACGCTGCCGGCCGCCGACCGCTACACCGGCGTGCTCTACGACGCCCTGGACCTGCCGGGGCTGCGGCGCGACGACCCGGCGGCCTTCGAGCGTGCCGAAGCCCGGGTGCTGACGTTCTCCGGCCTGTGGGGCGTGGTGCGGCCGACGGACGCGATCCCGGCCTACCGCTGCTCCGGCGGCGTGAGCCTGCCCAAGGCCGGCCCGGTGGCCAAGCTGTGGCGGACCGCGCTGACCCCGGCGTTGGCCCCGGCGGTGGCGTCCGGGCTGGTGGTGGATCTGCGGTCGTCGATGTACGCCGGGATGTGGAAGGCCCCGGCCTCGGCCGCCGAGCGCACGGCGACCGTGCGGGTGCTGCACGAGCGGATCGTGGACGGCGTGCCCAAGCGCAGCGTCGTGAGCCACTTCAACAAGGCGACGAAGGGCCGGCTGGCCCGGGCGCTGCTGGTCGGCGACGTGGTGGTCGACACCCCCAAGGAACTCGCCGAGGCGTTGCAGGACCTGGGGCTGCGGACCGAGACCGCGGCGCCGTCCAGGCCCGGGACGGCCTGGACGATCGACGTCGTGGTGGACTCAGTCGCCTGAGACTCGGTTGCCTGAGACTCGGTTAGCTGAGACTCAGCTACCTGAGACTCAGTTACCTGAGGAAGAGCTGCTGGTGGTCGAGCCGCTGGGGGTCGAGCCGCCGGTGGTCGAACCGCTGCCCGAGGAGCTGCCGCCGCCACCGCACAACGTGCTCAACGGCTTCGAGGCGTCCGTGACCTTGGCCAGATCGGCCTCGGTGGAATCGTGGTTGGCGGCGTCGGAACCGACCGTCAGGTAGTCGGCGGAGACCTTCTCCAGCGCCGTCTTCAGGTCCGAGTTCTTGGTGTCCTTGGCCTGCGTGCGCAAGGCATATCCGGCGTTGCGGTAGTCCTGCGCGGTGCGCGAGGCGGAGTCCTTGTGATCTGGCAGCTTCTCCTGAAGCGTCGACAGCGCGTCGCGGACGTTGCCGCACACGGTGTGGTCGACGTCGGAGGGCGTCGGGGTCGGCGTGGCCGACGTGGAAGGCGCGGTGGCGCTGGGCGTCGGGCTGGACGCGGCCGAGGGCGTCGGGGAGGAGGACAGCGGGCTGGACGCGGCGGCGTTCTTCGGCTGCACCGTCACCGAGCAGCCGGCCAGTGCGGCTATCGCCGCCACGGTTATCGCTGCGACCCGGACGGCACCGGTCCGCCCGGCGCCGGTTTCATCCCCGTCCTCGTGTCCCGCGCGCCGCGGGCCCATCCGTTCCATGAGGCCGGAGTCTATCCACGATCACCGCCCCGTGAAGCAGGCCCGCGAAGATCCGTTCGGCCTGTCCTCAACCGGTCAGATGCGCGGTGTCGTTGAACAGGCGCATGCTGCCGCGGCCGTCCGCGTAGCAGGCGAGGACGGACAGCGAGGCCGCTGAGAGTTCCATGGCGTACAGGGCTTCCAGCGGGGCGCCGAGCGCGTCCCGGATCAGGGTTTTGATAGGGGTCACGTGCGAGACGACCAGGACGGTGCGGCGCTCGTACCGCTTCAGCAGGGCGGCGCGCGCCGCCAGGACCCGTTCGGTCACGGCGTCGAAGGACTCCCCGCCGGGCGGGGCGACCGCCGTGGACGCCAGCCAGGCCCGGTGCTCGGCCGGCCAGCGTTCGCGCACCTCGGCGAAGCTGTGGCCGTCCCAGAGCCCGAAATCAGTCTCACGGAAGCCTGGGTCCAGCTCGACCGGCAGGCCTACGGCGTCGGCGACGGCTTGCGCGGTCTGCACGGTGCGCCGCAACGGCGAGGCGACGATGACGTCGATGGCATCGATGCCGCCGACGCCGCTCGGCCCGGCCAGCCGCCGGGCCACGGCGTCGACCTGGCCGAGGCCGACCGCGGACAGTTCCGGATCGCCGACGCCGGAGAAGCGCCGCTCCGCGGTGAGCGCGGTGGCCCCGTGCCGGAGCAGGACGAGGGTGGTCGGCGGGCCGAGGTCGGGGGCCGGGGACCAGCTCGGCTGGGACTTCGGGTCGGGTCCGGCACCGCCGCCGGCGACCGAGCTGCCCGAGACATCCGAGCTGCCCGAGCCGAGCGAGCCATCCGAGCCGCCCGAACTACCCGAGCCGAGCGAGCTACCCGAGCCGTCCGAGCCATCCGCGCGCACCATCGGCCGGCTACAGCCCGGAGTCCGGAACGCGCACCAGGATGCGTCCGCACGCCTCGTGCCGCACGACCTCGTCGGCCGGCTTCGCCTTGATCGCGTTGACCTCGCTGATGTCCAGCTCCAGCTGGCAGCCCTCGCACCGGCGGCGGCGCAGGGCCGCGGCGCCGACGCCGAACTCGGCCGCGCGGATCCGCTCATACAGCGCCAGCAGGTCCTCGGGCAGGACGCCGGCGATGGTGGCGCGCTCGGCGGTGACCGCGGCGACGTCCCGGTCGACCGCCCCGGTGGCCTCGGCGATGGCCGCGGCCACCTCGTCGCGCCGGGTCTGCGCCTCGTCGCGCTGGACGGTCATCTCGGTGACCCGGTTCTGCGCCGTCTCGCGCCGCTCCATGACCTCCAGGACCACGTCCTCCAGGTCGGACTGGCGCTTGGCCAGGGTCTGGAGCTCGTGCTGGATGTTCTCCAGGTCCTTGGCCGAGCCGCGGCCGGACTGCAACATCTGCCGGTCCCGGACGGCGCGGTTCACCACCTGCTCGACGTCAGCCTCGGCCTTCTTCTGCTCGCGCGCCACGTCGCCCTCGGCGGTCTGGGCGGCGACCAGGACGTCGCGCAGGTCCGCCAGGCGCTGGTCCACCTTCTCGGCCTCGGCCAGCTCCGGCAGGGTGCGGCGCTTGTGCTCCAGCTGCGCCAGCCGGGTGTCCAGACCCTGCATGTCCAGCAGGCGGAGTTGGTCGGCGGGGTTCGCGTTCAGGGCAGTGCCTCTCTCTTGACTTGTCTTTCTTGATCTGTCCGGCGCTCAGCGCGAAGGCAGCTGCGCGTCCCACGGATCGGTGATCAGTGTGGAGACGTATGTCTCGATGTTAGTACCGGTGGCGCCGGGAGTACCGGCCGCGGCAACCTCGGTACGCAGCGTTTCAGCTGCGTGCTCCAGCCAGGGCCACTCGCTGGCCCAGTGCGCCACGTCGATCAGCGCCGGGCCCCCGGCCTCCACGGCCTCCGAGGCCGGGTGATGGCGCAGGTCGGCGGTGACATAGACGTCGGCGCCGCTGGCCCGCACGGCGTCGAAGAACGTGTCGCCGGCCCCGCCGCAGACCGCGACCCGCCGCACCGGCGTCTCGGCGTGCCCGGCGATCCGCAGCCCGCCGGCGGTCGCCGGCAGCGCGGCCGCGACCCGCGCGGCGAACCGGGCCAGCGGCTCGGCCTCGGCCAGCTCGCCGACCCGGCCGATGCCCAGTTCCGGGTTGCCGGCCCGGGCTTCCAGCGGACGCAGGTCGCGCAGGTCCAGCGCCCGGGCCAGGGCGTCCGACACGCCGGGGTCGGCGGAGTCGGCGTTGGTGTGCGCGGTGAACAGCGCGGTGCCGCCGCGGATCAGCTGGTGGACCAGGCGGCCTTTGAAGGTGGTCGCCGGAACGCCGTGGACGCCGCGCAGGAACAGCGGGTGATGGGTGACCAGCAGGTCGGCGCCACGCTCCAACGCCTCCTCGATCACGGCCGCGACTGGGTCGACGGCGAAGCCGACGGTGCGGACCGGGGCGTCCGGGTCGCCGCAGACCAGCCCGACCGCGTCCCACGGCTCGGCCCAGGAGGGGTCGTAGACCCGCTCCAGGATCGCGACGACGTCACGCAGGGTCGGCGCGGGAGCGGCTGCGGCGGGCGCGGCAGGCGCGGAGTCGGGCTGTGGCATGCCCAGTAGGCTACCGGCCCGCGCCCGCCGTCCCCGTTTGACCGACCCGGCTCGCGCCCGGGCGCCTCCGGCCGCAGATTCGTCTCAAGGGTGTGACGCGGCGAAGGACCTGGGAGGCACAGATGCGCGCGGTCGGTGTGAGGGACTACGGGGCCACGCCCGAACTACTGGACCTGCCCAAGCCCGCCGCCGGCCCGGGACAGGTGCTGGTCCGCGTCGAGGCCGCCGGGGTGAACCCGGTGGACCTGGCCATCGCCGCCGGCGCCTTCGGCCGCCCGCCGCTGCCGCTGGTCCTGGGCGTCGACTTCGCCGGCCGGGTCGAGAACGTCGGCCCCGGCGTCACCCGCTACTCCCCCGGCGACCCGGTCTTCGGCCGCGCCGCCGGCACCTACGCCGAGTACGTGGTGGTCGACGAGGCCGGCCCGATGGTCGCGGCCCCGGACGCCGTGGAGCTCAAGACCGCGGCCGCCCTGCCCACCGCCGGCATGACCGCCCTGGGCATCCTGGACGCCGCCGGGGTCCGCGGCGGCCAGAGCCTGCTGCTGATCGGCGCCGCCGGCGGCGTCGGCACCTTCCTCACCCAGCTGGCCGCGGCCCGCGACGCCCGCGTGGTCGCCGTGACCCGCGGTGACGAGAGCGTGCGCCTGGGCCTGTTCGGCGCGGCGGTCACCGTCGACGCCACGACCCAGGACGTCGCCGGCCGGATCCGGGGCGAGGAGTACCCGCAGGGCGTGGACGTGCTCGTGGACCTGGTCTCGGCCGACCCGCAGGCCTTCGAGGCCAACAAGAACCTGGTCCACGACGGCGGCGTGGCGGTCAGCACCCGCGGCGCCACCCGCGAGCACGGCAAGGTGCAGTCGGGGGTCGAGGAGGTGGCGTTCGTCGTGCAGCCGTCCGCCGAACTGCTGACGGCGCTGGCCAAGGAGGTCGACGGCGGGGCGCTGCGGGTGTTCGTGGAGGAGGAGGTGCCGCTGGCGGAGGCGGCGGGAGCGGTGGCCCGGGTCGCCGGGGGCG
>NZ_JAAFZA010000182.1 GCF_015356865.1 Catenulispora pinisilvae
GTCGGGGTCAGGCCGGACCGGGAAGACGGTGGGGCGAGATGGGCTCTTGGACAGTGCGCGGTGTCGTGGCCGACCGCCGACGGCTGCTGGCCGCGGCGGCGGCTGTCGTCCTGGTCGGCGTCGTCGGGTTCGGCGCGTGCGATTGGTCCGGCGGCGGGGGCGGGGGACACGCGAAGTCCTCGGCGTCGCATACGGTGGCGCCGAGGACCGACTTCCTCATGTCCTACTCCGGCGCGGCCACCAGGCTCGCCGGCCTCGACCCGCCGGACACGGCCGACCAGGTCCGGGACTGGATCCGGACCGCGCTGGCCGCGCACCTGGGGATGAGCACCGCGGCCATCCGGGACGCCTCCTACGACACCCTGCCGGTGCGCGACCAGGGCTTCACCGACCTGGCCGACCAGCAGGTGGGGCCGGGCCGCGAACTGGCCGACACCAGCGGCGTGCTGCATCTGCTGGTCCCGCGAGGCGATCCGCACGAGAGTCGCACCATCGGGCTGATGCTGGACCAATACCGCACCGACCACGGCGCGGACCCCGAGCTGGTCCAGATCCACCACTACACGATCGACCAGGCGGCGCAGACGGTCGACGTCGTCGCCGACCAGATCAGCACCCCCGACCAGGTCCGGACCGACCACGGCTACGTGAGCACGGCGATCACCAGCCTCAGCGATCTCACGGCGTTCCTGGCCAAGACCACGTCGCTGTCGCAGCTGTCGGTCCGGGACGGCCAGGTCTGGGCCGACGGATGGTCGTGGCCTGATGTGCCCTCGGTCCCGATGACCGTGGACGACATCAGCGTCCTGCAAAAGGGATACCAGGACCACGTCGCCGGCAACGGCCCCGCCCCCGGCTTCTCCCTCGACCCGCTGCCGCCGACCACCGTCGGCGATATCAAGGCGATGGCACCTTCGGTGAGCCCTGATGTCGCCGCGCGGCTGATCTCCGGCAACTGGGCCGGCACGGTGTTCACGTCCTCGGCCGATGTCAAGAACCAGGTCGAGGACGAGCTCTACTACCCCAGCACGGACCAGGCCTCGGCGCTGGCCCAGGTCGGCTTCCCCACCGACCGGACCCAGCTGTGGGCGATCGACTCCCTGCTCGCCGGTCAGACCTCGATGAGCCAGGAGCGCTACGACGGAGGGCTCGCCGGGACCGCGGTGGGCAACTCGCTGGCTTACGTCGACTACGTCACGAAGAACTGGGTCGCCGGCGTCGGCCAGGGCGTGCCGACCCAGGCGGTCGGCGGCTTCCTGGCCGACCCGGCGGCCGTGACGCCGTGGAGCCAGTGCGCCGGCCCGAACGATCCGCTGGACGAGCACGGGCGGCTGTGGTTCGGCCGCAACGACGACGCGTTCGCCTCGACCGGCGACCAGATCGACATCGGTGCCCAGGCAGCGAGGCTGTTCGTCCGCGACGACGGCCCGAACGGCACCGAGGTCGAGCCCAGCTACTCCTTCGGCCGGGCGTTGCAGTGGTGGGACGTGCACCAGCAGGACATCGAGGACTACGAGCCGCAGTACCAGCGCCTGGACCAGATCATGCGCTGGAGCGGTGCGCTGGAGTGGCTGACCCACGAGGGCAAGGCGACCCTGCCGACCGAGTCGCAGAGCCCCGCACCGACCCCGTTCAAGGCCTGGTACACCGCCGACAACCAGCTGCGCGAACGGGCGCCGATCGACTTCGTGGCGCCGCCCTCGGCGCTGAGCCGTCATCAAAATCAGGAGGAGGCGCTGATCGTCGACCCCAGCCGCGACTTCCGGGACTGCGGGTTCGTGGAGATCGAGGGCGGGGTGTCGCTCAGCGACGTCTACGACCGCATCGGCGACCAGGACTACCGGCCCGAACTGCCGACCTCGGTCACCCGGGCCGGGTTGTTCGATCCGAAGTCCACGTACGACGACGCCTCCGGCACCGGCGAGATCGACCGGGTGTCGATCGACGACTCGGGGAAGGTCTCCGACCGCGTCGACCGCACGCTGTCGATGGCCGGGGACACCTCGACCGTCGAGATCAAGGCGACCGGACGCAAGGTCATCCCGCTGGGCGACTTGAAGGTCTGGCGCTCGTCGGACCCGGACCGGACGCTGGAATACCGCGAGACCACCACCGGACACAGCGTGCGGGAAGACCTCACGTATCAGGGCCAGGACTTCGGCTCGCTCGACACCACGGACACCGCGAACATCGTCACGGTCCAGTGGCGTTCGGGGGTGGTGGACAAGGCGCGCCGGGCGTTGTCGTCGATCCAGGCCAAGCTGTCGCACGGGGTCGCGGCCAACGTGCCGGCGGCCTCCGACGGTGTGCTGTACGAGGTGAAGAGCCCGGACGGCACGGTCAAGGACCGGCTGAGCGGCCCGGGCCAGCCGTGGCTCGGCGTCACCGCCACGGTCCCGACCGCCGGCGACGCGCTGGCGTTCCGGATCGGCGGGCCGGCGGCACCGGACAAGGGCGGGCCGTCGTTCATGGACGGGTCCTTCACCGCCGGCCCCGGCCCGCCGCCCGACGGCTATCTCAGTGTCCTGCCACCCTCCGGCGACAACCCGGCGCTCGCGGCCTTCGTGCCCCCGCCGGACCACTCGGACCCGACCATCACCGTCAAGACCCTGACAGGCCAGAGCGCCACCCTCTCCGAGGCCGGCGACAGCGTCGTGGTCCCGGCCGCCGACCCGGTCCTCGGCGTCGACGGCTCGGTGGAGGGCGCCGCCCTGCTCCGCGACTTCCCCAAGATCAAGCAACTGCTCCAGTCCGCCGCGCAGGCCAAGGACGGCCGCCTGCACGCCGCCGCACTCGACGACGACGGCGTCGCCCTGGCCGCCGACGACGGCACGGTCCTCCTGGCCCCGATCGGCAGCGACCTCGCCGACCGCGTCCTGCGCGCCCTCGGCCCCGACCTCACCGGCACCGCGGTCTTCGACATCGTGAAGGAGCACGCGGGCATCCCCGACGAGATCGAGCAGGACGACGCCACCCCGCTGACCCCCACCGCCAAACCCCTCACGATGTTCCTCGGCAGCGTCTTCCAAACCCCCGGAGCCGACGCCGTCTACTTCAGCCCGACCCTGCGCGCCGCCCTCCACCTCGCCGCCGGCCAGATCATCCCCGAGGCGCTACCACCCACATTCAAGGTCTCGGTACTCCCCGTCTCGCCCGGCCACGACCCCCGAGCCGACAGCACGACCGCGCAGCCGGACCTGCGCACCTACGACGGCGCCCAGTGGCAACTGGTGAACACCGCCGGCCTGGCCCAACCCGCCGGCCCCACCGGCTGCCCGCCGATCGGAGCAGGGGGATCCGGCGCTTCGGTGCCGGTCGGCGGTGGCGGCGCGGGCGGCGGTTCGGCGCCGGCGCCGACACCGAGCACGCCCGCGCCGAGCGGCACACCTTCGGCGCCGGCGAGTACGGGGAGCGGTGCGGGGGTGGCGCCGGGGACGGTGCTGATGGTGAGTCTGGCGGGATCGGGTCAGCCTGTTTGCTGAGCTGGTCGGTACAGGAGGCGAGTGTGTGATCTGCCGCAGGTCGGCTGGAGCAGACGTGAGTGAGAGCTTCTTTGCTGAGCTGGATGGGAGGCGCGAGTGCAGGTGGCTGGCGGGTGCGCCGGAGTCGGCGTGGGAGGCGAGTGTGTGATCTGTCGCGGCTCGGTCGGAGCGGATCGTGAGTGAGAGCTTCTTCCTCGAAGCCGAGGATCCACTCGTGGCGGCCTTGGAGCGTGCGCGGTCGCTGAGCCAGATCCCGGCCGCCGAGCCCGCCGCTGAGCCTGCCGCCGTGGATGCCGCCTACGCGAGCGTCCTCGACCTGGTGGCGTCCGATGATGCCGCGCTCTGGTCGACCCTCGCCGCCGAGCATGTCAGCCTCCTTCGTTCCGCCGGCTTCCTGTCCGCCGCCGCCACGCGCTGCGGCCAGTACCTGGCGTCCGAGCGGGCCGTGGTCCGCGTTCCCCTGCTCCTGGAGCGCGCGCAGGTGCGATCAGAGGCCGGGGCCCACGCGAGTGCCGCCGCCGACGCGGCCGAGATTCGCCAGACCGCCGGCGCCGAGCTGGACTCCGTCGATCACGCCCGGCTGCGGCGGGTTGAAGGGCTGGCCGCGGTCGAGCGCGACGCCGCGATGCGTTACCTGACCGAGTCCCGTGACGTGTTCCAGTCCCTGGGGGACGCCGCGTCGGCAGCCGTCGTCGAAGCCGATCTGCGCCTCCTGGCCGCTCGCGACGGCTCCGAGCAGGCCACGGCAGACATCCTCGCCGAGCCCGAGCCGAACCCCGCGCCAGCCGACGCGACAGAGCCAGCGACATCAATACCGCGCGCGTTGACCCGCGCACTAGCCCTCAGAAACCAGTACCGCTACGAGGAAGCGCTCCACGTCATCCTGACCGCGCTCGCCTCCGACCACCTCGACGACGCTCTGCGCCTGCCGGTCCTGGAAGAACTGGTAGTGCTGCTCGTGGCGCTGGGACGTGGCAAGGCCCTCAAAGCTCTCAGCGGGGTGCTCGAAACGCTGCTGAGGCCGGGCGGCTCGGTGGAGGGGACCGAGCCGCCGGCGCAGCGCTTCAGCAGGACCCTGCTGAACGCCGTCCGGCTGGTGGACGATGGCGAGGTCGGGCAGGCGCGCGCGGATCTCGACGCGGTCCGGGAGCTCGCCGCCTCCGATCGCGAGCGCGCCTACTGGCACCTGGTCTCCGGTGAGGTGGCGGTCGCCGCGGTCAAGCGCCGGAAGGGGGAGGGGCACTTTGCCGAGACGGTGGCGGATCTGGTCGCCGCATCCGAGCTCGCCGAGGCGAATCAGCTCCTTGAGGTGCGTATCCGGGCCCTGCGTCTGCTCGGCGAGGCCTATGAGCTGATGAAGCTGCCCGATCTGGCCTCGGAACGCTGGGCCGCGGCCCACGCCCTGGAAGAGGACCTCGTCGCGCGCCAGCTCAGCGACGAGGTCCGGGCCACGCTGCTGGAGGACATCCCCAACGAGCATGACGAGCGGATCCGTGTCGCCGCCGAGCTCGCGAGGTCCGGACCCGGCGGAGCGCACGCGGCCGCCGCCGTCGCCGCGACGATCGTCGCGATGGAATCGGCACGCGGCGCGGCGATCCTCGGCCGCGTCGCCCCCGACGCCGAGCGGCAGCTGCGCCGCCTCCCGCCGCCCACCGACGGCGCCGCCGCCTGGGCGTGGCTGCGCACCATCGCCGACGCGACCCGCCGCGACGAGGCCGTCTGGATCATGCACGCCCGCCCGCACCGCGTGCACCACGGCATCGTCGGCCGCGACCTGGTGCACCACGTGGACGTCCCGGCGGACCGGAGCAAGCTGGAGAAGCTGGTCAAAGAACTGCGAAAGCAGTGCAACGAGATCCGCCTGAGCCAGCCCGAGGGCCGGGCCCAAGTCTGTCGTCTCATCGACCAACTGGCCGCCGAGATCGGCGTCGAGACGGTGTTGGGCCTGGTGCCGCGGCGCGTCAAGCGGCTGGTGGTGGTCGCCGGCGGTGTGCTGTCCGACCTGCCGTTGGCGGCATTGCCGATCACCAACGGCGATGAGGAGCGGGTCCCGATCTTGTGCCGCTTCGCACTATCGGACCTCCCTTGCCTCTCGATCCGCCCGCTGCTTCATCAGCGCTCTGAAGCCAACCGCGGCAGCCGTTCACTATTGGTCAGCGCGTTCGACGGCGCCGACGATCCAACCCGCAAAGCTCGACGTCGCAAGGTCCTGACGAAGGCCACCCCCGAAGACTTCGAGCGGGAACTGGCACGCACGCCCTACCGCCGCGTCCGCATCCTCGGCCACGGCCAGTCCGACACCGGGGACGCCACCGGAACCTGGCTCCAGTTCGCCAGCACGAAGACGGAGCGCGACGGCCGCATCCCACCGAATCGCTTCCAAAAGGCGGCCCTCAACGCGTGCGGAACCCTGATCCTCGGCGCCTGCGAGTCGGGGATGGCGCAGCGCGTCGGCCGCGACGAGCGGACCGGCTTCGTCCGCGCCGGTCTGCACGCCGGCGCCGCCTCGGTGGTGGCCGCGCGTTGGGTCGCAGAGGTCTCCATCACCGCCGCGCTCCTCGACCGCTTCGAGGACTACCTGCGCTACCTCCCGCGCGATGTGGCGTTGCAACGCGCGCAGTTGGACATCCGCGACGGCCGGGTCGCGCTGGCCGCCGACATTCCGGAGCCGGGGCATCCGGCCTGGTGGGCGTGCTGGACTTTGTACGGGGATTCAGGGCATCAAGTCGGGGCGCCTATATTGCGTGCATCGGCACGTGTGCCGGTGCACGTGCTCCGCCACTTGTCCCGTCCCGCTCGCCAGACCGAATGAGAGAAAATGCCGCATCATCCTGACCGGCAGGGCCCCGCCGTCTTCGTCTCTTACGCGACGGCCGACCGCGCCGAGGTCCTGAAGTTCCACCGGGATCTGCTGGACCGGGGGATCGACCCCTTCCTCGACATCATGGACATCCTGCCCGGCGACGACGTGGTGATGAGCATCAACGGCGCCCTGGAGCGGTCGGACTACTACGTCCTGGCCTGGTCGGCGGCAGCCCGCGACCGCTATTGGGTCAACAGTGAGATCTCCGCGGCGATGGTGCTGGAGCAGCGCCGGGCCCGCCCCTTCGTGTTCATCGTCCGGCTGGACGACAGCGATCTGCCCCCGGTCCTGGCGCCTCGCCGCTACCTGGACGCCTTCGGCGGCCTGCGCGAGGTCGCAGCCGACCGGCTGGCAACGGTGTGGAAGCGGGACCGCGCGGTGGGAACCAGGGTCCTGCCGGCCCCGGCGCCGGTCCCGGAGCCAGACCCGCACGCCGCACCGGCGCTGCATGTCTACGCCCGCAACCAGTCGCTGCGCGTCTCGCACGAGGTCCGCCTCGCCATCGCCGCCACCCCGCGGAACCTGATCGCCGCCCTCACCGAGCAGCTGGCGCTCCCGACGGAGGCCTCGGAGTACGGCGGTGCGGTGGGCGTCCGCTTCAGCTACCGCTACCAGCACGCCGGCGTGCAGCTGGACCCGCGCTCTGACTCCCCGCTCGGCCTCGCCGAGGGCGACGTCGTCGACATCGAAGTCGTCGTCGAGCCGTATGGCCCGGACGGCGCGCTGTCGGACCCGGTCTCGTTCCTGCCCGGCCGCGATTACGCGATCCCGCCGGAGATGATCCGGGAGTTGTGCGAGAAGGCGATCGAGCATCTGCGCGCGGACAGCCCGGGTGACTTGGATGACTCGGACGACGCGGTCGGCTCTGTGGGTAAGGAGCCTGATGAGGCGTGAGGTCTCAAGAGACCTCGACCCGAATACCGCTCTCGCGAATCCCGAACGCCAGCAGCGCGTAGGCACTGCCCGCGTGCCGGATCTGCCCGGACCACACCAGTTCCAGCGCCTCCTGGAACGACAGCCAGCACAACTCCATATCGGCTTCGCCGCCTTCCCGCGCGGCCTGGCCCTGGGTCAGCTCGTGGGCGACGAACACGTGGTCCACGTGGTTGGTCAGGCTGTCCGCGCCGTTGACCTTGCCGATCGCGGTCCAGCCGGTGGCACGCAGCCCGGTCTCCTCGGCGAGCTCGCGCCGGGCCGCGGCGACCGGGCGTTCGTCGGCGGGTTCGATGGTGCCGGCCGGGAGCCGCCACTGGACGCCGCCGTGGGTGTAGATCCATTGCCGGGTCAGCAGAACCCGGCCGTCGGCGGCGACCGGGAGGATGGTCACCGAGCCGGGGGTGGCCACGTGGTGGTAGACGTCGGCGGCGCCGTCGGGCCGGATCACCGCGTCCTGCCGCACGTCGAACCAGGGCGTGGCCAGCACCACGACACTGTCCAGACGCTGCCAGTCGGCCTGGCTCTCCGGCGTCCCCGGGGCGGTCATCGGACGCCGACGAGGGCCTCGTCGAGGCTGCTGCGCAGCTCTCGCAGTTCTCTGATGTTGTGGTGGCGCATCAGCGCGCGGGACAGCCCGCGCAGTTCGGCGTCGGCGCCCGCGGAGTGGACCAGGCCGGCGTCCCGCAGCACCTGAAGCGTCACCGCCCGCATCTCCTCCAGCTCCCCGGATGCCTCGTAGGCCAGGGCGAGCCGGGCACCGAACAGCGCCCGCGAGCGATGCGCCTCGGCGGGCGTCCGCTCCAGCGCGTCGGCCAGGAACTCGCTGGCCCGGCGCGGACGCCCCAGGTCGTAGTGGCACCAGCCGGCTATGGCGTTGTCCAGCCCGCCTACCGTCGCCGATCCGACCACCGGCTCGCCCGCCGACCGGGCTTCCTGCGCGATGCGCTCGGGATGGAGCAGATCGCGGGCATGGTCCAGCGAATTCAGGCATCCCGCGTGATCGCCCCGCACCGCGAACGCCTGCGCCTGCCGGTGTGCGGCCAACCCGCGGCTGCGCGCCTGGGCCCGCGGATCCTCCAACACCCGTCCGGCCAACTCCATGGCCGTGGCCGGATCCCCTTCGTACAACGCGAGTTCCGCTTCCCGGACCAGCGTGTACGCGGCCAGGTCGGCGGCCTCGGCCCGGGTCGCGAGGTCCGCGGTGCGGCGGGTCCAGGCCAGCGCGAGGTCCAGGCGTCCGGCTTCCTGGCACATCCAGCCGATGAACTCGGCGTAGCGGGCCGCCAGCAGTCGCAGCCGCGACGCCGTCGATCGCGAGGTCTGCACCAGCTCCATCAGGGTATTGAAATCAACGATCAGCCGCCGCAGTACCAGTTCCGGGGGCAGTTGCTGGCTGAGTCGCCGATGCCGGTCGAATTCCTCCCAGTAGTGCGTCAGCAGCCGGAGATCGTCGGCTTCGCCCCGGCCCGCGGTCGGTCGCATCGTCAACGGGACGGACAACGCCTCGCCGAACGCGGCCAGCTCGCGTCCCCAGTCCGGCTCGCTGCTCTGGGCGTCCTCGGCGGTCGGCGTCTCCGGGCCGCTGCGGCGCCGGGACTCCTGCGGCACCAGCGCGACCAGTTCCCCCTCGGCCTCCAGCTCGACGTCGACCAGGCCGGCCAGGCGTCGGTTGGCCGGCAGCCGCCCGGTCTCGATCTTGCTCAGATAGCCCTTGTCGTAGTGCACGCGGTCAGCCAGCGCGGCGAGTGACAACTCGCGGCGCATGCGCCGGCGGCGCATCTCGATCCCGAACTCGGACATGTCTCCACGATAGCCAGTGACCTGCGCTTGGAAGAGGCCTGAGACGAGATCCGCGCTGGTTGCGTGTTGTGTGTTCCCATAGTCTTGTGGTTTTCAGCATCGACAAACTGGAAGCGGAACTCCAGGCCCTGCTTCACGAGGATGGGGCGGGGCTCCCGTTCTTGACCTTCCAAAGCCTGACGGACCTTCAACGGCGGGTCTCCCCCGAACCGCTGCCGACCCTGCGACCCCGTCCCACCATCGCCGACTACGACCACGATCTGGCGCTCGACCCCCACCCCGAGCTGGACGCCTTCGGCCACCTGCGCGATACGGTCCTGATCGGCATCCGGGTCGGCACCATCAGCGTTGACGATCTCTATTATCGGGTACGTCCGGCGGTGATCGCGTTGACGGTGCTGCTGGATCCGAGAGTCGGCGGCACCGGGCCGGAACTGGTCCGCCGGATCCGGCACGACGCCGGCTGCGAACCACGGCCCTGGGCCGAGGCCGTCGTCGCGGTCGATTCGTGGTCCGGCAGTCTGCACAGCCTGCTGCGTCAGCGTCAGGAGCCGACCGACCCCGCAGACCGGCGGCTGATACCCGCAGTGCTCAGCGGCCTGGGCGACCATCTGTGGCGCGGGTCGAACATCCTGCTCGCGCTGGCCCCGGCCGAGACCTTGGCACATATCGCGGCCGACGCCGCGCCCACGCCCGTCACCGGTCGGGTCGTCAGCGAACCCGAAGCCGTCCGTTGCGCCCGCGCGCTGTTGCGGATCGTCAGCCACGTCCCGTTGTCCCAGCCGGTCGTCGACCACGCGCTGAGGCCACAAGCCAGCGCGCGCGTGCGGCTGCAACTGGCCGCGAATCCGCTCGCGCCGGACGTCACGCTTCGCAGCCTCCTGGCATTCGCCGACCGCGAGCCGGGGATCGCGGCGGCGATCTGCATGAACGAGTGGGCATCGCCGGCGTTGCGACTCGTCGCGTATCGCAGGCTACGTGTTCCCCAGGTTCGGCAGCGGGTCCGCGCGGCGCTCGCGCCCGAAGTCGCGGTGGCCCTCGATATCGAGGAGATGGCCGCGGCCACCGCGCAGGAGGCGCATGTGGTGTATGCGTTGATCCGGAATCTGGAGCCGGACCTGTCGCCGGAGGCCCGCCTGTTCCTCTACGCGCACCTGGCCCGGATATCAGGGCCCGAAGCCGTGTGGAACTTGGAACTGGCCCGGACCGGCAGCCTGGAGGCGGTGCATCCGGCGGTGCGCGCGTCGATGGAATCCGGGGCGTTGACGCCGCTGTTGGAAGCGGCGGTCGCCGCTCCGTATGGAGGTCTGCGTGACCAGGCCGTGGGTGACGTCGGCGAGGTCGGTGCGCTACGGCGCGAGGAGTTGCTGAACTGGCCCTTCCCGTTCCCGGACGTCGCTGATCCGGTCGCCACGCCGGACGGGTGACAGAACTCTCCACATAAGAGTGATCAATCGGCGATTCGTCCGGTCAGCAGACCGCCGCCGCACTAGGGTGCGCCGTGTGGAGAGCGGGAGCTCGCGGCCGGCGAACGGCGACCAGAAGATGGCGGAGCTGACGACGCTCGCCGGCCTGATGCTGGCCCGCGCCGACGACATCACCGACACCGTGATGACACGCGTCTTCGAGCAGTTCCCCGTCTATGCCGGCATGGTCTCGCGCCAGATGCTGCGCGACTCAGTGCACGACCACGTGGTCTCAGCCTTCGACCCGATGGCCCGCAGCCAGAAGGCCGACCTGCGCGCGGCCGGCCCCACCGGCCGGATAGGGGCCGCCGACGGCATCCCGCTGACCGTGTTCATGGACGGCTACCGCGTGGCGTTCCGCGTGGTGTGGTCCGCGATCGTCGAGACCGCGCGCGATATGGGCATGTCGGCCGATGCCTGCCTGGACGCCGCGACCATCTTGATAGCGTCCCTGGACGCCTTCACCCGCGAGATGTCCACCGGCTACCGCGACGAGCTGGGCCGCCAGATCCGCAGCGAGGAACAGCGGCGCTCGGCGGTGGTGCAGGCGCTGCTGGAAGGACGGCTGGCGGACACGAACGTGTGGGAGGCCGCCGAGCTGCTGCGGCTGCCGGCCAGCGGCCCGTTCGTGGTGATCGCCGCGCGCGTGCCCGAGGTGGGCCGGCACGCGCTGCCGCAGATCGAGCAGGGACTCGGCGTGCTCGGCATCGACTCGGCCTGGCGGCTCATGCATGACGTCGAGATCGGCGTCGCGGCACTGCCCGGATCCGGCGCGCAACTGGATCGTCTGGTCACCGCGCTGTACGCGGGCGGCGGCTCGCGGGTCGGCGTCTCGCCGCCGTATGACGACCTGCGCTCCACGTCGCTGGCCCTGCGGCTGGCACGGATCGCCCTGCACGGAGCGGCTGAACGCCGGCGCGTGGTGGTGTTCGGCAACGACCCGCTGTCAGCGGTGGCCGGCAGCGCGCCGGACATCATGCCGCGGGTGGCACGCGGGATCTTGGCCGGACTCGACGGACTGCCGGCGCAGGACCGGATGCTGCTGCTGGACACCTTCGGCGCCTGGCTGGACGCCGACGGATCGGCGGGAGAGGCGGGGCGCCGGATGTTCGTGCACCCGAATACGGTGCGGAACCGGCTGCGGCGGTTGGAGAAGCAGACGGGGCGCTCGTTGTCGAACCCGCGGGCGATCGCTGAGCTGATTCTGGCCTACGAGATCGATTGCGGGACGCGGACCGCGCTGGCGGAGGCCGCGGCAGCGGGATCCGGGTCCGGGTCCGCGTAGCGGGCGCGATGGGCTGATGGGCTGATTGGCCTAACCGGCCGCTGATTGAACCGGCCCGAGGACTCGGCTCGAATTAGCTGCCTGAGCAAGCTGGCGGCCCGGGCACCCGGCCCGAGCCGCCTGCCGAACCAGCTTGCCGAGCCGCGAACCAGCCGATCAACCAGCCGATCAACCAGCCGATCAACCAGCTGAGCCAGTCAGCCGAGCCGCCAGCCGACCAGCCAGCCAGCTGAACCAGCCAGCCGACCAACCAGCCGACCAACCAGCCCTAAACCCGCCCGCTGGCCTTCTGCGTCCGCCGCGCCACCGAGTCGATGACCACCGCGGCCAGCAGCACCGCGCCGGTGACCATGAACTGGATGCTGTTCGACAGCCCCTGGATGTTCATCCCGGACTGGATCGAGCCGATGACCAGCGCGCCGAGCAGCGCCGACCAGGTCTTGCCGCGTCCGCCGAACAGGCTGGTGCCGCCGATGACCGCGGCCGCGATCGCGTTCATCAGCAGGTTGCCGCTGCCGGAGGTCTGCGAGGCGGACTCGATCTGGCCGGCCAGGAACATGCCGCCGACCGCCGACATCAGGCCGCAGATCATGAAGACCGTGATCCGGATGAACGGCACGCTGATACCGGCCCGGCGCGCGGCCTCGATGCTGCCGCCGACCGCGAAGATGCGGCGGCCGTAGACCGTGCGCCGCAGGATGAAGTCGCCGATCACGATGAAGATCAGGAAGATCAGCGGCGCCAGCGGCAGGCCCTTGTACTGGTTGAAGACGTAGGCCACGACGAAGGCGACGATCGCCAGCAGGATCACCCGCGCCGCGATCTCGCCCAGCGGCTGGGCCGGCACCCCGGCCTTCGTCCGCCGCATGCGGCCGTACAGCGCGACG
Source organism: Catenulispora pinisilvae (assembly GCF_015356865.1). Taxonomy (GTDB): domain Bacteria; phylum Actinomycetota; class Actinomycetes; order Streptomycetales; family Catenulisporaceae; genus Catenulispora; species Catenulispora pinisilvae. The sequence continues at coordinate 12,720 of NZ_JAAFZA010000182.1, forward strand.
AGCGCGTAGAGCACGACGGCGATGGCCGCGACCCCGTAAGCGGCGGCGAGCTGACCGTAGATGGTGGTGTAGAGCTTGGAGACGATGCCGTTGTTGGGCAGGTTCACGGTGCCGGTCGAACCCAGCACGTTCAACATCAAGCCGTTCCACGCCAGGTTACCGGCCAGCGTCACCACGAACGCCGGTACGCCGATCTTGGCGAAGAAGAAGCCGTGGATGAACCCGGTCCCGACCCCGGTGACCAGGGCCAGGATCAACGCCAGCCATTGGTTCACGCCGTTGTTCACCGACACCACGGCGAACACCGCCGCCGCCAACCCCGACACCGAACCGACCGACAGGTCGATCTCGCCGAGCAGCAGCACGAACACCACGCCCAGGGCGATCATCCCGGTGCCGACGATCTGCTGCGAGAGGTTCGACAGGTTCTGCGCCGACAGGAACGTGCTGTTCAGCGCGTAGAACACGATCCAGATGATGATCAGCGCCGCGATCACCGGCAGCGAGCCCAGCTCGCCGCCCTTGACCCGGCGCATGAACTCGGTCCAGTACCCGGCCACGCCGCCCTCGCGCTGCAACAGCCGCGGGTCGGCGGCCGAGCCGGCGGCCGGGACCATGGTCTGCACGATCTCCCGGACCACGTCCTTGGACTCGCCGGTGGCCTTCGCGGCCTGGGTGGTGGCCTCGGCCGGGGTGGCGCCGGCGGCCAGCAGTTCCTCGACCTTGTCGCTGACCGAACCGCCGCCGGCCGGTGCCGGCCGCTCCTCGCCGCTGTAGTCGCCGGATCCGGACGGTATCCGCGGCGGAAACTCTCGGTTCTCGCCGTCGCCGCTATCGGAACTGCTACCGAAACCGGAACCGCCACCGGACCCGGACCCGGAGCCGCCACGGCCACCGCCGCCGGACCCGGGACCGGAACCGCCGGTGCCGCCGCTGTTCGGACCCTGGCTCATTGCTGTCCCTCCGAGTGCCGGGCCGCCCGCCTGGTGACGGCGTTGTCAGTGGCGCCGGTGATCGCCGAGATGATCTCCTCCTGGTTGGTCCGGTGCGCGTCGAAGAACCCGTTGTTCCGGCCCAGCCGCAGGACCGCGATGGTGTCGGCGACGGCCATCACGTCCTCCATGTTGTGGCTGATCAGGATCACCCCGAGGTTCCGGTCGCGCAGCCGCTCGACCAGGTCCAGCACCTGCGCGGTCTGCTCCACGCCGAGCGCGGCGGTGGGTTCGTCCAGCAGCACCACCTTGGGCTCGCCGATCAGCGAGCGGGCGATGGCCACCGTCTGCCGCTGACCGCCGGACAGCGAGGCGACCGGGATCCGGACGCTGGGGATCCGGATCGACAGCGTCTGAAGGAGTTCGCGCGAGCGGCCCTCCATGGCGATCTCGTCCAGGATCCCGGCCCTGGTGATCTCGTTGCCCAGGAACAGGTTCCCGACCACGTCCAGGTTGTCGGCCAGCGCCAGGTCCTGATACACGGTCGCGATGCCGAGCTTCTGGGCGTCGCTGGGACCTTTGACGGAGACGGAGTGGTTCTCCCAGACGATCTGTCCGTCGTCCGGCTGGTTCACCCCGGAGATGGTCTTCACCAGGGTGGACTTGCCGGCGCCGTTGTCGCCGACCAGGGCGAGGACCTCACCGGCGTGTACCGCCAGGTCGACGTCGGTGAGGGCTTGCACGGCCCCGAACCGTTTGGAGACGCCGCGCAGTTCCAGCACGGGTTGCGAAGTGGTGTCGGGCATGGGCGGGACCTCCGCGTGGTTCGGGGTTGTCGATCGGTCTGCTTCTCGCTCCTGGCGCCGGGGCCGGGAGGGATCAGCAGGTGATGCCGATCTGCGCGGCGGTGTACAGGCCGTCCTTGACGACGGTGCTACAGACGTTGCTCTTGTCGACCACGGTCGGCGTGATCAGCTTCGAGGGCACCGACTGCCCCGAGCCCGAGGTCTGCTTGTCCGGCAGCAGGTCGGTGCCGGGGGTCTTGCCCTGCGCGAGCTCCACGGCCACGTCGGCGGCGCCGTCGGCCTCGGGCTTGTAGGGCTTGTAGATGGTCATGGTCTGGGTGCCGGCCTCGATCCGCTGCATGGCGTCGAGCTGCGCGTCCTGGCCGGTGAGCGGGACGTGCAGGCCGCCGGCGCTCAGCGCGGTGGCGATACCGGCGGCCATGCCGTCGTTGGCGGAGTAGACCCCGTTGATGTTGGCGGCCCCGAGCGCGGTGATGGCGCCGGCCATCTCCTGGTTGGCGGTGTTCGGGTCCCAGTTCGGGGTGTCGTACTCCTTGCCGATCTTCACCTTGCCGTTGAGGACCGACTGCGCGCCGGCCTTGAACTGCGCGGCGTTCGGGTCGGTGGGGGAGCCGTTGATCATCACGATCTGCTTGCTCGCGGCGTCCGAGCCCAGCGCGTTCAGCAGGGCGGTGCCCTGCAACTCGCCGACCTTCATGTTGTCGAAGGAGACGTAGGCGTCCACCGGACCCTGCGCGAGCCGGTCGTAGGCGACCACCTTCACGCCGGCGTCGTGCGCTTTCTGCACCGAGGCCTGGATCGACTTGGAGTCCACCGCGTCCAGGATCAGCACCTTGTCGCCCTTGGTGAGCGCGGTGTCGACCTGGGTCTGCTGCACCGTGGCGTCCTGCCCGGCGTTGTAGTAGTCGATCTGCACGCCCGGCATCTTGGCGTTCAGCTCCGCCTCCAGGTACGGCTTGTCGAACGCCTCGTACCGGGTGGTCTTGGACTCCGGCAGCAGGATGCCGATGCGGGTGCTCGAATTCGAGCCCCCCGCGGTGCCGCCGGACGAGCCGGACTTGCTGGCGCTCTTCGCGCTGCCGCAGCCGGCGGCGGTTGCGGCCAGCACAGCCGCGGCGAGGGCGATGCCGGCGGCCTGGGCCGGACGCGGGTGCTGCATGATGCGCTCACTCCTCTCGCGGCCCCCGGATTCGGCGGCCTACTGGTTCCCCACTAGAAATGCGGTCGGGGTGGGGCGCCAGTTGGAGGGGGCCAGAAGGGTTGCTCGCGCTTCGGAGGTGGCTGGTGGGGGTGAGAGTGAAGCGGTGTTCGAAAATCAGTGCCTATCGATTGCTCGTTGGTTGTTCATTGCCCGGTTGGCCATTGCGCGCTCATCTCGCTCATCTCGCTCATCGGTCGGTCGGGTGGGCCTCCTGAGGTTGTTCATCGGCTGGGCGCGCCGACCGAGCCGAACGACCGCCGGTAGGCCTGAGGGCTGACGCCCGCGGTCCGCTTGAACCGATCCCGGAACGCCGTCGCCGACCCGAACCCCACCTGCGTCGCGATCCGCTCGACCGAGTGCTGCGTCGTCTCCAGCAGGTGTTGTGCGCGGCGGACGCGGGCGCGATGGAGCCACTGCAAGGGCGTGGTGCCGGTCTGCTCGCGGAAGCGGCGGATCAGCGTGCGGGTGCTCAGGCCCGCCTCGGCGGCGATGTCGGGCAGCGTGAGGTCGCGGCCGAGGTTGTCCCGGAGCCAGGTGAGGAGCGGGTCCAGCGTGGCGCCTCGCGGAGCCGGGGCGGGGACGTGGTCGTGCACGATGAACTGCGCCTGTCCGCCCTCCCGCTCCAGCGGCATCACCGACAGCCGGGCGGCGTGGGCGGCGACCGCGGAGCCGTAGTCCTTGCGGATCAGGTGCAGGCACAGGTCGAGTCCGGCGGCGGCACCGGCGGACGTGAGGAACTGGCCGTTGTCGACGTACAGGACGTTCGGGTCCACCTCGATCGCGGGATACGCGGCGGCCAACTGGTCGGCGGCGAGCCAGTGCGTGGTGGCGCGCAGGCCGTCGAGCAGGCCGGTCGCGGCCAGGGGGAAGGTGCCGGTGCAGATCGACGCGATGCGGGTGCCGTTCGCCGCGGCGGCGCGGAGCGCGTCGGCGACGGCGTCCGGCAGCGGGGCGCGGAGTTCGGCGATGCCGGGGACGACGATCGTGTCAGCGTCCTGCAATGCCTCGAGTCCCCAGCGGACGCGCAGGGTGAAGGTCCCGGTTTCGACCTCTTCGTGCTCGGCACAGACGCGGACCTGGTAGCCGGGCCGTCCGTCGGGCAGCCGGAAGCGGGTGAAGACCTCGATCGGGGTCGACAGGTCGAAGGGGATCACCCCGTCCAGGGCGACTACGGCGATGGTGTGCATGGCCAGAACATACCTCTACGCGGCACTGGAAGCAGCCTTCGGTAGAGATCGATAGCGACGTATCAGCAGCTCAAAGCCCTAGATGGGGTGATGGCAATTTTCCGTTGAAACCTGTCACAATTGCCACTGGGGTGGGCGACGCTAGCTCGATAGCGTCGCGAAGTGACCAAATTCCTGCTGTCGCTGCACGTTTTGGCAGCCATCATCGCGGTCGGCCCGGTGGCCGTCGCCGCGAGTATGTTTCCCAGGGTTCTGCGACAGGCGCGGGACCCGTCGGGCGCGGGCGACACCTCCGCGTCCAACCAGCTCCACCTGCTGCACCGCGTCTGCCGCGTCTACGCCGCGATCGGCATGGCGGTACCCGTATTCGGCTTCGCCACCGCGAGCAACCTCGGCGTCCTGGGCAGCGCCTGGCTGATCACCGCGATCGCCCTGACCGCCGTGGCCGCGGCTGTGCTCATGCTGCGGATCCTGCCGGGACAGCAGGCCGCGCTCACGGATCTGGCCGAGCCCGCCGGAGCCACCGGCACTACTCTCAGTACGCGCTTGGCCATGGATACCGGCGTGTTCAACCTCCTCTGGGCGACTGTCACGGTCCTGATGATCATCCGCCCCGGCTCCACCACGGGAGCGTGACCGTGCCCACCGGCTTCTTCCGCATCGCCGCCTGCGCCGAACTCGTCACGCTCGTCGTCTTGCTGGCCAACCTGGCGACCCTGCGGCTCGCGCCGGTCAGCTCCCTGATCGGTCCCACCCACGGCTGCGCCTACCTGGTCATCGTCGTCACCACGTGGCGCAACGACCGCGCGGTCGCCGGCACCAAGGTCGCCTCCCTGCTGCCGGGCATCGGCGGGATCCTGGTCCTGCGCCGACTCGCGTCGGCTGCCGAGCAATCTCAGAACCTTGCCTGACTGAATCAGTGGGCTGCGAAAACCGGATGCGGAATCCGGGGCGCCCCATTCGTGCGGGGCGCCCCGGACTGGTCTGCCGCCTGCCGCCTGCCGCCATCAGCGTCAGCATGCTGACTTAATGGCTACCGGCTACCGGCTTGCTATCGGCCACCGACTCACCGGCGTGCGGTTTCGCTCGGCTCCATCGCGATCGCGCCGGTCGCCGTCCGGCTCGCGAGCTGGTTCTGCGCGGCGGTCAGCGTGCCGTCACCACCGGTTCCGGCCTCGACTACGTTGGTGATCCGGAACTTCACCGGCGGACCGTCGCCCTTGTTCGGCTTGTCGTGCGCCCGGCACATCACGACCGAGCCCACCTCCAGCGGGGCGTCCAGGTTGCCCGGGACGTAGGCCCGCACCTGTTTACCGGCACCGTTCATCGGGGTGAGGACGGCGACCCGCGGCATCATCTTCTCCGAGCCGTCGGGCTTCACCTCGCGCCGGGTGAAGTCGGCGAACTCCGTCACCTTGTAACGGTGCCGCACGTCGGACTTGGCGACGTGCTCGGCGTTCCCTTCGTTCTTCTTCCCTGACTTGGACATCGCCTCTGGACCTCCTTCGGTCGAGCGGACCCCCACCCCAGCAACTCATCGGGGCGTCCGGCGTGTCCTGTCTGTCGCGGTCATCCGGGTGACTTTGCGGAAATGGCTCGGCCGCCCGAACAGTCAGCGCGATTGGGAGCTGGAGGCTGCCGCGTCGTGGCTCTGGGCGCTGTCATGGTCCTGCGTGGGGTGCGGGAGGTGCACCGTGATCGTCACGTTGAGCGGCGGGCTCACGACGATGATCACGTCGATGTCGTGGTCCGGCTTACTCGGCGGCGTCGAGGAGGGCGGCGGCGTCGGTGTGGTCGGCGCTGTCGAGGGAGGAGTCACAGGAGGCTGCGTCGCCACCGGAGTCGTCGGCGGTGTGACAGGGGTCTGCACCGGCGGTGCGGCGACCGGCTGACTCGGCGGGGGAGTGCTGGCCGGTTGCGTCGTCGGTTGCGTCGGCGGCGGAGCAACGGCCGGTGGCGGGGTAGCGGCGGGCGGAGGGGTCGTGGCCTGGGCCGGTGTGGTCTGGGCTGGCGTGGTCTGGGTCGGCGTGACGTGCGGCGTCGCGGCGGGCGCGGCATGGCGCGGGGCGTACTGGACCGGCACGGCTGAGGGCTGCGGCTGCGGCGCGGATGTGGCAGGCGGCGCCGGATGCTTGGGAGCTGCGGGCTCGGGGGTCGTGTGCTTGGGAACCGAGGGCGTCGTCTTGGCGGCGGGCACTGACTTGGCCGGCTGCGCCGCAGGCTGCTGAGCGGGTGCGGCACTCGGGTGGGCGGCACCGCCGGTCAGCGCCACCGCCGCGACCGCTATGGCCGTCGACCCCAGCACACCCGCGGAGACCACGGCTGTCTTGCCGCCTCCGCTCGAAACGCCATGCCGCAGCTTGCCGCCGACATGCCGCAGATGGCGCGCGCCGCCGACCACGCCGGCGGTCTTCGCCCCGGCAGCCGCACCGGCTGCCGTTCCAGCGCCATGCGCTCCCGCGGTCGTCGCGCCGGCAGTGGCACCGGCCGCCTTCGCGCCGCCGACAGCGCCAGCCATCTTCGCGCTTCCAGCAGCTCCGGCCGCCGTTCCAGCGCCATGCGCTCCCGCGGTCGTCGCGCCAGCAGTAGCCTCGGCAGTCGCCCCAGCCGCCTTTGCGCCGCCGACCATGCCGGCCGTCTTCGCGCCGCCCGCGGCACCGGCCGCCTTCGCGCCGCCGACAGCCCCCGCGGCGAACAGCCGCAGCGAGCCGCCGCCCAGCGTGAGCAGCAGCAGCGCCGGGCCGAGCAGGGCGGGCAGCCGCAGGTTGACCTGCTGGAGCGCGGCCAGGCGGGCGCGGCAGTCGTCGCACTGCTCCGCGTGCCCGCGCAGTGAGTCCGTCTGGCGGGCCGACAGGCCGCCGCGGAGCAGTGAGGGCATCTTCTGCCAGTGCTTCGCGCACGCCTCGGCCGCCGGCGCACCTGGGTAGCCGCGCAGGAAGGCCTGGCGCAGGCCCTCGCGGGCGCGGTTCAGCAGCACTGCCGTGGCGTTGCTGTTCGCCCCGATGCGCCGGCCGACCGTCTCCAGCGGCAGGTCCTCGACCTCCGACAGCCACAGGGCGTGGACCCAGCGCTCGGGGAGGTCCTTCAGCAGGCGCGTGACGAAGTCCACGTGTGCCACCTGCTGCGAGAGGTCGTCCGGGGCCACGGTCGCGGCGGGCCGGCCGAACTCGGCTTCGGCCGTCTCGGCGGGGACCGGGATCTCGGTGGTGGCGCGGTGCAGGGTGTTCGCCAGGTTGCGGATCGTGGTGGCCAGGTAGGCCGGGATGTTCTGGACCGCGTGGCCGGCCGCGATGCGGCGCCAGACCCGGAAGTGGGCCTCGGCGACCAGGTCCTCGGCGGTCGAGGGGTTGCCGGTGAGGGTGACGGCGTAGCCGACGAGGCGGCTGTTGTGCTCCTCGTAGACGCGCGTGTACGCCGCGAGGTCGGTGCCGGGCCTCGGCTCCGACGCGAGCGCCGACGCCGGCTCCGGCTCCGGCCCTGACGCCAGCTCCGGCATCGGCACCGGCTCCGCGTCGTCGGCAGGCGATTGGTCGCTTATAGCGGCTTCGGTCACGATCTCACCCCAAGTCGTCGCTGTGCGTACCGATGGTACCGAAGATCCGTTTCGTTCCAGTGTGGCGTAGATCACAAAGAATTCGGGCGAAAACCGCGTAAGGTCAGGCGCCCTTCACAAGTCCTTGTTGTGATAACGCCACTAGAGCGGCCCGACGGCACCACCGGCCGGGTCCGTCGACAGCAAGGAGTACCGCGATGCTCGCCACCCACGAACAGCCGCTCAAGACCCACGTCGTGACCTCCGACACGCGGATGGCGGGAGTGCCCGCGGTCCTGCGCTACCGCTCCGACGATCCGTTCGCGGTCCGGCTGGCGTTCCTCGACGTCGACCCCGACGGCGGCGCCGACGCCGAAGAGGGCGAGGCCGACGGCCCCGGCGCGGTGACCGACGCCATCGAGTGGGTCTTCGCCCGCGACCTGCTCACCGACGGCCTGCACACCCCGACCGGCGAGGGCGACGTCCACGTCTGGCCGTTCGGCCTGAGCGATCTGATGATCGAGCTGCGCAGCGGCGCCTCGACCGCCCTGGTGATCACCCCGCAGGCGGCGGTCCGGATGTTCCTGTGCCACGCCTACGCGATCGTCCCGGCCGGCTCCGAACCCCGGCACCTGGACCTGGACCGGGCGCTGGCCCGGCTCGTCGACCACGGCCAGGGGTGAGGTCACGATGGCCGCGCTCATCCCGTGCCCCCGCCGCCCCGCCCAGGATCAGGCCCACGCCCAGGCCGAAGCCGGGTCCGCCAGCCCGTTCCGAGCCGCCGTCCACCGACGCCCGGGCGACTCGGCCGACGGACTCAGCGGCGACTTCCACGCGCAGGTCCGCACCCGCGACACCGTCAGGGTGCTGATCGGCGACGCCCGCGGCTCCGGACCGCAGGCTGCGGCCACCGCGGCGGCCGTCGTGCACGCTTTTCACACCTACGCCGCCGACCTAGACCTCATCGCGCTCGCCCAGCGCCTCGACGCGACGATCGCCCACCGGGCCCGCCTCGGCGGCACCGAGCCCGAACTCCACAACGCTGCCGAACTCCACAACGCTGCCGAACGCCACGACGCCGCCGAACGCCACGAGGACTTCGCCACCGCGCTGCTCATCGAACTCGACCTCACCGGCCCGGGCCTGCGGATGATCAACCGCGGCCACCCGGCCCCGCTGCTGGTCACGCCGCACTCGGCGTTCCCCCTCTC
>NZ_JAAFZA010000183.1 GCF_015356865.1 Catenulispora pinisilvae
GGTAGTACGGGGTCCGGCCGTCGGACTCCAGGAGGAACCAGGCGTTGCCGTTGTCGATGGCCAGGCCGGTGACGAAGGCGTAGACCTCGTTCGAGCCCGTGTTGTTCAACAGGTCGATGTTCAGCGTGCTGCTGGTCGCCGCCGAAGCGCGCGAGGCGGCGGCGAGGACCGAGGGGAAGACAGCGGTGGCGGCGGCGGCCGCGAACAGGTTGCGGCGAGAGATCATTTGATCCAGTGCTCCTCACGTGGCGGGGGGTGCGAGGTGAGCTGTGTGGGGCTCGCGGGCGTGCGACATGGCGGATCGGATCTGTTCGGTCGACGAGCCGGGGTGACGTGGCCGCCGCGGTGGGAGCGGACGATCCGGCGCACTGTCGAACGCGGCGCAATTCCCCAAGCTGGACTAGACCATTGGCTCTGTCAAGGGGGCAGTTCGCAGGTAACCACCCTGCTGGCGGGTGATTGATTACCGGACCAGTGGTCAAAGAAGATCTTGAGCCTGCGTGTTTCACAGCCGCCGCGCACACGCGCACGACGGGACGTCGGCATCGGCGCTGTTCAGCGGGCGTGAGTCAGATGATTGAATATGTTCAATAGTCGGTGATCCATGTTCGAATCTCAGTCCCCGTGTTTGTGGGAATCCGGCGAGGGTTGACACGCAATTCGCCCCTCGTCACAGTGAGGTTTCGTGGGAGCGCGACCGGCCTCGTGGGAGCGGGGCTAGGAGCCACTTTGCCGGCCACCTTCAGCGGCCCGCAGGATTGGAATCCCACATAGAACGCGCACTGAATCCCCCATGCCCGGTTTGAGCCGGCGCGACTTCCTCGGCGTCGCCGGCGTGCTCGGCGCGGCCGGAGTCCTGGTACGTGCCGGAAGGCGTCTACAACGTGGGCAACCTGGTGCTGCTGATCGACACCGCGCTCTATCTGGAGCCGGGTGCGGTACTGCGCTACACCGGCGACAGCAACTACTACATCGTGAACGGGCACAAGAGCTCGCAGAACCGCGACCTGACCTGGCTGCTGCGAACCGACTACTACTCCTCCAACATCAGCCTCCACGGCCGCGGCGTCATCGACGGCAACGGCATGGCCTCGCTGGTTCCCAGCAATCTCGGGGTGAACCTGCTGGCCCCGGTGTGGGTGAACGGCTTCTCCTGCGACGCCATCACGTTCCGGGAGTCCAGCAACTGGAACGTCATCCCCATCCGGTCGTCGGACCTGACGTTCACCAACATCAAGATCTTCAACCGGTTCGACATGGGCGAGGACGACGGCATCGACGTGATGGAGTCCACGAACGGCGAATAGAAATGTTTAACATCAGGGTTCGGCGATGGGTCCGGTGGTGCGGAAGGCGTCGTCCTCGTCGGGTCCTTCGGCTTCCGCTGTCTGGGCGGTTTGGGTGGTTTGCTGGATGTAGAGGTCGCCTTGGGCCACGGTGTAGACGGTGCCGTGGTCCTTCGCAGTGTTCTGCTGAGACGGCTGCGCCTGGGGCGGGGCGTTGTCAGGGCGGTTGATGGCGATGGACGCGTCGTCGGCCACGACGATGGCGCCGTTCAGATCGCGGCCGATGCTGATTTTGCCGATCGACGGCTGCTGTGTGGACATCAGGGTTCTCCTTTGCCGGTGGTCACGTGCAGGCCTGGATGATCTGGTCGAGGTCCTCGTTGAAGGTGGTCGGTTCGTTGTCGTAGGAAGTGATGGACTGGCTGAGGAAGTTCTGGACGTTTTGCTTAAAGCTGTCCGCCTCGGTCTCCGCGCCGCCGAGAGCCGAGACCAGCGTGGGATCGGTGGCTTGGGAGCGTGCGTTCCCGATGGTGGAAATCATGGAATTGATGGTGCCGAGGAGCGCGTCGCCGGAGCTCTGCACGGCAGGCCAATCGCCCTGATTGCCGGCGCTGACGGTGGCGTTGTAGGAACCGACCGTGGAATCGAACGCGGTGATCTGGCTGTTGTAGGCCGCGATATCGCCGCTCATCGGGGGGCCGAGAGTCGCGCAGACCGGGTCGACGGTCGCCGATGTGGACGCCGGCGGCGTGGACGGCGAAGAGTTGGCGTTGACCAGTGCGATGCTGCCTCCGACCGCCGCGCATAGGGTCACCCCGACCACTGCGGCTTTCAACGCGGCGGCGGAGCCGATGCCGTGGGTGGTCGCGCCGCCGACGGTGGCCGCCGAGCCGGTTGTGGACCCGGTGGCGGTGCCGCCTGCTGCGACGCCGCTGCTTGTTGCGACACCACTGCCGGTCGCGGCACCGCCGGCTGTTGCGAGGCCGCTGCCGGCTGCGGCTGTGTTGCCGGCCGCGACCGCGCCGTGGCCGACGGCAGCTGTGTGGAGGTTGAAGACCGGCCTGGCCACATGGGCTGCTGCGGCAGCCAGGTGGCTGCTGGCTGCCGCGCCGTGAGTTGCGGCTGCGCCGGTTGCGGTGTGGCCCGCGGCGGCGATTCCCTGGCTGTTGACTGCGGATCCGTGAGTGATGGCCGCGCCGGTTGCGGTGTGGCTTCCGGCGGCGATTCCCTGACTGCTGCTCGCCAGGGCGCCGTGAGTCGTCGCGGCACCGTTCACCACCCCGTGAGCAGTCGTGGCTCCATGTGCGGCGGCACCGTTCACTGCGCCGTGAGCTCCAGTGGCCCCGCTCGCCGTCCCATGCGCGGCGGCACTGTTTGCTGCTCCGTGTGCGGCGGCGCCGTTCGCTGCCCCGTTCGCCGCATGACCGCCGGGCATGACATAGGTCGTCTTCGGTGCCGCCGCCATGAGCCCCGACCCGGCAGCAGTCGCCCCGTGCGCGACTACTGCCTGTGCCGCCGCGTGCGCGTGCGCTGCTGCCGCTGTCATGTGCGCGTGTGCGGTACCCGTGGCGGCGGCACTGGTGTGCGCGCCGATCGATTGCGAGGCGGCGAGCTGCGCCGAGTGCTGGGCCGCGTGCACCTGGCTCATGACGCCTAGCTCTTGCCACAGCACCACCGCTTCGGTGAGTAGCAGGGCGGCCGGCGCGAGCTTGTGGATCATCAGGCAGCGGACGCCTTCCTCGTGCAGGAAGTACGCCTTGGCCTGCTTGTCTTTCGCCTTCTGCGCCGCGGACCAGCCGGCGCCCAGGAGGGTGCCCCAGGCGCTGAAGCGTAGCGAGGCCTGGAGTTTCGGCGCCGCGGCGTAGGCCAGCGCCACCCCGAGATCCGGGTGGTTGTTCTGCTCGGCCCTCAGGACGATGGTGTCCAGGGCCTGGTGGTGGATCGCGACCGCGTCCGGGGTGGTCGTCGGGGCCTTGACCCAGGCGGTCAGGTGGCGGCACAGGACGTCGGCCGGGTAGAGCTTCTGGAACATGTCGACGACTGCTGTCTGCACGTCTTCGGGGCAGCGGTAGCAGCCGCCTTCGCCCTCGGCGAGCAGGCCCGCGTCGGTCAGGGCGCGGCACAGCGCGGCCGCGTCGGAGCGGCCCAGTACCGCGTCCAGGTGGTGGGGGGCGACGTCGCCGCCGCCGAACGACGCCATCAGGTGCAGTACCTCGCGCCCGGCTGGTGCCTGCCGCCGGATCAGTGTTCTGAGCATCGTCGGCAGCTGCTTGTGTTCGGGCAGCGTGGGGTGGCCCAGTGCCGCGACGCGTTGCAGGTGCCGGGGTACGGCGTCGAGCAGCGAGAGCGCCGCGGCGTCCGCGCGCTCGCCGGGAAGCAGCTGCCGGTGCAGGTGGTGAGCCAGCAGGTTGACCGCCGAGGACTCGTCGAGGCCGCCGATCGACAGGGTGCGTACGGCCGCCGCGGGAATCCGCTTGTGGGCGGTGAACACCACGGTCGAGTTCTGGACCACGTCCATCAGCTGCTTGAGATCAGCCGGCGAGCAGGACAGGTCGTCGAGGTAGATACGCAAGTGCAGCCGCTGCAAGTAGGTCTGCAACTCGGCCGCGGACGGCACGTAGTCCGAGGCGTCGTAGCAGGCCCGGAAGATCTCCTGCGCGATCTCGGACACGTCGCGGTCGCGGGCGCTGAGGTGCACGACGCCGTCCATCCCGGGCCCCAGGCGCCGGGCCGCGTGCCGCAGGAGTGTGCTCTTGCCGATGCCCGACGGCCCGAACAGCTGTACGGAGCCGCCGGTCGAGACGGTCCGGTCCAGGTCGGCCAGTTCCCGATCGCGACCGAGGAGCGCGTGGGACTCACGCGGCAGCAGGCTGATGACGCCTCGCGGCACCGGCCTGGGCCGGGGACCGTGGTAGTCGATGACGCGCGAGGCGCCGTTGGCATCGGGAGTGACCTGCAGGATGGCGTTCTGGGCGACGACCAGGACCCCGTTGATGTCGCGCCCGATGTTCAGGGCCGCCAGATTCGCGGTGGTCACGGTCCGCTCCGGGTTCTGGTGCCGCTGCCACTATCACTGCCGGTGTCTGTGCCGCTGCCGGTATCAGTGGCTGTGGCTGTGGTTGTGGCCGTGCCAGTGCCGGAGGTGGAGTCTGAGCCCGAGCCGGAAGTGGGCTCAGTGGTGGAGTCGGTGGAGCGAGCCGGGCCGGTAGGAGTCGGGTTCCATGGCGTGGACGCGGGCGGGCAGTGCTTCTGCCCCCACGTGTGCTCCTCGTGACATTTCGTCTTGGTCGGCGCTCCGGAACACTCGTCGTCAGCGGACGAGCTCGCAGAAGAGGACGAACTCGTGGAACCGGTCGGGGGGTACCACCCCGAGGACCGGGTTTGCTGCGGCGTGCCACACGGCGTCGGTGTCGGCGTGGCCGAGGTGGTCACCGGCTCTGTTGGACGCGGGGTGGTCACCGGTCTCGGAGAAGTCACCGAGACCGGGGCCGAAGCCGTCGGCTTCGGCGTCCCGATCGTGAGCGCCGCAGCCGCCCCCGCGCACACGAACGTGAACGACAACGCGAGCAGCACACCGGCCACGCTGATCCCGCCCCGCCGGCTCGAAGCCCTCTGCGCGGCCATGTCAGTCCATGTACTCTCGGTCGAGGGCGATGGTCTGGAAGCCCGTGGTCTGCGCCACCAGCGTCAGCTGGTTGTTCTCCGCGGAGTTGATCAGGGTATTGAGCATGCTGCTCAACGCCTCGCTCAGCGCCGCCTCGGAGTCCGAGCCGTCGGCCAGGAACGCCAGCTTCGTGTACACCTGCTTCAGCACGGCCGGGTCGGCGCCGCCGAACCCGTAGGAGATCACGTGCGGACGCCGCGGCCAGCGCGGGTCCACCAGCGCGTCGAACCGCGCCTTCCAGTTGCGGTCGGTCGGGGCTCCGTCGGTGAGGAAGAACACCGCGGGGCGCAGCACGTCCCAGCCGCCGGCGCGCAGCGTGGTCACGTCGTTCTCGATGCACTGCCGCAGCAGCTCGAAGACCTTGCCGTACTCGGTGGCGCCGGCGCAGACGATCTCCGGCATGACCGGGACCTGGGACACCTCCGACATCGGGATTACCAGGTGCGGGTCGGTGGAGAAGGCGATCAGGCAGATGTGCGCGAACTCGCTGACCCGCGGGCTGCGCCGCAGGGTCTGGTACACCCGCTCCAAGGTGGCGTTCAGGACCCCCTGGTGCGGGCCCATCGACGACGAGGCGTCGATGACGAGGTACGTCGGCAGGCACGTCAGACCCAGGTCCAGGGCCGGCTCGGTGGAAACGGACATCATGTTCTACCTTTCGAAGAGAGCGTTGAACAGCGAGACCGCCAGGGTCACCGCCACGATCGTCAGCACGGTGACGAACACCGAGAGCGCGAGGCTCCGGAGCCGTGACCGGGCACCGCGGGTCGGAGTCGCCGCAGGCGCGGGAGCCACCGGTTCCAGGGTCGGGAGCGGCTTCGACAGGTCCACCACCGACTTCCTCGACGGCTGATTCGCCGTGCCGAACGGCTTCAGCGGCACCTTCCTCGGCGCCGACGCCGTCCCCGACGCCAGCGCCCCGGCCGTCTCCGCGACCGCCGGGCCCTCGCCCCGAGCCGCGCGCAGCACCGCGTCCGAGACCCCCGGCGCAGGCAGCCAGGGCGTGCGGGGCGCGGGGCGGAAGTAGGGCCCGCCGGCCAACGCCAGCCGCAGCTGCCCGATCGAGGGCCGGCGCTCGCGGTCGGCGGCCAGCAGCATGTCCAGCAGGACGTCGGGCGCCGCGGGCTGCTCCGGCCAGGTCCCGGTCGCGATCCCGCCGATCGCGTCGGCCCGCCGCTTGGCGGTCAGGCAGCGCGAGACCAGGAGCGCGACCCGGAACCGGTCGGTGTAGCGGTCGGCGTCGCCGCCGGCCGGCGTCAGCGGGTCGGCCCAGCTCGGCTGGTGGACGTTCGGCATCTTGCCGAGCTGGCAGCCGTCGATGTCGATGACGAACACCGAGTGGTCGACGGGCGACCAGAAGGCGTTGGAGTAGGACCAGTCCGAGTAGACCAGGCCCAGCTTCTCCAGCACCTCGGCCAGTTCGGCGAGGTTGCGGCAGACGGCGACCCGGCCGGCCGGGCCCGGCGCCGCGATGCCGACCTGCCGCAGGTCCTCGTCGGGCTTGGCCAGCCAGTCCACCTCGACGTGCTGCGCGGCGCTGACACCGCCGACGGTGACCTCGGTCTTGAACCGCTCGGGCGCGGCCGGGATCACGCAGCCGACGACGGCGTTGCCGGCCCTGGTGATCCGGGCCACCGGCCACGACGAGGCCGCGCGCACGATGGCGCGGTCCGCGGCGCTCAGCGTCTCCGGCGCGGCGATCAGGGCGTCGAGCCGGTCGCCGTCTTGGGCGGGCCGGGGCTGCCGGTAGATCTTCGCCAGGAACCCGGGACGGCCGCTCAGCGGCTGGATCGCGATGCTCTGCCCGGTGTTCTCGCTGATCGCCGGGCCCAGCGCGCCGATGTCGGCGAGTGTGACGACGCCGGGCAGCGGCCAGGCCGCATTGCCGCTCATCCGGCCACCGCTCGCAGTGCCGCTCATCATCCGGCCACCGCGTTCCACACCACGACCGCGGTCCGGTCGTCCATCCGCTGCGGCGCGTCGAAGTCCACGTCGTTGAGGAACTCGGCGATCGGCAGCGGCCGGCGCCAGCGGCCGGCGAAGTGCTCGTTCACGCGCCGCCGGGTCCAGGCGTCGCCGACGCCGTCGGTGACCAGTGCCAGCGCCGCGCCGCCGCGCAGATCGAACTCCACGGCCTGGACCGCCTCGGGGTGGTCCGGCAGCGCGGCGGCCAAGGCGTTGGAGGCGTACTCGCCTTGGTTCTTGCGGTCCCCGAACCGCTGCTCCCAGCTCTTCTGCTCGGCGTCGAGGACCCACCCCGAGCTGTCGCCGACCCAGGCCACCCAGCCCCGGGCCGGCTCGCCGCGCCGCCTGGGCACGGTCAGGACCGAGGCGATCAGCACCGTGGCCAGCTCGCTGCCGGAAACGGCCCGGGCGCTCGCGGTGTCCGCCACCTGCTCGGCGACCTTCTTGAAGACGATCGCGGGATCCAGCCCGGCGATGTCCGGATCGGCCTCCAGCAGCTCCCGCAGGACCCGCACGGTGTAGCTCGCGGCCGCGTTGGCGCCGGTGTCGGACAGCCGGGCGTTCGAGATCCCGTCGGCGACGGCGACGATCAGGAAGCTGTCATCGCGGGTGCGGCCGATGCGGTACGCGTCCTGTCTCGGCACTCCGGGCTCGGCTCCGCCGTTCCCGCCGCAGCGGTGGCCGGGGCCGACGACCGAGGCGCCGCGGACGGCGAGCGAGCCGACCTGGGCCTGGTCGGCGGCGACGCCGCTGGGGAACGGGCCTTCCGGCACCCGCCACGGCACGTTGTGCGCCTTGCTGCCGGCCCCGAACTTGGGCGCCTTGCTCAGCTCGTCGGTGGTGATCGCGACCGCCGGTACCGGTGCCGACGCTGGCATCGTGGCCAGCACCGTGGCCGGGACGGTGGCCGTGCCGCCTGGGTACACATTCGGGCGCGGCACGATTATCGGCTGGGACGCGGGGCTCACCGGATTCACCGGGTTCACCGGGTTCGCAGGGTCCTGCCGATCTGAGTACGGCGCGGTCGCGGTCACCGTCGCCGTCGGTCGGCTCTGCTCGTACCAGGCGGGTTGGTCGGCCCTGAAAGAGGACTCCGCCTCGGCCCCGCCGGGCGCCCCTCTCCGGTCGTTCCGCGGGCCCGGCGCGGCTGTCATCCCCTCCGAGACAGCCGCGCCGGCCGTCGTCACCGCGGCCAACGCGCAGAGGTCGACCACCCACGCGTACTGGCGTGGCGGATGCGACACCTCCAAGAACGCCAGCAACACCACGAGCGCGCCGATGCCGGCCCAGGGGAGCCGGGCGTTGCCGCCGGCCGGTCCAGGGGTATGAGAGTTCTGATTCACTTCGGTCCCTGCTGCTCGGTCTCGTCGATGATCTGGGCGCCGAACTGGTTGGCGTAGACCCGGCCGAAGCCGTGCGCCGAGTTCTGTTGGCGCGGGGCCCTCGGCGCCGTGGTCGGCAGGGTGAGCCCGGCCAGCGCGGCCAGCGCGGGCCGCAGCGCAGCGTCCTGGCGGACGAGCTGTTCCAGGGCGTCGGCCCAGAACCGCACGGTCTCGGCCCGGTCGGCCGGGCTGAGCGCGCCGCCGCCGTCGTCCTCCACGGCCACGGCGCCCTCGGCGGACAACTGGTCCAGGGCCACGGTCAGCTCCGCGCGCTGCCTCGGCCTCCGTATAAGGAGCCTGCGAATCAGGCCCGAGACCGACGGCCACAGCTCCGTGCCCATCGCCGCGACCATCGAGCTCGCGGCGGCCGTGGCCAACTCGGTCAGCTCCTCGTCGACCCTGGCCATCATCGACCTCCCCGGCCGTTGATGTGCACGGTGCCGCTCTGCACCGCGTAGATCTGGCCGTGGCCGCCCGCCCTGTTCTTCTGGACGGCCGATGCGGCGGGTGGTTGCACCATCTCCGGGCTCTGCGATACCGCCGGCTGCCCGGGCTCGCGCTCGGGTTCGCGCTCGGGTTCGCGCGCCGGTTCATGCCCCGGCTCACGCACCGGCTCGCGAAGCCCCGCCGCCGCGCGCGGGGCGATCGGGCAGCCCGGGTAGTGGACCCAGGCCTGCCCGACGTACTTCTTCTCCCGCACCTCGACGGGGACGAAGGCGTCGGCGTCGGGACCGTCGCCATCGTGCCCGACGGCCTCCTCACCGAAGTGCTGCGACAGGATCGCGGCGACCGGCACGCCCTCCGGCGCGTCGCGCAGCGCCTCGCGGACCGGGGCGGCGTTCAGCAGCCGCGCCAGCACCTCGAACGGGGCGCCGGAAACGCCGCCGTCGGGCTCCAGCCGGACCTCGCCGGCGTGCAGCGCGACGCGGAGCCGGAGCCGGACGCTGTCCGCGGCCGTGCGGTTGTGTGCGCGCACGAGCGCGGCCAGCTCCGGAAGCACCGAGTTCAGCAGGAGCTGCTTGCGGATGCCCGGCAGGGCGACGACTTGGAAGCCGTCCCCGGTGTCCTGGCGCAGACAACGGCTCCAGTCCAGCCCGGCGGCCTGGAACGCTCCGCGGCACGCCGCGAGGAGCACGCCGCGGATCTGTTGCAGGGCCGCCTCGCCGCGTCCCGCCGAGGCCGCGATGTCGCAGGCCAGCAGGACACGATATTCGTACCTTGATTCCATGATGCCTCCCTGGCGTACGGTTCCGCTCATGGTCGCCCGCCGGGCCCGGCGGGACTCGGTAGAAGTACTGGGTTCGGGACATCCCTGTACCGGGTACGGGCAGGTTTCGGGGAGGAGGCCCGCGTGGGCGGCGTACCGAACGGGCGATGGCCCCACACCAGCCTGGTGGGACGGCTCGGTCCGGACGACCGGGCCGTCGTCCTGGGCCTGGGCGGACGGGTCCGGCACCGGGCCGGCGAAGCGCTCATCCGCGAGGGTGAGGACTCCGACTTCGTGCTGATCCTGCTCGGCGGCATGGTCAAGGTCAGCGCCCGGGCCCAGGACGGCCGGGAGGCGCTGCTGGCGGTGCGGATCGCCGGCGACCTGATCGGCGAGTTCGCCGGCATCGACGGCCGGCCGCGCTCGGCCCGGATCACCGCCTGCGGCTCGCTGCTGGCCCAGCGGGTCGGGCGCGCGCCGTTCCTGGCCTGTCTGCAAGCCAACCCCGGCATCGCCATCGCGGTGAACGAGGTCGTGGTCGCCAAGATGCGGGCCGCGACCGGCCGGATCGTCGACTTCGCCGGCTGCGACGTGCTGACCCGGCTGGCCCGGATGCTGCGCTATCTGGTCCTGACCTACCCCCGACCCGGCGGGCCGCCGGCCGTCATCAACCCGCCGCTGTCCCAGGCCGAGCTGGCGACTCTGGTCGGCGCCTCCGACAGCGCCGTCGGCAAGTCCCTGCGGACGCTGCGAGAGCGGGAGATCATCAGTACCCGTTATCGCGCAGTCACCATCCGCGATCTGACCGCGCTGGCGGAGATCGCCTCGGAGGCCGCGTGACCGGCGGTCGGCCGGGCGCCCCGCGATTCCGGTGGCGCTCTGGTCGGCAGCTCTCATCACAGTTCTCCCGCCTCAAGGGTCCGTTGCGGTGCGGCCGATAAGGCCGTGACGCCAACTGTGCGGCGGGTACCGCCGATCGCTCCAGGCCAGGAGGAAGCCACCGGTAAGCCATGTATGGCCGGTCGCTCTCCATTACTGTATTGATACTCAGCGGAGTCGGCTTGACCGAGCGAGGGGGGTCGGAGCGGCGTGACGAGCGGGTTCGGGCGGGGCTTGCGCAGCCTGCGCAAACTGGCGGGGATGACCCAAGAAGAGCTGGAGACGGCGTCGGGGACGGCCGTTCGCACCATCGGGAGACTGGAACGCGGCGAGCTGGAGAATCCACAGCTGAGCACGGTGCGCCACCTCGCCCACGCGCTGGCGGACGCGCTGAACCGGGACCAGCACGAGGTCTGGGCCGAGCTGAGCGCCCTGCTCGGATCCGAAGCCGGGCCGGCTTCTCAGGGCCCGTGGGAAACCGCGCTCTCGGCGGCTCCGATCGGGACACCGACCCCGGTCGTCACGCCGACCGTCCTGCGCCAGCTGCCCCCTCGGGTGTCGAGCTTCACCGGCCGCTCGGCGGAACTGGCCAGGGTGGTCAGTGCTCTGGCACCCGGCGCGGGTGCCGGAGCGGTGGGGGTCTCGGCGGTGGTCGGCCTGGCCGGTGTCGGCAAGACCGCCCTGGCGGTCCACGCCGCGCACACCGCGGTGGAGGCCGGCTGGTTCCCCGGCGGCGTGCTCTTCCTGGACATGCACGGTTACGAGGAGAAGCCGGTCGCCGCGGCGCAGGCGCTGGACGCGTTGTTGCGCGGCCTGGGCATGCCCGGCGAGATGATTCCGAAGGACCCGCAGGTGCGTGCGGGGCTGTACCGCTCCCGGCTGACCGAACTCGGCGGGGCGGTGCTGGTGCTCGCGGACAACGTCTCGGAGTCGGACCAGGTGCTGCCGCTGCTGCCCGGGGACGACCGGCACCGGGTTCTGGTCACGTCCCGGCACGCCCTGCCCCGGCTCGGCGCACGCCTGCTCGACTTGACCGTGCTGCCGTCGCAGGAGGCTGTCGAAGTGCTGAAAGCCGCGCTGCGCACAGCGGCCGGGGACGACGAGCGGATCAGCGACGACAGCGATGGCAGCGACGGCTCCGATGGCTCCGGCGGCGCCGGCACGGTCGCCCGCTACTGCGGATATCTGCCGCTGGCCCTACAGATCGCCGCTGCGCAGCTGGCCGCCGACCCGGACCTGACCCTCACCGAACTCGCCGACCAGCTGGCCGACACCACGACCCGCCTGACGCACCTCGACGACGGGGAACGAGCCGTCCGTGCCGCGTTCAACCTCTCCTACCAACGACTCACCGAAGACCAGGCCCGCATGTTCCGGCTGCTGGCGCTCAACCCCGGACCGGACGTCGCCACCGCCGCGGCCGCGGTGCTCGCCGACACCTCCGAGCCGCTGACCGGGCGCCTGCTCGGCGATCTGGTGCGTGCGCATCTGTTGGAGCGCGCTTCGACGCGCGGCCGATGGCGCATGCACGACCTGATAGCCGCCTACGCCCGCGACCTGACGACCCGGGAACCCGAACCGGAGCGGCAGGCACCGGTGCATCGGCTGCTGGACTACTACCTGCACGGCGCGCGGTCGGCCAACCGCCACGTCGAACCCGTCCGCGGCCCGACGCCGGCCACTCCGAAACAGGTCCCTGAGGTAGACGCGGCCGATCCCGAACCGTGCTTCGCCACCCGGTACGACGCGCTGGCCTGGTTCGCGGCCGAACGGCAGAACCTCGAAGGCTGCACCCTGCTCGCCGCGAGCATCGGGCGGACCGGGTACGCGACGGGCATCGCCCGGGCCTCCGCCGCGTTCTTCCGGCACGCCGGCTACTGGCGTCAGGCCGTGGCCCTGCACGACACCGCCGCCCGCGCCGCGACGGCCGCGCAGGACTGGCCCGGTCAGGCCGACGCGCTTCGCGATCTCGGCGTCGTGCAACGGCTGACCGGAGAGTTCGTGTCGGCCGGCATCAACCTGACCGAGACCCTGTCGCTCTACCGCAACCTCGACGATCGCGGCGGTCAGGCCGACGCGCTGTGCGAGCTCGGCGTAATCCAGCACCTGACGGGGGAGTTCGCCTGGGCCACGGCCGGGCTCGGCGAAGCGCTGGCGCTCTACCACGAGCTCGACGATCGCGGCGGTCAGGCCGACGCGTTGTGCGAGCTCGGTATCGTCCAACACCTGACGGGGGAGTTCGCTGCTGCCACGGCCGGGCTCGGCGAGGCCCTGGCGCTCTACCGCCGCCTCGGCGATCGCGGCGGCCAGGCGAACGCACTGCGCGAGCTCGGTGCGGTGCGGTGGATGACCGGGGAGTACAGCGCCGCCACCAGCCATCTCACTGAAGCCCTTGCCCTGTACCAGGATCTCGGCCTCCGGCTCGGCCGCGCCAACGCGCTGCGCGAGCTCGGCGTCGTACAGGTGCGAACCGGCGAGTTCGCCGCGGCCACCGCCACCCTCGCCGAAACCATGTCCCTGTACCAGGATCTCGGCCTCCGGCTCGGCCGCGCCAACGTCCTGCGCGAACTGGGCGCGGTGCAGATGCTGACCGGCGAGTTCGCCGCCGCCGGCATCACCCTCGTCGAAGCCCTGTCCCTCTACCGCGACATCGGCGACCGCGGCGGCGAAGTCTGGGCGCTCAACTACTACGCGGCACTGGCCACCACGACCGGCGCCCCGAGATACGGCCGCGACCTCTTCGAAGAAGCCCTGGCCCTGGCCCGCGAGGTCAACTCCCGATGGTGCGAGGCCAACGCCCTGGACGGGATCGCCACGACGCACGACACCGAGGGCGACGGCGCCGCGGCGAACGAGTACTTCCAGCAGGCGCTGGACCTCTACCGCATGATGGGGTGCGGGAAAGACGTGGCGCGCGTTGAGGATGCGTTGGCGGGCGTGAGCAGGGCTGAGCGGGGCGCTCGATGGGTTGGCCGAGCGGAGTAGTCGGCAGCCGTTTTCGGGCCGCTTGCGCTCGGCGTCGACGATCCTGGCGCCAAGCCTGGGGCGTCTTCGACCTCCGCGAACACGTCAAGCGCAGCTGCGGCTTCGCGTGAGCGAGTCGGTGTCGATCACGAGACGGCGCGTCGGTGGCCGCACCGGTTCAACGCCGATGCGGGCACTGCACTCCGGGATTGGTGGACCCTTCAGCCGATCGCCACCGTGCGGTTCAGCTCGGCGATCCGCCCGGCGTGGTACCGGATGCTCGGCTGGATTCCGCGGGCGTCCGGGGTGGTGGTGTCGAGCTGCCGTCGAGGTGCGGGAACGCGAGCCCGTGGACCACCAGTGCCCACATCGCGGTCGTCGGTCCGAGGCGGCGGCCGAGCAGGCCCGGCAGCGCATCGACCCGGCGGTCGAGCCAAACCACGACCCCTGGTCAGCTCGGCTGCCAGGGGTCTGCTACGGGTGCGCCAGGGAGACGTCCTGGTTCTCGTGCGCTGGTACTGGCGCTGATACCGAAAGGGGATCAGCGGCCAGCCTCAGGAATGAAGCCAGCTGAGCTTGAAGGTGCCGCCGGACAGCGAGGAGTTCTTCGTCAGCGGCGTGTTGCCGCGCTCGATGTTGGTCGAGTTGACCGTGCCCGCGCTCGCCAGGGATTTGCCGTCGGCGGTGAGGCTGGTGAAGGTGATCGCGCTGAAGGGTGCCACCGGCTGGATGCCGTTGCCCAGGTCCTCGACGATCGCCTCGGCCGAGGAGAGTTTGTCGCTGCCGCTCTCGTGGAACGTCTTCGACCAGCCGCGGGTCGTGTCCTTCTCGGTCAGGGTCCAAGAGCTGCCGCTGACCGACACCGAGGCGGTGATGTGGTCGCCGGCCTTCACGGTCTCGGTGAAGTAGATGGAATCCGCCGGGTACATCTCCACCCACGGGTAGTACCCGGCCACGCCGTTCTGGCAGTCCTGGTCGAAGCCGATCTGCTCGACTGTGTCGGAGTTGAAGCCGTCGATGCCGATCCACGGCGAGACCGAGCTGTTCGGCACCGAGGAGCAGTTGAGCGTGGGCACTGTCCAATCACCGCTGATGGAGGTGAACCGCGCGCCGGTGTCCGCGTAGCCGCCCCAGATCTGGTCGGCGTGCCGGGCGTGGTCGTAGTGCGGGAAGCTCGCGCGGGACGGGGTGGCGGCGGCCGAGGCGGGGCCCGCCAGGTTCACGGCGAGGGTCACCGAGCCGGCCGCGGCCAGACAGGCCAAGCCGAGACGGTATCCGGATATTGCCATAGTGGTCCTTTCAGGTGGCGAGTTTCGGCCGCGGCGTGGTGCCGTGGCCGGGTGGCGTATTCCTGACAAGGCGTCCCCCTTCAGACCCTGCCGCCGATACCGCGGATAGGGGCTGATTCCTCGGAAAATAGACAGATGTTCGAACTCTGTCAATGCGCCGCGGAAGCCCAGGTGACTACGAGCTCTGATACGGGGTGGTCACGCCCGGGAAAGCGGGGATCGCGCAGAGCACCAGCCCGTTCGCTCAGCGAGATCGCCGCGGCTTGGGCACGCCGGCGCAGGTAATCTGCAAACCGGCGGGATGCCGCTGACAGCCGGCTACTGACGGCCAGCCATTGACAGCCAGCCGCCACGGCAGACCGACTTCACTCGCCATGGGGGCAAGATGAGGAAGAAGGAACCACTCGGCGCACACTTCGCGAAGCTGTGGTTCGCCGGCACCGCCTCGGCGCTGGGCGTCGGCCTGGCCGCGGTCGCCACCCCGCTGCTGATCGCGTCGCGCACCTCCAGCCCGCTGGTGATCTCCGCCGCCCAGGCGGTCGCGTGGCTGCCGTGGCTGCTCTTCGCGCTGCCCGGCGGGGTGCTGGTGGACCGGGTGGACCGGCGCAAGGTGATGATCGCGGTCGACTGGGCGCGGGTGGTGCTGATGGGCGCTTTGGCGTTCGCGATCACCGTCGGGCACGCGGACATCGCGGTGATCTACGCCGTCCTGTTCCTCATCAACACCGGTGAGATCGTGTTCCGGACCGCCAGCCAGGCGATGATCCCGGCGGTGGTGCCGCGCGCGGGGCTGGAGCGCGCCAACGGGTGGCTGATCGGCGGCGTGACGATCACGCAGAACATGATCGCCGGGCCGCTCGGCGCCTTCCTGTTCGTGGCCGCGGCGAGCATCCCGTTCTGGGCCAACTCCGGCACCTACGCCGTCAGCGCCGTCCTGATCACGATGATCGCCGGCTCCTATCGCGCCACGCCCAAGGCGTCCGAGCCCGAGTCCGACTCCGTGTCCGTGTCCGCTGAGCCCGGCCGCGTTGCCCCCCGACCGCACCCGCTCCGCACCGTCTGGGCGGAGATGGCCGAGGGGTTCGCGTGGCTGTTGAGGCAACGCATCCTGCGGACGATGGCCGTGCTGATCGGCCTGCTCAACGTCACCCTGACCGCGGCGATGGCCATCCTGGTTCTGCTCGCCAAGGATCGCCTGCACCTGGGCTCGGTCGGCTACGGCCTGCTCTTCACCGTGATGGCGGCCGGATCCATCCTGGGCTCGGCCGTCGGCGACTGGCTGATCAAGAAGGTGACGGCGACCTGGACCATCCGCGTCGGCCTGCTGATCGAGGCGGCGCTGCACCTGGTCCTGGCGACCTCACTCAACTCCTACGTCGTCGGCGCCTTCCTGTTCGCCTTCGGCGTCCACGGCGCGCTGTGGTCCATCGTCGCCAACTCCCTGCGCCAGCGTCTGACCCCGCCGGACATGTACGGCCGGGTCGCCAGCACCAACCTGTTCATCGCCGCCGGCGGCAACTGCGTCGGCGCGCTGCTCGGCGGCGTGGTCGCCGGGAAGTTCGGGCTGACGGCGCCGTACTGGGTGGCGTTCGTGGTGGCGGTACTGGTCGCGGCCGGCACGTGGCGGATCTTCAACCGGGCCGACGTCGCTGAGGCGTACGCCGCGCAGCCCGAGACTCCGCAGCCCGAGGCTCCGCAGGCCGAGCCGTCGTTCGTTTGACCGCTTGTCGTGTGCTGACGGCGTTCCGCTCGTCAGCGTCGACGCAGCCCGTCGAGGATCACATCGAGCAGATGGCGGGCGCGGGTGTCCCACTCTTCTTCATCGACTGAGTGCTCTCGACGTCCAGGGGTGGAACGCCATGATCGATGTCAACCTGCGTGGAGTTCTCAACGGCATCGCCGCGGCGCTACCGGTGTTCCGCACCCAAGGACGCGGTCACCTGGTCACCACGGTCTCGACCTCGGGCCTCAAGATCGTTCCGACCCAGGCGGTATACGCGGGTACGAAGAACGCCGTCCGGACCCTCCTGGAAGCGCTGCGCCAAGAATCCACCGACGGAACCCTGCGCACGACCACGATTTCACCGGGATTCGTCCAGACGGAACTCGTCGACAACGTCACCGATGACGCGACACGGGAAGAGGCGCAGCGGCGCATGGCCGAAATGGGGATCCCCGCCGAAGCGGTCGCCCGAGCCATCGCATTCGCCGTCGACACGCCCGAGGACGTCGAGATCGGTGATCTCACCATCCGACCGACACGGCAGAACTGAGGCCTGCGAGCGCGGGCCCGCCCGGTGATCGCCCCTGAACGGGGCGCCCGCGGCGCCTGCGGTGTCTGGCCATCGGACGGCGGCGGAGCTCAGGAACCAGCCCCGCGCAGGACCCTGATGTCGTCCGCGGCCTGAGCGCGCAGCGCGGGCAGAAGCGGTCGCATCGGTTCCGGGACGCCGGCGAGAACGGCCTCGACCTCGGCGGGCGTGCCCACCTCGGTGAGGAACCCGATCATCAGGTGCCCGCCCACCGGCGGCGCGGTCGAGATCACCTTCTGGGTGAATTCGTCCCACGCGGCGGGGCTGATGTGCTCGCGCAGGGCCGGCAGCAGGATCGGCTCTTCGTGGGCCAGGTGTTCGTGGACCAAGTCGCGTACCGCGATGGCGGCCTGCCGCAGCGCCGTCCGATCTGCTTCGCTCGCCGCGCCGCCAACGGTCATCGCCACGTCGGACAGCGCGTCGAGCGCCGCCTTCAGCTGCTCGTGTTCGGCGCTGAGTGCGTGGAGCGTGTCGGCGGTATCCGGCGCCACGGCGATGATCCGGGGCCACAGGTCGTCGTCCTCGGCCTGGTCATGGTGGCGCAGGCTCGCGACGAGGAAGTCCCGGAGCGCCAGGAGCGCGGCCGGCGGCACCGAGGTCTCGACAGCGGCCTCGGCGAGCAGGGTGGTGGCCACGCGATGCACCTCGTGCGTCAAGCGGGTGTCGATGACTGCGGTGGACTGCTCGGAGGCGTCTTGTGCTGGCGAATTCACGCAACTGACGATATTGATTATAGGTTCTTATTGTCAATATGGCGCCGGATCATCAACGGAGTACGCTGTCGAGGTGTCGACCCGCAGATACCACTCACCTCGCCGCGGTGACGCGGCGGCCGAGACGCGTGAGGCGATCCTCAGCAGCGCCCACGACCTCTTCCTGGCCCGCGGGTACACGGGCGTGACGATCGGGCAGATCGCCGAGGCCGCGGGCGTGGCCGCGCCGACGGTCTACAGCAGTGTGGGGAACAAGCCGAGCATCTTGGTGACGTTGATGCAGCCGCCGCTGACCGACCCGACCCTCGGGGAGATCCTCACCGAGCTTGAAGCCTGCGGGGATCCGCGGGGTGTCATCGACCTGACCGCCCGGGGAACCCGGCGCATGCATGAACGCCATTGGGACCTGATCTACGGCATCTTCTATCGCGACCCGCCGGGGGAACCCGCCGTCAAGGCGGTCCTGGACAGCGGCGCGAACGACTACGCCCAACGGCTCGGCCGCGTCGCCGACCGGCTGGTGGCACTCGACGGGCTGCGCGCCGGCCTGACCCGCGAGAGCGCCCTCGACGTGCTGTGGTTCTGTCTCGGTCCGCACGCGTGGATCACCCTGGTCGGCGAGCGTTCCTGGACGTTCGACCGCGCTCAGGAATGGATCGCCGACTGCGCCCGGCGGGAACTCCTGAAGGACTAGTTTTCCTTTTGCCGCACCAGGCTTTACGTCGCGCCGATCATCGCGCACTGCGATATTCGGCGCACGGGTGCGCGGTCAGCGAGTCCGCCAGCCGCTCAGCGTCTCAGCGCCGCGCGCGAGCGCTGGACGGCTCGACGAGGCGATCGTCGGAGAGCCGGGTGCCGGCCTGCTTGACGTGCTTCAGCACGGGTGAGACCTCCATGCTTTGTAGTCCGGTCAGGGATCCGATGCGATCCGAAGTGAACTCGAAGAGTTCGTCGAGGTCCCGGCAGTGTGCGACGGCATGGATGTTCCAGGGCCCGGAGATGGCTGCGACGAAGGCTACTTCGGGTTCCTGCGCGAGTGCGCGGCCCGCGCTCTTCACCGCCGACGGGTGCACGCGAAGCCAGAGGTTCGCGCGAGCGTGATAGCCCAGGGCTTCTGCGGCGATCTCGACGTCGATGTGGACGACCCGTTGCTGGAGCAGAGCATCAAGGCGTCGCGAGACGCGTCCCGGAGTGAGGTCGGCGGCTGTGGCGAGATCGACGAGACTGGCGCGGCCGTCTGCTGCGAGCGCATCGAGCAGCTTCTCGTCCTCGGGCGTAAGGAGCAGTGGCTCGCTAGTGACGACCGGAGACTCGGTGAACGGGGGCTCGCCGCTCCCCAGCGCCGCTTCCTCCTTCGGAGACAGCGCGCCCTGCAGGGCGGACCAGTAGTGGCCGCGGCCGCCGAGGAACTGACGGAGCATCGCGAAGGCGTTGATGTCGATCACCGCTGCGGTGCGGGGAAGCCGCTGCCCCAGGAGGTCATCGCGTTGTTCTCGCGTCCGGGATTGCGTCGCGCAGGTGATCTCGCAGCCCGCCGCGCTCAGGGCCACCCAGTTGACGTCATCACGCTTGGCGAGCGCGTCGGCGATCGCCGCGGCACTTCCGGGGCGGCAGCGCAGTCGCACCAGCCACCTGCTCTGCCCCAGGGCCCCCGGGTTGACCACGCCGACCACGCGGACGATGCCGTCGGCGCGAAGGCGGCGATACCGACGGTTGACGGCGCCCTCGGTCAGGCCGAGGGCGGTCGCGACGGCGGCGAACGAAGCCCGCGGAGCGATCTGTAGCGCCCGAATGATTCGCACATCGTCAGGCTGCACCGAAGCGGATTCCGTCATGAGTGCCCTTGCCATGTCGGCAATCGTACATCTGGGCGCTCGTGGCTCGCCTGCGATGGGGTGCGGACGAAACACTCGAAGCGCACGGGCTGGGGTCAGAAAAACGGGCACCGCCCTGTGCCGGTTCCGGGGCCTCGACGAGGCCCGAAACGGTACGACGCACGAAGAACGGAGATGACGCTGAATGTCATCGACTGGCACCGAACACCCGCCGACCGCTCTCGTCATCGGGGCCTCGCGCGGCCTCGGCCACGCGATTTCGGCGGAGTTCCTCGACAGGGGCTGGAACGTCGTCGGCACGGTTCGCGACACCACTGCCCGAACACCGCTGCACGATCTCGCGGACCGCGCCGACGGGCGGGTGACCATCGAGCATCTCGACATCAACGAACCCGGCCAACTACCCCCGCTGCACGAACGTCTGGCGCACCGCCGACTCGACGTGCTCTTCGTCAACGCGGGCACCACCAACAACGAGCAGACGCCCATCGGCGCGGTCGCGACAGCCGACTTCATCGACGTGATGCTCACCAACGCACTGAGCCCCATGCGCGTCATCGAAGCCCTCGAAGACCTGGTGTCACCAGCGGGACTCATCGGGGCGATGTCCTCTGGACAGGGCAGCATCACCAACAACACGACCGGAGGCCGCGAGGTCTACCGGGGGAGCAAAGCAGCCCTGAACATGTTCCTACGGAGCTTCGCGGCCCGGCAGGGTGAGACACCGCGCGCCTTCGTACTCCTGGCACCGGGCTGGATACGCACTGCGCTGGGTGGTCCGGACGCGCCGTACACCATCGAGGAGACCGCCCCCTTGCTGGTGGACGTCCTGCTCTCCCGACTGGGCACGCCCGGCATGGCGTATCTGGACCGCTTCGGCCAGACCGTCCCCTGGTAGAACCCCGCGGTCCACCCCCGCGCTCATCGTGTCCGTTCCGGAGCAACGTTGCCAGCCGTGGCCTCGCTCACGTTGTAGTTGGCAAGGTTGTTCCGGTCGCCTAGCGGGATTCCGTTCGGACTAATCTTGCCGCTCGCGCAGGCGCGGCTAACAGATCACGTCTGTGGTGGACGGGCGAGGAAGGCGCTCTTGGCGTCGGGGCTGAAGCCGCATGCCTTGTAGAACGCGAGGGTCGATGGCCTGCGGGAGCCGGTCATCAGCATCGCCTTGTAGCAGCCGGCGTCCCATGCGACCTGAAGCGTTGCCGCCATGATGCGTTTACCCAGGCCTGTCCCACGCAGCGCCTTCTCTACGACCACGTTCTCGATCACCGCGTAGGGGGACGCCGACCGCGAGAGGTTGGGGATCACGTTCAGGTAGGTGGTGGCGACGATGGCGCCAGCGTCGTCAAGGACGAACAGGTGCAGGCCCGGTCGATCGATGATCGCGGCGAACGCGGCTGCGTCCGAGCCGTCCGTGACGATCGGGTCGTCCGGGTTCAGTTGCCGATAAAGGCACTGAACGCGTTCGAAGTCGTCAAACCCGGCGTCGCGGAAGACAAGCACGGTCTCACGCTAACGCGTCCGCGCTGCGAGCTGGGCATCGGCAAGCTTCTTCCGATCACCACCACCTCGCAGGCAAGCCGAATCCGAACTTGGCAACCTTCACCCGGAACGGACATTCGGTGCTGCTCGCGTTCGGCGCCGGCATTCTCCACGCAGATGCGTTGCCGATGGCGTCGGCCCGCCCGGAGGCGCTGGAGACCCTCGCGAAGGCGGCGTGAACTGGACGGGGGACCATGGGGAGACAGAGTGCGTATATCCAGGCGGTGGTCGTGTGTCAAAGCCGTGACACACCGGCCACGGTAGCGATCTTGGACTGACCCTGGACCAAACCTGGACCATCGGTCCTGACGAGTCGTCAAGAGGTTCGACCATTTGGTGATTGAAAATACAAAGCCCAGCTCACGCTAGGAGAGCCGGGGCCTTCTACGGGTGCGCCGTCAGGGACTTGAACCCCGAACCCGCGGATTAAGAGTCCGCTGCTCTGCCTATTGAGCTAACGGCGCTTGATCTTGCTGGTGTCACGTTGACGGGTGAAACATTAGCAGATCTTTAAGGGGTTCGCCGACCATGGGG
>NZ_JAAFZA010000184.1 GCF_015356865.1 Catenulispora pinisilvae
CCACCAGACCCCACCACCAAACCGAGTGGCGAACCACCCCCCGCCATCCGCTATTGTTGTGCCGTCGCCCCACGGAGCCGATCCCGATCGGAACCGCGGGACGTGCTTTTGGCGGGTTGCCCGAGCGGCCAATGGGAGCGGACTGTAAATCCGTCGCGAAAGCTTCGAAGGTTCGAATCCTTCACCCGCCACATCCAGGCAAAACAGCCCCTGACCAGGTGAACTCTGGTCAGGGGCTTGTTTGTTCACACTGCCACTGATGTGCGATCCGGACCGCTGTGGATCACTGCTCGCGACAAATACGCGACAAAGTTTCAGCGGGCTAAGCGCCGTCCGGCCCTCCCAACGCATCCTCGATCCGTCGCCTGGCAACCTCGTCCTGGCCGTCAATGCACTTGGCGTAGACCCGCAGCAACACCTCGACGCTGTGGCCGGCCCACTCGGCGATCTGGGTCGGCGGAACACCCGCGTTCAGCCAGGTGGACACGGCAGCATGCCGGAGGTCGTACGGGCGCTTCGCCATCGGCGAGGCGAACTGCCGGGCTGTTAGTGCGTCGAAGCGGGCGTCGCGCCAGGTCTTGGTATAGATGCTGTCGTTGACCACACCACCGCGTGCCGCGACGAACAGCGGGCCGCCGTTCCTGGGTGGGAAGTTGGCAACGTGATCGCGCAGGATCTTCACCAGCTCCGGACAAGCCGGTACCGGTCGTACATCGTCAACGGCCCGATGCTTGAGCCCCCGCTCTTCGTGCGGCTTTCCATTGTCTGTCCAGGCCGAGCCAGCCCGCGGCGCGCTCTTCGCCAGATGGAGAGTCCCCCAACCCTGCTCTGGCAGCTCGCACTGATCCTCACGCAGGCTCTTTGCCTCCGATGGCCGCAGCGCTGCGAAGTACATGAGGGCGAAGAAGGCCACCAGCTTCTTCCCGTACCGGCCTTGTTTCTCGACCGCTGACAGCAGAGCTCTGGCTTGCACCGGGTTGACCACCACGCGCCGATCCACCACCTCGGTCGTCCTCGGCGCCCTCCAGCCGATCTCATTGATGGGATTGGTCGGTAGCCGCTTAAGTTCAACGGCGTAGCCCAAGGCGTTGTAGAACACGGCACGCTTTCGCGTGACGCCCTTCGCCGCGGCCGCACTGCCGTCCATCTTGAGGCTCAGGGCGTCCAACGCTTTGCGAACCACCATGGCATCTGCCAGGTCCTTCAGCGGAATAGAAGACTTCACGATCCAGTCCAGCGCCTGAGTGACGTCCTGTGGCGCTGTGTCCTTACTCCGGCTGAAGTTGAAGGCGTAGCGGTACAGGGCGCGCCGCAGCACAACTGGATCGGGCCGACCAGGAAGGTCTCGACTGAGCACCGGAGCCACCACTGCCAGCGTCTCAGCCACACCTGAGCGTGAGTTCGGCGCCAGACGTGGCCACTTCATCTCCGCGTACTCGACCAGGTGCTCATAGACGGTCGGCCCTTTCGGCACGGCCTTCTTCGCGATCATGTGCTCCGGCAGACCAGTCTCGGTATCAAAGGGAAAACCCTCGCGAGCTGCTGTCAATAGCTTGGCGCGGAACGCTTCAGCCAGCGCAGACGTCACGAACGACTCGGTGAACGTCCTTCCCGCCACCAACCATCGGAGCCGGTGCGTTGTCCGTTTCTTACCCTTGTACTCCTGGATACTCCAGATGTGGACGTCGTAGGACGGGTCCATGGTGGTACCTCCGCGGTGCGGGGCCGGCCCGCCGAAGCGGGCCGGCCGGTTGTGCTGGTTCAGCGCCGGTTCTGGCAGTCCCGAAGGAATCGCTCCAACGCAGTACGCCGGATCCGGATCGAGCCGTTGGGCAGTTTCAACGACTCCGGGGCCAGCCCTAGGCGCCGCCACCGGTAGAAGGTGCTGCGTGCCACGCAGAGCTCAGCGGCGACCTGGTCGATGGTCAGGAACTCGTCTCTGGGCATCAGGCTCCTTGCACAGGCGGCGCGGATCGATCGGAGTGCGGCTTCACGGGTCCTGCCAGAGGCTCCGCGAAGCCGAGCGAAAGGAACTTCGGGCCAGAATCAGCAGGCACGGACTCCGGGAAGTCCGTCACCCGCCAGATCTCACAAAGGTCGATCACATCTGGACGCGCGGTAGCCTTTTCGTTCACGCCGATCTCCTGCTCGATGCGTTATAGCGCAGGTCAGGACCGCAACCACAGCCTGTGTTCTCCATCGAGTGATCGTCAGGGCCACCAGCGCGAGCCACCACGAGCGGAGTGTCCGCCGCGCAGCCCATCGGCTCATCGTCTGGTGGGGCGAGGAGTAGATGGCAGCGCTCGTGTAGAGCAAACCCGGCGTCGAGTACAGCATCAACGGCCACAGCGGCGACGTCGCCCGCCTGGCCAAGACCGCGTCCGGCGTTGGCGACGATGACCAGGAACCCATCGGGCTTCAGCAGCGTGCGGCGACTGGACAAGACCTGTACGAACGCGCTGCTGTCGCAGCACGAATCGCCCAGATTCCATGGCAGCGAAGCAAGCACAAGCGAAGCCCTCCTCCGCACATCCCGGCCGACGAGCGCTTCGATTTCACGAGCGTCGCCATTCACGACGGTCGCGAACCCAGGCGCACCGCGGTTCACAGCGTGCTCGACGTTCTGCATCGCCAGCGCCGCCCACCGCGGCTCGTACTCCACGCCGATGGCCATCCGGTCGAGGCGCATCGCCTCTACAAGGGTGGTTCCGATCCCGGCCATCGGATCGACGACCAGGTCGCCCGACTCCGTGTAAGCGGCGATGGCGTGCGCGGCGACCGCAGGAAGCACCTTCGGCGGGTGGGCATCGGACTCCGGAAGGTATTTGTCTCCGGTTCGCATAGTCGGGTTGTCTTGAGCCGTATCCCAGGGCAGCGGTGGCACGGCGAATGACGCTGAGTCGGGTGGGGTGCTCGCGGCGGGAGCTCGCAAGGGCTGCTTCCTTCCGATGGATGGCGTCCCGGCCGAGGCGGCCGTGATCGCTTTTACCCCTAGGAATCAGTCACCGCCTGCCAAGACGGGGTCACCCCTGTTCCCGTGGCCACGAGGTGCGAGGCTGCGCGCCCGAGTGATCTTTGTGGCAGCCGGTTACGCCACCGCTGTCTGTCGCCTCTGTTCACCTCCGAAGGGCCCGGCTTAGCGATGTAACCGCAGGTCCGAATCAGCTTCCTCGCAGTACGCACCCCTAATCACCACCCGTTACGCACATGTGGTCGCCGAGAACGATTACAGCGCTCTGAGCTGGGCGTTTACACGCTTCCTAAACGTTCATTACGTCTCCGGTCCCTTGCCTTGGCGGCGGGTCGAACCCGGCCCCTCGAAGCCCCTGACGCAAGGGAGCCCGCCATGTCCCTGACGACCACGAGCAAGTCGTTCGAGGCCACCTCCATCGCGATCGCGGAGGAGGCGTTCCTCACCCGCTTCTCCGACACAGCCATGCTGTCCATTCCGGGCACGATGCTCGGATCCGACTGGGCCCGTCGCGATGTGTCGCTGGCCGAGGCGAAGCACCTGCTAATGGGCCCGGCCGCCGAGGCCTGCGATCGCGTGT
This sequence comes from Catenulispora pinisilvae, assembly GCF_015356865.1. Taxonomy (GTDB): domain Bacteria; phylum Actinomycetota; class Actinomycetes; order Streptomycetales; family Catenulisporaceae; genus Catenulispora; species Catenulispora pinisilvae. Next base: position 3,552 of record NZ_JAAFZA010000184.1, read on the forward strand.
GGGCGATGATCGCCCGCAACGCGCGCCGTGACGGCGGCGATTGGAGCCTGGCCGCTGTCGGCATGGCCGCACCAATGCTAAAGCGGATCGCGGCCGGCGCCTGCGCCAAGTTCGACGGAATCCGGCAGGACGACCTAGCCGCAGAGGTCGTCGCCGCCTTCTTGTCCCACCTAGCAGTCGTCGACCTAGAGCGGGCCGGGATCCTGGTGCGGCTGCGCTGGGCGACCTGGCGTGCCACCGTGAAGGTCGCGCTTGCGAACACCGAAGCACCGGCGCCTTACTCGTTCATCGGCTCGATGCCGCCGGCGATGCCCTGCGCGCATCCCGACGTGGCGCTGGCCCGGGCTGAACGTGCCGACGTAATCACCCGTGCGGAGGCCGATCTGATCGGTATGACCAGGCTGGACGAGGTGTCCCTGGCCGAGGCAGCCGAATGCCTCGGGATCACCGCGAACGCAGCGAAGATCCGCCGCCAGAAGGCTGAAGCGCGGCTTGTCGCCTTCTTGACCGGCCAGCCGATCCCGACGCGGAAGGACCTCAAGCACGCCCGCGTCCGGTCCACGGTCAACTCCGTATCGCTCGCAGCCTGAGCATCCCCATACAGCTCAACCGCGGTGACCCGATCTGCGTCAAGTAGCTGATTCCTAGGTGCGACGGGATGGCTGTCAGCCCTCCCGGAGCACCGACGGGAAGGCTCGATCGTGAACGACACGAACCACAAGATCCGCGCTGCGGTCCTCCTGGCAACGTCAGCTGTCTTGGCCTTATTTGCCGTGACCCGCGCTCACGCGGACACCGGTCAGTACACCGTTGTCGCCGCAGCCGCACTCGACAAGGTCATCGACAACGTCACAACTTGGCTGGTCGGGCTGCTCACCGGCCTGGCCACGATGTTCCTCACCATCGGCGGAGTCAAATACCTGATCGCCTCGGGCGATCCGGGCGAGGTCGAGAAGGCGAAGGGTGCTCTGAGGTCGGCGGCCATCGGATACGCCGTCGCGATCCTTGCCCCTGGGCTGGTCAGCATTCTGCACAAGATCCTCGGTGCGGGGTGATCGCGCCGCGTCCGTGCCGACTTCCGCCATCACCCCACACAGGAGCAGCGCCATGCCGTCATTCATCCGCCGAAGCCTCGCCGCCGTCGCCATGCTCAGCCTCGTCGTAGCAGCCTCAGGCTGCTCAGCGCATACACATGTGGCTCCGACCAGGAGGGTGATCGTCATCCCCAGTCCTGGTCAGGCTCCGCTCGCCACGCTCCCAACCGGCCTGGACTGGCTCAGCCGCTTCATCGCCGTCCACTCCGGACGCACCGGTCGTTGACGTGCGTCCCCACACCTCCCGCACCGGCCGAGCGATGCTACTGGCGGGTGTCTCCACAAGCCTCGTGATGCTCACCTCAGGGACCGCCTACGCCGCTCCCACCCCGCCAGGCCCAACGCCTCCCGCACCAGCGTCCCCAGCCGGAGGCGCCGATCCAGGGATCTACGGTCCGCTGGTTGGCGGCGGCACGATGTCCCCGCCGCCGGCAGTCGGCCCGGGTCTCACGCCGGCCGGCGGGTCTGATCCGTCGTGGTGGGACGTCCCCGGCCAAATCGAAAAGGCGATCGACACCTGGTTCGGTGACCTGGTGAAGTCCGCCCTGGAGCCGGTGCTCAAGCTGATCGGCGACACACTGCTGTCGAGCCCTGACGTGTCCGACGGCCGCGTCGCCCAGGTGTGGACAGGCGTTCTGATCACCGCCAACACGCTCTACATCCTGTTCTTTCTGGCTGGCGCGGTGATCGTCATGGGGCACCAGACGGTACAGACGCGCTACTCGATGAAGGAGATCGCCCCGCGCCTGGTCATCGGGGCAGTCGCTTCGAACGCCTCACTGTGGGCGATCTCCCAAACGGTGTCCCTCGGAAACGCTCTCGCCGCAGCCCTGATGGACAGCAAGTTGTCCGCCGAGGGCATCGGTTCGCGGCTGACCTCGATGATCGTCGACAAGCTGTTTCTGCCATCTGGCATCACCCAGCTGTTCCTGGTGCTCCTCGGCGGCGCGGTGGCGGTCATGGGCATCGTGCTGCTGATCACCTGCCTGATTCGTGCAGCGATCTTGTTGACTCTGACAGCCGGATCTCCGCTCGCCCTCGCCTGCCACGCACTCCCGCAGACCGATCCGCTCGCCCGGCTCTGGTGGCGAGCGATCATCGGCTGCCTGGCCACGCAGGTCGCACAAGCGCTCGTCCTGATCACCAGCATCCAGATCTTCTTCGACCCGAACGCCGACACGATCCTCGGGCTCCCCTCAGGTGGCGGCCTAGTGGATCTGCTGCTCTGTCTCGTCTTGCTATTCGCCCTCATCAAGATCCCGATCTGGACCACCAGGGTGGTGCTAGGGCGTGGTGCGATGGGCGCGACAATGGTTGGCCGACTCGCCCGCTCATTCATCTATTACAAGGCGTTCACCCTTGCACGCAGCCGCCTTGGCGGGCAGGAGGCCCGGCAGCGCACCTCGGGGGTCTGGCACAACAACTTCCGGCCCGGCCCGCCCACACCGGGCGCGGGGCTGGTTCCGTCCGGAGGCCCGCGGCCCGAAGACGGCGGCGGACTCGGCGGCTGGTCCCCGCGACCGGAGACGGTAACCGCGACCGCGACCGTTCACCAAAGCGGTTCATCATCCGGTTCCTGGCACCCCGGGCCGCCGCATGGACGGGGCCCGAGCGGCCAGCCCTCAACCATCCCGCCAGGTCCAACCCGACGCCCGCTCGCGCTCCCGCCCGGCCGCTCGACCAGGCTCGACCGGCTCGCCAAAGAACGTGTGGAGAACCCACTCCCGAACCGCGGAGTCCAGGAAGGCCTGTTTCCGCCGATCAGCAGCTCGGCCGGGCCACGCCAGGCGAAGCCTCACAACAAGACAGCACCAGCGGCTCAGCGCCCAAACGGCCAACACGAGTCAGCTCCACCGGCCCCCACGCCGCATACGCCTGCCACAAGCGCAGAACGGCCTGCTGGCCGCACATCTGGCGCCCCAGCAAAACGCACTTCAACACGTAAGCCCGACGGCCCAACCGCCAAGAAGAGGAACAGGGGCTGACCGGCCATGACCCAGGACTACGGAACCGCCAGAATCCCCCAGGACGTCTCGCAACCAGACAAGATCATGTTCGGCGCGACAGCCCGCCAGTGTGTAATCCTCGGCGGGACCACCGCGGGGCTCTGGCTTCTCTGGCTCGCTCTGCGCTCGTCCGTCCCACCGCTGATGTTCGCCGCTCCAGCCGGATTGCTCCTGGTGCTGCTCGGGATCGCCGTCACCGCCGAACGCGACGGGATGAGTGTCGATCAGTTGCTGTTCGCGGCGATCCGCCAGGCGCTGTCGCCGAAGCGACGAGTCATGGCGCCCGAAGGCGTAGAAGACCCGCCGGCCTTCGTCTCGGGTCTGTTTCAGGGCAACGCCCCGAAGACCCCTGCCTCGCTCGGCCTTCCTGTCCGGCAACTTCGCGATGACGGCGCAGTGGATCTCGGCCCGGACGGGTGTGCGGCGCTCGCGTCGGCATCCACAGTGAACTTCGCACTGCGCACCCAGGGCGAACAAGCACTGCTCATCAGTGGTTTTGGCCGATGGCTGAACTCGCTGACCGGGCCGGTGCAGATTACCTCGCGCACGACGCCTGCGGACCTTGGCAAGCAGATCAATACTCTGCGCGACTCGGCACCGCGTCTGCCGCATCCCCTGCTTGAGGCCGCCGCACAGAACCACGCTGACTTCCTCGCCGATATCAACGCCTCCGGCTCAGTACTGCATCGCAGCCTCTTGGTCACGGCACGCGAGTTGGACCCGAAGCATGCGCCCCGCGCCGCACGTCGCATTGCGGAGACCGCCGCGCTCTCCGCATCCGAGATCGACGCCGTTCCGCTGGACTCGATCGCCGCGCAGCTGGCTCTGTCCGCCGCACTCGACCCCGATTACCGATGAAGGGAGCCCGATGATGCGCCCCCTGGCCATCGCGACCGCCGCAGCGACCATCCTCCCGATCAGCACGAAGACGAAACAACGCGGGCAGGACAAGCTCGGCCTCGGCCCGTCCAGCCTCGCGGTCGAGACGAAGAAGCTCAGAATCGGCGAGTCCACCCACGCCGCGACCTTCGCCGTGGCCGGCTACCCTGCCGAGGTCGGCAACGGCTGGCTGGAGCCGATCCTGTCCTACCCCGCGCGGATCGACGTCGCCGTCCACATCGAGCCGATCCCCGCACGGATCGCCGCCGACCGGCTCCGCAAACAACGTGCTCGCATGGAGTCGAGTCGTCGCCATACCGCAGAACGCGGGCGGCTGGACGATCCGATGACAGAATCTGCCGCGGCGGACGCACGGGAGCTCGCCTACCGCGTTGCCTGCGGCGAGGGGTGCCTGTTCGACGTCGGTATCTACCTGACCGTCTTTGCCGGCACCGAAGCGGATCTCGACGAAACTGTCGCGGCGGTGCGATCCGTGGCAGACGGGATGCTGCTGCGGCTGGTGCCAGCGACCTTCCGCAGCGTTCAGGGCTGGACCACAACGTTGCCCCTCGGGATCGATGGCCTGAAGATCCGTCGGACATTCGACACCGACGCCTTGGCAGCCTGCTTCCCGTTCACGTCCGACCAGCTCGCACAAGTCGTCGGCTCCACCTCACCGGTTCTGCTCGGCGTAAACGGCACTGGTGCCGGCCTGGTCTGCTTCGACCGGTGGGCCCTGGACAACCACAACTCCGTCGTCCTCGCCCGATCGGGGTCCGGCAAGTCGTACCTGACGAAGCTCGACATCCTCCGATCCCTCTACACCGGTGTCCACGTACTGGTCGTGGACCCGGAGCAGGAGTACGTGCGGCTGGCCAAGGCTGTCGGGGGTACCGTGCTGGAGCTCGGGGCACCCGGAGTAAGGATCAACCCATTCGACCTGCCCAAAGACGAACAGTCACACGACGCAGTGAAGCGTCGGACGCTGTTCGCCCACACAGTCGTCGCGGTACTCCTCGGGGCGGAGCTGACCGCCAGCGAGCGCGCCGAGCTCGATTCAGCGGTCCTCACGGCTTACGAGCGCGCGGGGATCACCGAGGACGTTCGCACCCACACTCGCGATGCTCCGACGCTTGCAGACGTGGCCGCTGTCCTCGCCGCCCGGGGTAGCAACGAGGCCCGGTCGCTTGCGAGTCGCTTGGCTCCGCACACCAGCGGATCCTTCGCAGGGCTCTTCGATGGGCCGACAACTACAGCCGTAGACGGCCACCTGGTGGTTTTCGCGCTCAAACAGCTCCCCGAAGAGATGAAGGCGATCGGCACACTGCTCGTTCTCGACGCGATCTGGAGGCAGGTCACCTCACCGGAGCGGCGCCGAAGACTGTGTGTGGTCGATGAGGCCTGGCTGCTGATGAAGGAGCCAGCTGGCGCGCGGTTCTTGTTCCGCATGGCCAAGGCAGCCCGGAAGCACTGGGCCGGCCTCGCGTCATCACTCAGGACGCTCCCGACTTGCTCGGTACCGACCTCGGCCAAGCGGTCATCGCCAACGCCGCGACCCAGATCCTCCTCCGGCAGGCGCCGCAGGCGATCGAGCAGGTCGCTGCGGCCTTCCGGCTATCTGCCGGGGAGCGCGCCTATCTGCTCACGGCCACCCGGGGAACCGGTCTGATCAACATCGGCAGCAGCCGCGCTGCCTTCGCAGCCGTCGCCTCGAACGACGAACACCTTCTCGCGACCACCGACCCCGCGGAGCTGGCAAGGCTCGAAGAGTCCAAAACAGCCGAGCCCGAGGGCGAGGGCATCTGAGATGCACGGCGACGCCTCAGCGCCCCAGGTCCCGGTGATCCAGTTCCTCAACAGCCCACAGTCCTTCCTCAGCTCGGCCGGCCGCGTCATCGGCAGCTTCCTCGAAACGTGGTGGCAGGTCGCTACGCCTGCCGCGCTGGCCCTGACCGGAACGGCGGCGGGTGCACGCCTTGTGCTGCACGCTCGCCATCGACGCTTCATGTCTACCGGAGCACGGCTGGTCGAAGTGCAGCTACCGCCGGAAGTCGGCGCAGATGCCGCGTCGAAGTTCTGGTCCCACGTACACGCCATGCTTCGTCCAACATGGCGGCGGTTCTTCGACGGCCAACCACACCTGTCGTTCGAATACTGCTTCAGCGATACGAACACACGGATTGAGATCTGGGTACCGGGAGTCGTTCCGCCGAGGTTGGTCGAAGCGGCCGTGGAGTCAGCATGGCCCGGGGCACACACGACGGTGCTCAAGCCGGCTCCCAGCCCAATCCCGTCGACAACGGTCGCCCCAGCCACAGGCGGGCGCCTTCGGCTGGCCAAGACCGAAGTCCTCCCGCTGAACACCAAGCACGACTCCGATCCACTGAGACCGCTGTTCGGAGTCGGTGCCGGCCTGCGACCCGACGAGCACATCGCAGTGCAGGTACTTGCTCGTCCGGCCACGGGCCGCAGGCTACGAATCGCACGGCGAAAGGTGCACCGCCTGCGAAGTCACGCCATGGGTCTACGGCGAACCAGTCGGCCCACGATGGTGCTCTCGATGCTGGACGAGCTGACGCCCGGCGTGAAGAACGTCGCCCTACCTCTCGGCGCCCGCACGGATCCGATGGTCGCCGCAGAGGTACGTGCAGCCGTTTCAAAGGCAACAGGATCACTGTGGGAAGCCGAGATCCGATACGTCGTCGCGGCCGTCGGCTCGATCGGATCGCAACTGCCTGACGACCGGCTGCGAGGGGTCGCCGGAGCTGTCGCCGCCACCTTCGGTGTCTTCGCGGAGCGGAATTGGTGGGCCCGCAGGCGGCTGCGGCATCCGATCGAGAAGCTGACCAGTCGGCATTTCGACCGTGGAGATCTACTCAACATCGCCGAGCTCGCCAGCGTCGCCCACCTGCCGACCGACGCCTTCGCCCTCGGCGTCGAGCGGGCTGGAGCCCGCTCAGTCGCGCCGGCTCCGACTGTCGCGACCGCCGGCCGATCCGTGAAGCCGCTTGGCGAAACGGATGCCGGCCCCGCTCGCATCGTCGGACCGAAAGTCGCCGATTCACGTCAGCACCTGCACATCATCGGCTCCACCGGATCCGGGAAGTCCACCCTCATGGGCGGTCTGATCCTGGACGATGTCACAGCAGGCCGCGGTGTTGTCGTAGTCGACCCCAAGGGCGACCTCGTCCCAGACCTTCTCGAACGGCTCCCGGAGTCCGCTGGTCGACGCACCATTCTGATCGATCCGACCGCTCCCGATCCGCATCCGACGCTGAACGTCTTGGCCTCGGCCGCCGGAGACGACGATCTCCTAGTCGACAACCTCGTCGGCATCTTCCGCCGCATCTTCTCCGCGCATTGGGGCCCACGCACCGACGACGTTCTGCGGGCGGCGCTGCTCACCTTGCAAGCCACCAGTTCGAGCAAAGTGCTGGCGAGGGTGAAGGACCCGACTCTCATGGACGTGCCGGAGCTTCTGACCAATGACGCCGTCCGGCGAAGAACCCTGTCTCGCCTCTCCGGCGACGACAACGTTCTGCGTGGCTTCTGGCGGGGCTACGACGCTCTCTCCGAAGCCGGCCGTTCAGCCGTCGTCGCCCCGCTCCTTAACAAGCTACGAGCCTTCTTGCTCCGAGACTTCGTGCGGTCGACCGTCGGCGACCCCGCTTCCACGATCGACTTGAGCGAAGTTCTGAATGGGGGAATCTTGCTGGTCAGGATCCCCAAGGGCGTCCTGGGCGAGGAGACGGCACGGCTCCTCGGCAGCTTCGTGGTCGCAGCGACCTGGCACGCGGCCTCAGCACGAACCAAGTCCGCTGAGGGCGCCCGCATCGATGCCGCGCTGTACCTGGACGAGGCACACAACTTCCTGTCGATGCCGATCTCGATGGAAGACATGCTCGCCGAAGCTCGCGGCTATCGACTGTCTCTCACGCTCGCCCACCAGAACCTGGCGCAGATGCCAACGGACCTGCGCGAAGGCATCTCGTCCAACGCCCGGAACAAGGTGTTCTTCGCCTGCTCTCCCGAGGACGCCAAAGCGCTGGCGGTGCACACGTCGCCGATGCTCACGGAGCACGATCTCGCGCACCTCGGCGGGTACCAGGCAGCCGTCCGGTTGAACGTCGATGGAGTGCAGGCGCCGGCCTTCACGCTCCGCACACTCCCGCTTCCCTCGGCCATCCCGGGCCGCGCTGACCGCATCAGGCAGCTGTCCAGGGAGGCCACCAGCGCTCGACGGCGAGAAATCGAGCAGGCCGAGCCATCTCCTCGGAATCAGGGCCTCGCGTAATCCGAGCCAGCCGACCTGCCCACGGAGGAAGCTATGTCGTTCAGTAAGGCAGCCAAGACGCGTGCCCAGCCCGCTCGCACTGCGAGTCACGCGGCTGCGGACCTTATCACCTCGCGTGACGCCCGCATGCTCCGACTCATTGCCGAGCATCGCGTCCTCACGAGCGGACAAATCACCAGCGCGCTGTTCACCGACAACACCCGCGCTCGCAAGCGAATCAGCACGATGCGCGACGCAGGCCTGATCGAGACGTTCCGCCCTCCGGCCGCCGGGTCATCTCAGCTTCACTGCGTCGCCACGGCCAAGGCGCTGAAGTTGCTCGGCCTCCCGGCCCGAAGCGCCGTGCCGGCCGGCATCGGGCAGGCGGCCATCGCGGCCGCACTCCGCCAGGACCTGGACCACTTGCGAGGCGTCAACGAGCTCTTCTGCCGGCTTCTCGCGCACGGACACGTGCGTGGCTCCGGGGCTGCGCTGGAGGACTGGCGATCAGAGTGGTCCACTGCGCAGCTCTTCCCCGGTCGCGTCAGGCCTGACGGCTTCGGTCGATGGCGCGACGGCGAGGCCTGGTGCGAATTCTTTCTCGAGTACGACACAGGCACCGAGCCGCTTCACCGGCTCTGCACGAAGTGGCTCGGCTACGACAACCTCATGCAGGCCGCCGACACCTGCTCTCCTGTGCTGTTCTGGCTCCGCTCCCCAGGTCGCGAGCAGCACCTGCATGAGCTGTTCGCCGAGAGCAGCACTGGAGTACCAGCCGCCACTGCGGTCGGTGACCCGCAGACTGCCGACATCGCCGGGGCGGTCTGGCGACCGACGTTCGCTGAACGGCGCTTCACGCTGGCCGGACTGGGCAAGGCTGCCTGCGATCACCTTGGTGTTCCACAGCGACCGAACGTCCTGTAATCGCCTCCTGAGCAGGGATTACAGCAGAAATTACACCCGACACGGCCTCGGACTCGTCCGAGGCCGCAGCTGTGTAATCCTCACGATCGGAGCGTTGTGATGGGTGTTCCCGCACGTGTCGCCACTGCCGCGGCCGTCGCGTTCCTGTTCCTCGTCGTCTTCATCTCAGCGGCAGCAAGCGCAGTAACCGCAGCCATTGCTGCGCCGCTCTCTCACCTGTGGCACGCCGTGGCCGCCGATCCACGAGGCACTCAGAGCCTGTGGTCGGCACAGGACTACGTCCACCTGATCGCCGCCGCAGAACACGACGCACCGTCCCCGCAGGCCGCCACCGCAATCGCGTTCGCCGCCAAGCAGATTGGGCGACCCTACATTTGGGGTGGAACAGGCAACCCGGGATATGATTGTTCCGGGCTCACACAAGCTGCCTACCGCTCGGCAGGAGTCGATATCCCCAGAGTGGCAACTGCGCAATATGTCGAAGGTGTAAAGATTGAGTTGGATAGCCTTCGGCCCGGGGATCTCGCCTTCTATGGAAGCACGGCATTCGCGCATCACGTCGCAATTTATCTCGGCGTCGTCCGAGGGGTTCCGGTGGTGTTGGACGCGCCCGCACCAGGCGAAGTCGTGCGGTTCGATCCATTGACCTCAGGTGGCGATCTGTTCGCCGCCACCCGTCCGACTGCCGCTCAGTGACAGCCCCGGCGCGGTGTACGGCGCAGTCGGGAACGCGATGGGCCGCGCGTCAGGTGGCGCGGGCAGCAGGCACCGTAGAACCCCTGTAACGCCAGGTCAGTGGGGGATTACAGGGCTGACGCCGCAGTCCGACGATCATGGTTACCACGATTTCTATGGCTTCCGCCGCGACGCCCTGATCGCGTCACTCCACCTTCCGGCCTACCTAGCACCTACTGCTCTATCCACCCCCGTTCGCTTCGCTCACAGAAGCCCAGCCGGGTCGGGGGGCGCCGTGGTTTGCCGGCCTGAGGGCCCGCCGCGAGCGGTCAAGGAATTTCCTCGAATGATCTGAATAACAAATAGCGGAAGTCGTACTCCATATGGGTGAAGAAATGGCGGATCAGGGCTTTGACCTGTGCGTTTATCAAGATATCCTGGGTACATAAGGACTTGAGGGCGAAAGCGAATTGAAGTGATTCGCGTCGAGCCCGAGGAAAGGACATAAAACGCAGAAGGCAAACCCCTCAAGGTGCGCCCCGACGGCGGGATTAGGGCCCCGCCGCCGGGAATCAGGCACCGACCACCCCACGATCCCATCACAGATCAGTTAGGAGCACGTCATGAGCCTTGACCTCATTATCGCGGAGCTGCGCGAGCTCTCCGCGAACGCCACGCGGGCCGTGAAGTCCCCGGTCCCGTGCTGCGACGGCAGCTGCCCGCACGCCCAACGCGCCGAAGCGATGGCTGCGAAGTTCACCGAGCTCGACATCGTGCTGTCCAACCTCGGACGGCTGCCGAAGGCCTGGGCCTCTCCGTTCATCCCCTCTCAGCGGGCGCCCCGCTGACCCAGCGCGGTCACACGACCGCGCCGCACTCCTCGTAGGCACTGACGGTGGACCGCGCTGACCCGCGGTCGCGCCCTACCGGTCCACCCGCAGACGCCTGACCACAGCCGCCGCTGGGCTGTCGCAGCTTTTTGCGACAGACCACCGGCCGCCGATCACAAGAACTCAGAGCGCCGCGGCCTGGGCGGAGCCATGCCCAAAACAGCCCGCCCTGGCCGCCGTATCGAACTGGAGCCATCCGAATGACGATCCGGGACACGAACTTCCCACCTGCCCCCGACCGGCTCAGCCCTTGGCTGACAGCCTGCGGATTCACCCACCGCCGAGCCGACATCACCCGCTGAGGAGGAGAGCCAACCATGCCCATTCGCACGCCCGTGACTACCAGCGTTCAGCTGGCCAACGCCGCAGCCGTCGGCAGAGCCTTGCGGCCTCTCGGCTGGACGTCGCAGGAGGAGCCGCAAGGCAAGCACCCCGGGGCGCATCGCGCCACCGTCTGGAAGCCGCAAGCGGCGCCGGACCTCAGTCTCTTGATCCTCACGGTGGAAGGCCAGCGCGGTCAGATGGCCGAGCTGATCAGGTCATGCGTGGCGTTCTCGGAACCCGACCGCAGTGGCCGTCGGCACCGCGGGCGTCGACCCTCGTGGCGCTTCACGTGTTACGACGCGCCGCCGCTGGCAGTCACTGCCGCCGCACTCGCCGCTTTCGACAACGCCCCTGACGGCAAGCTGCTGGACGAAGCGGGATGGGACCTTACCCGCCACGTCGCCCGCGGCCACAAGCGGCCCGCGTTGACAGAGTTCAGACGGCGCGACAGCGCGGTGTCCGCCGTCTTCCGCTTTCCGAACTTCACACCGCCGTGCGAGCGCTGCCCGGCAACCAGCGATCTCGGCGACGCCGGCGGCTGGCTGATCTCCGGCCCCGGCTTCTCCGCCGACGCCACGGCCCACGCACCGGGCGCGGTCATCACGGCCTTCGCGCTCAATCTGCCGGGCCGATCGAAGGCCGCCTCGCTCACACCAGCATCGGACCAGGTGGCGAAGGGGCACGAGCGATGAGCACGTCATCAGCCTTCATCGCACAACGGCGAGTCGGTGAAGAACTCCTCGCATCCGGGTGGCACGCCGCGGCCATCGCAAGTCGGCATCGGCCGGGATCGGCGTGGATACTGATCGACCCCAGCCGCCGGGTCAGGATCCGGATGGCAGCGGACTTCGCATCTCCTCGCGCGACCATCACCGCAGCACGTCTGCCTGGGTTCCCCTGCGCGGGCACCGCCTGGGCTGCCGTGATCGACTTCGCCGATGCCGTAGTTCTGCACAAGGCAGCGCTGGCCAGTGCGGCAACTTGCAGAACGAAGCTGGGCGGCGGCGCCGATCGCCGCGCGGTCATCCGAGCTCTGGAAGCAACGGGGCTGATCCCGGACCGCAGCGCCTTCCGCCGCTCAGTCACGGGCGCTGGCTGGTGGGTCACCTCAGATCGTCGCGCCCGCGCAGCCTGGGCCGCACCGCACCGCAACGATCCGGGCGGATGGCGGATCACGGCTCCCACGCTGCGCTTCGATGCCACGTTCACCACTCCCGCGACAGTCCTCACCTCGATCATCGGCGCAGCGGCGCCCTGGAACCGGCAGGAGCCCACGCGATGAGCACTCAGTCGCGCAACGACGAAGCGATGCTGAACTACCTCGTCGGGGAAGAGGCCGTCACGGCTGCGGCCGACGAGATCTGGACGGTGTCGGGCCGCCTGGTAGACGCCCAGGGCGACCTAGAAGTCGCCACCGACCGCTACCGCGCAGCCGTCGCCGACGCCGGCATTCCCTTGAAGCACGTGGAGCGCATCGGCGCCGCCCTGATCCTGCGGCTCAACCGGAAGCGGCTGATCGAAGAGGTCGAGCGCGCGGACGAGGAAGACCGCGATACCCGCGAGTGAGTCCTTTCGGACCGCGGCGTCTCCGCCATACGCGCAGCCGGGCGCCGGAATGGGCACGCCCGCCGCCACATCAGCCCATCGACCTCGAACAAGATCGCTTCCAACCTCAAAGGAACAATCCAGTGAGCACGAACACCGAACCCAGGCCGTCGCCTACGCAGGTCCCGCGTGGTCCCATGCCCGGCCCCGCATCTCAGGCATCAACGCCTACTGACTGCTGCGTGAACTTCAACCTGCCCGACGGCCGGGTCGTCTGCTTCTCCGTCCCGGTCGGGATCTCAGAGGCTGACGCGAACTTCATCGGGAACCTCCTTCAGGCCTACGCCTTCGCCGTCGCCCGACGCGGGCGCTGACGTGACCGGCCGGCGGCCCACCCGGGCCGCCGGCCCTCTTCGCGCCCTGACCCTCGGCCAGGCAGGCCGCGGAGGTGGACTCTCGCACCGCCCAGAACGTCGCTGGCCTGCGCTCAGGCGCTCAAGCAGCCCGGTCCTCTGGTGGCTGGTCGGTCGCAGCCCGTCCAGCGCCGCCCATCCCGAGTGACAACCCGCCCACAGACCGCCCAGACGCTCAACGCGCTCACTCACACATCACTACGGAGGCCCCACAATGGCTCACCCGACGGCCACCCCGCTGACCGACCCGCCCACGGCCCCGATCAGCGCAGTCCGAATCGCCCGCATCGGCGGCACCGCCGCCGAGGTCGCCGCAGCCGCGATCAGCGCCCACACGCTGTACCACTTGGGCGGTCAGCTCAACCTCGGGCCGTTCACAGCCTGGCTCCTGCCGGCCGCGTTGGACGCCTACGCGTTCACGGCGCTGGCCGTCGGCTACAGCCTCCCGGCCAACCACCCGGGCCAGAAGCCCGTCCTCCGAAACGCCCGCCTCGCATTCGCGATGACCCTGGGCTGCAACGCGCTAGACCACGTTCTTCAGAAGGTCGGCCACCTGATCGACCCGACCGCCCGTGACCTGCTCTTGGCGGCCGTAGCGACCCTGCCCCCGCTCGTCGTCGAGCGGCTCCTCAATCTGCAGAGCCTCTTGGCCGACCACCGCAGTGCGCGGGCCGATCAACTGCCGACCGACCCGCGCAACCTCCTCGACCAACCGGGCACGGTGGACGCGGGAACAAGCCCGGACCAGGCCACTCCACCACACAAGCGCCCCGACTGGACCAACCTCGGGTATGCAGTGTTTGCAGAACTAGCAGACCGGCTGGGTCATCGCCCGTCGGGTCGCGAATTCCAGGCCGCCCTGGCGCTCCGGGCCGAAGAGCTCATCGCGGCCGATCAACTGCCCAACAGCGTACGAACACCGTCGCTCTCGTCAGCTAAGCGAATCCGAGCGGCTATCGAGTCGCAGATCGTAAATCAGGTGAGTCGCGTTCCCGATAGCGCCGATCACCAACTGGCTCGGAAGGTCTGAGCTTGACTCTGTTGGGGATCTTGGTGCTGCCGCGCTGTAGCAGTGGTCTGATGATGCATACTCGGGCTCGTTCGAAGGATTGTCGCAGTGAGTTGAGGTGCTCGTTGTCCGTCCGTCCCCGTCATAGTGAGCATGTTCCGGCTTTGACCGCGCAGGTCGCGCGGACGAGCAATCCAGGTGGAACGACGGCAATGTGGATGCGCGACCGACTGGACGGCCTGTGGAGCGATGAGGACTTCCTCGGCTGGTATCCACGCGACGGGCGTCCCGAGCTCTCCCCGGCCCAACTGGCTACGGTCTGTGTGCTGCAGTTTTTGCTCGACCTGTCGGACCGTCAGGCTGCTGAGTCGGTGCGTTGCCGCATCGATTTCAAGTACGCCCTGGCCTGGACCTGGACGATCCGGGCTTCCACCACAGTGTGCTGACCGACTTCCGCGAACGGCTGACCTGTGACGACCGCGCCGACCGTTTGCTGGATCTGGCGCTGGACCGCTTGAAGCAGGTCGGACTCGTGCGCGAGCGCACCACGCAGCACACCGATTCCACCCACGTCCTGGCTGCGGTGCGCGATCTAACGCGGCTGGAGCTGGTCACCGAGTCGGTCCGCGCCGCGCTGGAGGAGGTAGCTCGCATGGCCGGGCATCTGCTGGTCGGGTTGGTCGACCAGGACTGGGGACGCCGCTACGGCCGTCCGGTGCGACTGGGCAAAAACCCCACACGGCCCAAGACCAGGATCCTGGCCGCAGGACGCCTGCCAGTTGCTCAAGCACCTGGACCAGAGCGGATCAGGATACCGGCCCGGCCCACAGGCCGAGGCCTTGCGGCAGATCGTCATGCAGAACCATTTCCGCGACACTGCCGGCCGCCTGCGCTGGCGCACCGCCGACGACGGCGGGCTGCTGCCCTCCTCGTTGGCGATCGTCTCTCCCCACGAAGCCACAGCGCGCTACGTCCGCCACGGCCACATCATCAACTGGAAGGGGTTCGCCGCCCACCTCACCGAGACCTGTGCCCCGGACAGCGTCAACGTGATCACGGACGTGGCCACCACCTCGGCCGCCGCGCGCCGCGGACTACTGCCCGTCGAGCATCTGGTCGACGGCGGCTACACCTCCCTGGTCCACCTGGAACGCGCCGCCCGCGAACCCCAGGTCACCGTCAGCAGGCCGCTGCCGGGAAACCCCACCGGCCAGCACCGCAAGAACGAAGGCTACGACCGGGACGACTTCCACATCGACTTCGACCGCCGAGAAGTCACCTGCCCGCAGGGCCAGGTCAGCCAGGGTTGGCACGGGCCCCATCCGGCATCCTTGCCCACCGCGGCCCCGCTGATCGTCGCCCGGTTCACCAAGGGCCAGTGCCAACCGTGCCCGGCCCGCACGCAGTGCACCAGCTCTCGCGACGGCGCCCGCAACGTGGGCTTCCCCGCGCGAGAACTGCGCGACCTGCAAGTGCGCGTCCGCGCTGAGCAACAAACACCCGGCTGGAAGACCCGCTACGCAATCCGCTCCGGAGTTGAGAGCACCATGAACGAATTTGCCCACGGGCACGGCATGCGCCGCTGCCGCTACCGAGAAGAGCCCAAAGCACACGTGCAACACGTGCTGACAGCCATCGCCGTGAACATCGAGCGCCTCAGCGCCCGGCCGACTGCCGAGGAAACCTCCCCAGCAAGACCGCCGACCGCCCTCCAGACCTTTCTTGACCACCAGGGAATCCACCGCTCGAAGTCCCGGCGAACCCTCTGCACCTGACCTCGACCACCAAGATCCCCGACGGATTCAAGCTTAGCCTGATCAAACCTCTTACTGTGGCGGCAGCGATACTTGCGCGTTCGGGTTGGGAAGCGGATTGACCTGTGTGCACGAGATTTCGGCAGGCTCCAGTGCAACCGATTCTGAACGCTGAACCGTGCCCTGGAAGCAAGCGATTTTCAGCCCATCGCTGATAGACCCCGGGTCAGCATAGCGAGCACTCATAGCGAAACTGATCACCACCGTGCCGTTCTTGTCCACGGCATCGACCCTGTCTGGACCGGGTCTCGTCGTGGCCAGCGTTTTCAGCTGTCCTACGGTCAGCGGGCCGGCGTGAAGCGCCGTCGCGGCGGCGGCGAGGTAGCTGGCCGCATTCGTCTCGATCACTTTGCTCGCCGCAGCCTCTTGCTTGTCTGCTATCGAGTTGTCGCGGTGCCAGCTGATGAGCAGAATCGCCCCGTACAGCACGGCCCCACCGATGACAACAGACATCACGATAATGAATCCCCTACGCAACGCGTCAATTCCTCCTGCAGTTGATCGCCGGGGGGCCGGGAGCAGTATGGCCAGCCTGCTCCCGGCCCCTCGGCAAGTGTGGTCTATCAGTAGTTTGCCGCTCTGAGGGCGTTCAGGAACGCCGCTGCGTAGATGGGTGTGCCGGTGTTGTTCGGATGGTAGCTCTCCATGCTGCCACAAGGCAGTTTGCTGCCAGGGCAGGAGAAGTCTCCAGGTCCTGTCGGCGCCGCGACGGCGTCGTTGATCCCAGATGTCGCGTTGTCGCAGATGCGGTGGTTGGAGAACTCGGCGTTCGGCCAGTAAAACGTCGCCGGCACGTGGGCCTGGCTGGCAACTGCCGTCGCCACCGCGTCGGCCTCGTGGGTCTCCATGTAGTCGGCCCAGCCGTTCAGCTGGGACGCGTTCGAGGACGCCATGACGCTACACCCGAGGATGACGTTGGGGGCGTTGAACAACTCGGGGTAACCCAGCAGAACGATCTTCGCGTTCGGCGCCTTGTCGTGGATCGCCGCCAGGACGCCCGGGATATTCGCCGTCGCAGCGACGATGTCCCCCTTGACCTTCGAGTCCGCGGGACAGTCGAGCTCGACGCAGTGCTTGACAACGTCGCTGAACCCGGCATCGTTTCCGCCAATAGTGAGCGCCACCAGGGTCGTGTGCTCGTCAAGGAACCCCGCAGCGATCTGTGGAACCTCGTGGTATTGGCCCATAGTGCCCCAGATAGGTTGATTCGTTTTGGTGTCAACGAGTTCACCGGGGCCGAAGTTGTATGTATACGCCCCCGAACAGGCCGTCGATTGGTAGTCGAGGCTGTCGCCGAACACATCGGCCGTCTTGCCGATGGTGTTGGTCTGGTGCGGCAGCGTAGTCAGGCGGATCCACGAGTTCTGGCTCTGTCGGCATGCGTTCCAAGTCGCGTCCGGCGAGGTCGAAGTGTCCTGGCTCGCATACGGGCCCACATCTGTACCGGGCAGGTACGGTTCGGCGCCCTCCCCGGAGGAGTATGAGTCGCCCATCGCCACTACGAAGTCTGACGGCTGGCCCGGCAGTTGCTGAAAGGCTATGGCATCCCACGCGATGTCCGCCGAGCCGGTGCCGTCGCCGTCCATTGTCGTGTTGCTCAGGGACACACTGGTCGGTCCCGATCCGCTGTTCGTGAACTGGAAGGTCCCCAAGCTCACCCAGGTGTTCTGTCTCAGGTGAGTGTTGATGATCCGAGTCTCGGACTTGCCGTCGCCCGTATTGATCACGTACGCGGCCTGCTGTGTGGTCGCTGCGATGTCAGGGATGTGAGTCATGACTCGCACCCAGCCATTGAGCGAATGCCAACATGACGTCGCTGGTCAGGGTACTGGTGTGATCGGGTTTGCGGGTGTTCATCCTGTTCGTAGGCGGGTGTCTGCGGTCTAGATCGTCTGCCGCGGTCAGCGGGTGACTTCGAG
>NZ_JAAFZA010000185.1 GCF_015356865.1 Catenulispora pinisilvae
ACCCCCCGCCGACCGCAAAGCCTCAACCCGCCCCAACAAACCCGTCACCGGCACCACCAAACCAATTGCCGGCCGCGCCTCATACTCAGCCGTCAGCTTGGCGATCTCCTCGCGCACTCCGGCGATCGCCGCGAGCCGGCCTTCCTCAGTAGCCCTTGAGGAACCGAACCCGGCTCCGCCGTAGTTCTGCGCCGCCTCCGGCGTCAGCAGCCGCTCCAGTTCGGGCAGTCCGACCCCGAGCGCCCGCGCGATCTGCGGCCGCTTCCCGGGCAACGGGGTGGTGCACCCGCTCTCCCAGCGCACGACCGTGGACACTTCCACCCCAGCTCTGACCGCGAACGCCTCCTGCGTCAGACCGGCTGCCTCCCGCGCGCGGGCCAGTCCCGCGCGGCGGAGCCGGGTCTGCCGGGTCTGCCGGGTCTTGGCCATGAGTGCCCCCTTCCGTACGCCAGCGGACCGCAATCAGCAGTATGCGGACAGTCAGCTATATCCGTCAGCATACTTATAGGTCAGGGCACTTGTCGCATGGTCCGTGCATGGTCGGCGCACAGTCGGTGCGCTTCCCGGACAGGGTGTTTTCGGCTTGGGTATTCGGCGTTTGGTTCGGGCCCTGACAACAGGCAACACAGAGGCGGTGGCAGTCGGTGTGCACACACTGCACGGCCCGCTTCGCGGTACCCGCGATCAGTTCTCCGCAGGGCGGAGAGATCCCCGCGTGGTGAAGCGAAAAGGGTCGGGCGAGGGCCACCTCAAGTTGATGTGGGACCCCGCCGGCCGGGACCAGTGGCTGGCGGCCACCACCCAGGAGTTGCGCATGGGCCGGTACTCGCTGGCCGGTGAGCTGCTGGCCGACCGGCAGGCCCATGAGGACGTGCGGGACTACCGCTACCTGATCCTGGCGCAGATCGCGGCGTCCAACGGCGTGGACACCGCCTGGCTGGCCGAGGTGCCGGACAGCACCGAGGCGCTGCTGCTGCGGCTGCGCACGAACGTGATCAGGGCCCTGCAGGCGCACCGCGCGCAGCACCCCAAGGCCGAGGGGCTGGTCGAGCTGGCCAAGGCGCAGTGCATGGAGGCCGCCGAGCGGTTCCCGGAGGACCCGCTGCCCTGGATCGCGTTGCTCCAGCTGGCACCCGCGGCGCCGGACAACATCCCGGGCCCGCCGGAGCTGGCGATCGCCGGCCCGTGGCGGACGATGGGCCAGCTGTGGCGGCGCGACCCGTGGAACCGGGAGGCGCACCACCGGCTGCTGACCGCGGTCGGGCCGAAGAGCGGCGGCTCGGTGTCCGCGGTTTCGGGGGTCGCGCACTGGATCGTCAGCCAGGCCCCGACCGGCTCGGCGCTGCTCGTGCTGCAACTGGTGGCCTTCATCGAGGCGTTCCGGCACCAGTTGGAGCAGAACAACCTCAACAAGATCCTGCTGACGTACCGGAACTGGTCGACCGCGTATGCCGAGCAGGAGACGGAACGCTGCTACACCCAGTGGTTCGCGGCGAATGGCGGAACCGGCGCGCTGCTGCCGGACCTGCACCACCTGGCACACGCGCTGTGGGCCGGATCGCAGTGGCAGCCGGCGAGTCAGGTCTTCGACGCCATCGGCCCCTACGCGCTGACCACCCCGTGGTCCCTGCACGGCAACCCGGAGCAGGTGCTCCTCATGGCCCGGGAGCGCTGTATGTCCGGAGTCTGATCAGGAACGTCGAGCTGTCTGCACAGCCCCGCCGCGTACGCCCTCACGTGGCTTGTCCCTCGTATCCCCCTTCCCCTTGAAAGGTACGAAAGATGGCGACCGACGCCGGTCCGACAAGCCGCCAGGGCACCTCCCTGGAGATCCCCGACGACGACCAGACCCTGAGGGAACTCGGTTATCCCCGCCAGCTGTCCCGGCGCGTCAACGCGTTCGGGAACTTCGCCATCTCGGCGACCATCATCAACTTCATCTCCGGCGTGCTGACCGCGCTGGGCCTGGCCATGGTCTCCGGCGGCCCGCGCATCATGGTCTTCGGCTGGCTCGTGGTCGGCATGCTGGTGCTGTTCGTCGGCGCGGCGATGGCCGAGATCACCTCCGGCTTCCCGACCTCGGCGGCGCTGTACTACTGGTCGGCGAAGCTGGCCAAGCGGCACAACGCGGGCTGGAGCTGGTTCACCGGCTGGCTGAACTTCATCGGCCAGATCGGCGGCACCGCGGCCACCGACTTCGCGCTGGCGAACTTCGCCGTGGCGCTGGCCACCTTGCAGTGGCCGAGCTACAACCCGCACCCGGGGCAGATCCTGGCCATCTACGGCGCGATCCTGCTGATCCACGCGCTGCTGAACACCTACACCGTCGGGCTGGTCGCGCTGTTGAACAAGATCAGCGTGGCCTGGCTGCTGGTCGGGGGCCTGGTGATCGTGTTCTACCTGATCGTGTTCCCGGCCCACCACAACTCGGCGAGCTTCGCCTTCACCCACTTCGTGAACGGCACCGGATTCAAGTCCGGCATCTACGCAGGCATGATCGGCCTGCTGTTCACCAGTTGGACGTTCACCGGCTTCGACGCCTCGGCGCACATGTCCGAGGAGACCACCCACGCGGCGGTCTCGGCGCCCAAGGGCATCGTCCGCTCGATCGCCTTCTCCTGGGTCGCCGGCCTGGTGCTGATCCTGGCCCTGACCTTCTCGATGTCGGCGGCCAACTACTCCAACGAGGCCGGTGCCGGGGAGCCGGCCGCGCAGATCTTCGTCGACGCCCTGGGCCTGTCCACCGCCAAGGTCCTGCTGCTGGTGGTCTGCGGCGCGATCTTCTTCTGCGGGCTGGCGAACATGACCTCCAACTCCCGGCAGATCTTCGCCTTCTCCCGGGACGGCGCGATCCCGGGCAGCAAGTGGTGGCGCACGGTCAGCAAGCGCACCCACACCCCGGTGAAGTCGGTCTGGTTCGCCGCGGTCGGCGCGTTCCTGCTGGGGGTGCCCTCGCTGTGGAACACGGTCGCCTTCCAGGCCATCGTCTCGGTCAACGTGATCGGCCTGTTCGGCTCCTACGGCGTGCCGATCTTCCTGCGGCTGCGCCGCGGCGCCGATTTCACCCCGGGCCCGTGGAACCTGGGCCGCTGGAGCCGACCGGTGACGCTGGTCGCGATCACGTGGATCTTCCTGAGCAGCATCCTGTTCCTGCTGCCGCAGCAGTATCCGATCACCCACAAGACGTTCAACTACGCCCCGGTCGCGTTGGCCGTCGTGCTGTCCATCGCGACCGTATGGTGGTTCGTGACGGCCCGGCGCACGTATAAGGGCCCGATCAGCTACGGCACCCCGGAGGAGCTGGCCGCGATGGAAGAGGACTTGTAGACGTGGATCGGGACGAGACGACCGAGCTGGAGATCGTCCGGGCCGGCGCGGCCGACTGGCCGGTCTTCGAGTCCTGGGCCGCCGGCGAGGGCTGGAACCCCGGCCCCGCCGACGGCGGCTGCTTCCTGGCTCAGGACCCTGACGGCTTCTTCCTGGGCCGGATCGGCGACCGGCCGGTGTCGGCGGTGTCCGTGGTGAACTACGGGGACACCTTCTCGTTCCTCGGGTTCTACCTGGTGCACCCGGACTTCCGGGGGCGGGGCCACGGCTACGCCACCTGGCAGGCCGGGCTCAAACACGCCGGCGACCGGGTCATCGGGCTGGACGGCGTGCTGGAGCAGCAGGACAACTACCGCCGCTCCGGTTTCCAGCTCGCGCACCGCAACATCCGTTACGTCGGTGCAGTGGAAACCGAGGCTCCGTCGACTGGGAACGGGCCGAAGATCCTGCCCGCCGGCGAGATCGCGCAGAGCACGATCCAGGCCTACGACAGCCGCCGCTTCCCGGCCGAACGCCCGGTTTTCCTCGCCCGCTGGCTCGCGGCGCCGGGGCACATCGGGTACGGCGCGGTCTCGGACGGCGAACTCGTGGGCTACGGCGTCATCCGCCCGGCCCCGTCGTTCGCCAAGATCGGCCCGCTGTTCGCCGACACCCCGGAGATCGCCGACGAGCTGTTCAGGACCCTGGTTTCCGGACTCGCCGCGGCCAATGGCGACGGGACGGCGGCCGAAGTCGCGCTGGACGTCCCCGAACTCAACCCGCAGGCCGTCGCGCTGGCCGAACGCCACGGCATGAAGCCCAGCTTCGAGACCGCCCGGATGTACACCGGCCCGGTACGCGATATCAATCTGGTGACGGTCTACGGAATCACCTCGTTCGAGCTGGGCTGACCCGGCGGGGCCCGGTAGAGTCGACGGAACTTCACCGGGCCCCGCGTAGGGACTGACCGACGCGGTCGGCGACGCCTCACCACCCTTGAGACGTGACCGCGCCGGAGCGGCGGTTCGGAGCCGCAATGGAAGTGGCGCCCTCGCTACGAGGACGCCACTTCTTTGTTGGACGCCCGCCGATCGCATGAGTGTGCGGACACCCCTGGCGCGGTGCGCCGACGGCGCTTCGAGGTTCGGCCGCACCCGACCACGTCCCCTCCCCTCCCGGATGGCTCAGCCCGGATGGCTCAGCCCGGAAGGCGCGCGCCTCGGCCGCGCCGGATGCTGCGAGGGTGTCGAGCTACCTGTTCCGAATCGCCCGCTGGGCCTTCCGTCGCCGCCGGCTAGTGCTCGCGGTGTGGGTGATCGTGGTCGTGGCCATGATCGCCGTGGCCGGGGCGAGCGGTGGGAAGACCAACGACTCGTTCACGATCCCCGGGACGGAGTCGCAGCGGGTCACGGACTTGCTGAAGGTCAAGCTCCCCGCGCTGAGCGGGGCCCAGACGACCGTCGTGTTCGCCGTGCCGAGCGGGACGAAGGTCACCGACCCCGGGCCCAAGGCCGGCATCGAGCAGGCTGTGACGAACCTGGAGAAGGTTCCGGGGGTCGTGCAGTCGGCGGACCCGTTCCAGGGCGGTCCGATCTCGCAGAACGGCCAGGTGGCGCTGGGCAACCTCCAGTGGAGCCAGCAGCCGCCGGATATCAAGGACTCCGCGCTGGACGACGTGAAGGCCGCCGTGGCGCCGGCCCGCGCGGCGGGTGTGCAGGTCGAGTACAACGGCAGTGTCTACCCCGGCTGGCGGGTCGTGCCCTCGGAGCTGCCGGAACTGGTCGGCCTGGTGATCGCGTTCTTCATCCTGCTGATCACCTTCGGCTCGCTGGTGGCCGCCGGGCTGCCGATCATGACCGCCATCATCGGCGTGATCACCACGGTCATGGCGGTCACCGCGCTGGCCGCGGTGATGACCATCGCCTCCACCTCGACGACCGTCGCGATCATGCTGGGGCTGTCCTGCGGCATCGACTACGGCCTGTTCATCATCCACCGGCACCGGGACGGTCTGCTGCGCGGGATGCCGCCGGAGGAGGCCGTGGGCGTGGCGGCGGGCACGGCCGGCAGCTCGGTGGTCTTCGCCGCCTGCACGGTCATGATCGCGCTGTGCGGGCTGGCGGTGGTCGGGATCCCGTTCCTGACGATCATGGGTGTGGCCGCCGCGGGCGCGGTGTTCCTGGCCATGCTGATCTCGCTGACGCTGATCCCGGCGATGCTGGGCTTCGCGGGCGACAAGCTGAAGAACTTCTCCCGGTTCCCCTTCGGCAAGGAACACTCCCAGCGCATCGCCCACCAGACCGTCCAGGAGCCGGAGACGGCCGCCGGCTGGCGCTGGGCCCGGTTCGTCGTCCACCACCGGATCCCGGTGCTGCTCGCCGGCGTGGCGCTGTTGTTGCTCCTGGCCTCGCCGGCCCTGAAGATCCAGACCGGCCTGCCCGGCGCGTCGTCGAACCCCAAGAGCGACACCTCGCGCAAGGCCTACGACATCACCACCGCGAACTTCGGCCCCGGGTTCAACGGCGCGCTGCTGGTGGTCGCCGACGGGGTGTCGTCCCAACAACAGGTGTCGCAGATCGCCGCCGGGCTCGCCAAGCAGCCCGGGGTCGCGGTGTCCACCCCGGCGGCGCTGAACGGCAGCACCGCCGTGATCAAGGTCGTGCCGACCACCGGCCCCAGCGACCCGGCGACCGCG
The DNA here is from genome assembly GCF_015356865.1 of Catenulispora pinisilvae. Taxonomy (GTDB): domain Bacteria; phylum Actinomycetota; class Actinomycetes; order Streptomycetales; family Catenulisporaceae; genus Catenulispora; species Catenulispora pinisilvae. Next base: position 6,002 of record NZ_JAAFZA010000185.1, read on the forward strand.
ACCCTGGTCCACCACCTGCGCGACAACCGCGCCGCGATCGCCGCGGGCAGCGGCGCGAACGTGCTGATCGGCGGCGTCACGGCCTCGAACATCGACGTGTCCTCGAAGCTGAACTCGGCGCTGCCGATATTCCTGATCGTCGTGGTGGGACTGGCCTTCATCCTGCTGACCTTCGCCTTCCGCACCATCTGGGTCCCGATCAAGTCGATCATCGGCTTCCTGCTGTCGGTGGCCGCGGCGCTGGGCGCGCAGGTCGCCCTGTTCCAGTGGGGATGGGGCGAGAAGATCTTCAACATCACCAAGTCCGAGACCATCAGCTTCCTGCCGATCATCATGATCGCGATCATCTTCGGACTGTCCAGCGACTACGAGATCTTCGTCGTCAGCCGGATCAAGGAGGACTTCACGAAGAACGGGAACGCGGTCGAGGCGGTCCGGCGCGGCGCCGGCACGGCCTCGCGCGTGGTGACCGCGGCCGCGCTGATCATGTTCTCGATCTTCGTGGCCTTCATCGTCTCGCCGACCCCGACGATCAAGGCGATCGGCTTCAGCTTCGCGGCCGGTGTGTTCCTGGACGCCTTCGTCGTCCGGCTCACCCTGGTCCCGGCGGTGATGGCGCTGGCGAAATCGGGATTCTGGTACCACCCGCAGTGGTACTCCAAGTACGTCCCGGACCCGGACATCGAAGGCGAGAAATTGCAGGAGCAGCTGGCGCACGGCGGGGTGGAGGTCACGCCGACTCGGGGCGATGGGACTGCTCCACGCGAGTGAGGGCCCTCGTCGGTGAACAACGGCCGGCGGCCGCGGCGATCATGGTGGTGATCGCCGCGGCCGCCGGTTTCGGCGTGTCGCCGAGTGCTCCCTGCTACGGCGCGACCGCGCTGAACGCCGCGTAGTATCCGCCGCTCTGGCCGTCGGCGGTCGGGTGGTAGGAGTCGCCGACGTCGGTGACGTCCACCGAGTGCAGCCACTCGTTGAAGAAGTCGCACAGCTCGTGCCCGTGGAACTGGCCGCGGACGTCGGCGAAGGTGTCGCCGGCGTTCTGGGCCGCGGCCGAGATCTGGGTGTCGAGCAGGTCCGCGGCGTTGTTCAGCGCGGAGCGGTCGGTGCCGCTGAGGCCGGGGCAGTACCAGGAGTGGCCGAGGTCGTACAGCTCCGGGTAGCCCAGGACCACGACGTGCGCGGACGGCGCGGCCTTGCGGATCGCGGCGAAGGTGGTCGCCAGCCGGCCCGGCAGGATGGTCTTGGCCTGCGTGGTCGCGGTGTTGATGGCGGCCAGGCAGGCGCTGTCGGAGTCCAGCACACAGGTCTCCATCACCGAGGAGAAGCCGACGTCGTTGCCGCCGATGGTGATGCTGACCAGGGTGGTGCCGCTGCTCAGCGCCGAGATCTGGTTGTTGAGCACGTCTTGGGTGGTGGCGCCGGAGCAGGCGACGGAGACGTAGCTGGCCGGGTGGCGGCTGTTCGCCCACAGTTGCGAGTAGGCGTTGGTGCTGCGGTCGCAGCTGCCGCTGGACGAGGTGTAGTTGCCGGCGCCGACGCCGGAGGAGTAGGAGTCGCCCAGGGCGACGTAGTGGTCGGCGGCGGTCGCCGAAGCATTGGTGGCCATGAGCGTGACGGCCGCCGTGGCCGCGGCCGTCAGCATGAACAGGCCACGCCGGAAGCCGCGACCGGAAGCCGATCGCCGCCGATGGTGAGCAGCAAACACTGGATGCCTCCACATGAAGGTGGGGATGTGGGGTGGCGCACTGAATTGAATAGCACGAGATCAGGGCCCTGGGAAGGATAGTTTCGCTCAAGTCCCCGGCGACGGAACCAACAAACGAAACTTCGGAGTACTCCTTGTGACCTGTTGCCGTCCAAGGTGCTCTCGACCTGCTCGGACATGCCGACGGCGGCCGGGTCGCCCACTGCCCGGCCGCCGCGCGCGTTCAACTGCTCAATGGGCGGGTGCGAAGATCCCCTGGCCCGGCGCGAGGATCCCATATGGGTCAAAGCACTGCTTCGCGGCCTGGAATCCCCGCCACCGCGCGCCGTACTGGGTCCGCCAGTCGGCCGGCGTCATCGGGATCGCGCCGACCGGGTACTGCGTGCCGCCCGCGGCCTGCACCCGCAGATACAGATCGCGGTTGGCTTGCAGCAGCTGCGGCGCCGGCAGCGCGCCGCCGTCCGGGGCGGCTGTGCGCAGCACCGCGAACAGGAAGGCCAGTTCCCCCTCGGGCACCGACAGCAGGGGAGCCGTGAGCTTCGCGGTCGGCACCGGGTAGAGCAGCACCAGGCCGCTGGCACCGAGATCGGCCGGGGTGGTGCCGGCCATGGTGTCCGTGACCAGGGCGTCGGTGGCGGCGTCGGGGAGGAAGCCGTTGAACCAGGGGTGCGGGTCGTACCACTCGCCGCTGGCCTTCAGGGCGGCCACGGTCGGCGCGAGGTCGTCCACGAAGGCCTGGTAACCCGAGTCCTGGATCTGGGGCGGGCCGACGTAGGCCAGGTCGCCGATCAGGGCGTTGTCATCCGGCGGGGTGGTGTCGTAGAACGCCGATCCTTCGAGGATGTACTGCCAGCCGCCGCCGCTGGCCGGCAGGACCGTGCCCTCCAGCCAGTCGAAGCGGCCGTCGCCGACGGCCTTGCGCTGCGCGGCGGTGAGGGCGGCGACGGTCGGGTAGGCCAGCGAATAGCTGCGGACCGAGGTCGGCGCGGGGACCAGGCGGATCACGGCGCGGGTGATGACGCCGACCTGGCCGAGGCCGGACAAGGTGGCGTGGGACAGGTCCGCGTTGTGGCCGGCCGAGCAAGTCTGGACGCGGCCGGTACCGGTGACGACGTCGAGTTCCAGGACGTTGTCGACCTGCGCGCCGTGCTGGTGCGAGGCGCCGCCGAGGCCGCCGGCGATCAGCGTGCCGCCCACGGACAGCTCGATGTAGTCGGTGAACACCGGCGGGGTGAGGCCGTGCGCGAGGCTCGCCGCCAGGACCGCGCTCCACACGGCGCCGGCCCCGACGGTCGCGGTGCTCGTCGCCGGGTCGACGCTGATCGTGTCCAGCGGCCCCAGGTCGATCACCAGGCCGCCGTCGACCTGGGCCTGGCCGTAGGCCTGGTGGCCCTGGCCGCGCGGCGCGACCGGGATGCCGAGCGGGCCGCAGAAGGCGATCATCGCCGCGATGTCGGCGACCGAGCCGGGCAGCAGCGCCGCCTTCGGGGTGCGGTGGACCAGGTGGCCGTAGTCGTCTTCGTAGGGCGCCAGGTCCGCCGGGTCGATCAGGAGCCGGCCGTCCAGGTGCGGGGCGCGCCGGAAGTCCGCGGCCGCCCCGGTGCCGGCTCCCTGGTCCGCCCCCTGGTCCGACCCCTGGTCCGCTCCGATGCCGGCCGGGGCTTCGGCGGCCCAGGCGCGGGAAGTGACGTCGAAGCCGACGGCCAGCGTCCCCACGCTGACAGCGCGGATGAACGAGCGACGGCTGTGCTGCGCGTCGATGCGCATCAGTCCCACCCTTTCCCGAGGAAATGAAGACCCCTGATAATACGGACATGGTCATCGGAAATCCGGGCTCGGCGGCACGCGGGGAGCCGGCCGGCGAAGCCGATCGGGCGTGGATCGAGCGGGAGCGGGATCAGGCGCGCGCCTGGGAGGCGATCGGCGCGCGCTACGACGAGGCCTTCCCGCACAAGGACGGCCAGCTCGCGATGGTGGCGACGCTGCTGGAGCTGCTGCCGCCCGGGGCGCGGGTGCTGGACATCGGTTCGGGGACCGGGCTGCCGACCGCGCGTCAGTTGACCGCCGCCGGCTGCCGGGTGACCTGCCTGGACATCTCGCCGCGGATGCTCGGGATCGCCGAGCAGAACGTGCCGGAGGCGGAGTTCGTCCTCGGGGACGTGATGGATCTGTCGGCCGACGGGCCCGGGTTCGAGGCGGTGACGGCGTTCTTCGTACTGCTCCATCTGCCGCGGGAGAAGGTGCGGACCGCGCTGGGCCTGATCGGCGAGGTACTGGCCCCCGGCGGCTGGTTCGCGGTGGCGATGGTCGAGGGGGATGTGGACGACGTCCCGATCGCCTTCCTCGACAGCCGGATCCGGGTGACCGGGATTCTCCGCGACGATCTACGAACCCTGTTGTCAGAGTCCGGATTCGTCATCGGGCACGAGCAGGTCCTCTCCTACGCGCCGGAGACGACTTCGGCCAAACCGGAGATCCAGATGTTCTTTCTCTGCCACAAGGCGGACGAACGGTCCTAGACTTCGCACACCAGTATCGGGCCGGAGCGAGAGCAACTACCGAAGTGCAGCAATCAGAGCACGAATACAGCCGAGTGCTGACCTACAGGGGGGATCGACGGGAGCGGGACGGGGACCGCGGCCCACACGGTGAGGCGGAAGGGGAGCGTGATCGGGGACCGGAGCGTGACCAGGGGCGCGAACCGCTGGATCTGCGCGACCACCTGTCGTTCCTGAACGACGCGACGACCCGGATCGGCGCCGCCGGGGACATGGTGGCGATCGCGGCGCAGTTCGCCGCGGCGTTGGTGCCGCGGCTGGGCGACTTCGTGTCCGTACATCTGCTGGACGCGCTGTTCGTGGACGGCGCCCCGGCTCCGCCGGCGCCCGGGGCCACCGCGTCCAGCCTGGTGCGGCGGGTGGCGGTGGCCCACGACGAGCCGCTTGAGCGCTGGCAGGCCCTGGTGCCGGAGGGCGCGGTGCAGATCATGCACGACACCAGCCCCTGCCACGAGGCGATGGCCACCGGCGTGCCGGTGTGGCTGGATCGCGTCACCCCGGACCGGGCCGAGGCGATGGCGCTGTCCCACTCCCCCGGCGATCTGTATCCGCTGGTCGCCGAGCGCGCGTATCTGGCCGTGCCGCTCGTGGTGCGCGGCCGGGTGCTGGGCTGCGTCGCCCTGACGCGGCGGCCGGGGCGGGCCGAGTTCGACGAGGTGGACGTGCTCACCGTCGGGCAGTTGGCGGCGCAGGCGGCGCTCGGCGTCGACAACGCGCGGCTGTTCCGCGGTCAGGTGGCCACGGCCGCGGAGTTCCGGCGCGGGGTGCTGCCGACCACGCCGCCGACGCTGGCCGGGGTCGAGGTCGCGCACCGGTATCTGCCGGCCAACCCGGCGGTCGAGGTCGGCGGCGACTGGTTCGACACCATCGCGCTGCCGGGCAGCCGGGTGGCGATCGTGATCGGCGACGTGATGGGGCACGGCGTGCGGTCGGCGGCGGTGATGGGGCATCTGCGGATCGCGGTGCAGACCCTCGCGGCCCTGGACCTGCCGCCGGGACAACTGCTGCGCCAGCTGGACAGCCTGGCCCTGCAGTTGGGCGACGACCATCTGGCGACCTGTCTGTACGCGGTCTACGACCCGATCGCCTCGACTTGCGTCATCGCCAACGCCGGGCACCTGGCGCCGATGCTGGTCCGTGCCGACGGCCGGGTGGAGCAGGTCGAGGTGCCCAGCGGCGCGCCGATCGGGGTGGGCGGCGTGGCGTTCGACACCGCCGAGATCCCGATCGGCGACGGCGACGTCCTGGTGCTGTACACCGACGGGCTGGTCGAGGCCCGGGGCGACGACATCGACGACCGGATCCGTGCCCTCGCCGAGTGCCTGGAGCTGGCCGCGCAGCCGTCGGTCGAGCCCGAGACGCTGTGCGAGACCCTGCTGACGATGCTCGACGGGGACAAGCACGAGGACGACGTCGCGCTGCTGGCGGCCCGGCTGAAGGGCATCCCGGCGGAGGACATAGCCAACTGGTTGCTCTCCCCGCTGCCACCGACGGTGCCGCGGGCGCGGCGGCTGGTGCGCCAGACGCTGGCCGGCTGGGGGCTGCCGGACGGGGTCCGGGACACCACCGAGCTGCTGGCCACCGAGCTGCTGACGAACGCGGTGCGCTACGCGCACGGCCCGATCGAGCTGCGGCTGCTGCGCACCGGGACGCTGCTGTGCGAGGTGCGCGATGACGACCACTTCCTGCCGATCCTGCTGGAGGCCGGCGATCTGGACGAGGGCGGCCGGGGGCTGTTCCTGGTCAGCCAGCTGGCGCAGCGGTGGGGCGTGAGCCGGACGGCGAACGGGAAGGTGGTGTGGTTCGAGGTGCCGTTGGAGGAGGCGCGGGTCGTCGGGGGCTGACGGCTGGCGCGTGATGGCCGGTGCGTGATGGTCGGTGCGTGATGGTCGGTGCGTGATGGTCGGCGTGTGCGTTCGGCGGCGGCGAGGCCGTAGGCGGCTGCCAGGATCCTGACTTGGTCGGCTTGGCGCGCGACGGATACCGGCTGCTTCGAGGCGATGCACCAGGTCCACGCGGCGTAACCGACGTCTTCGAGCGGGTCGCCCGGGGCCGCGGTGTCGAAGTCGATCCAGGCGACGGGGATGCCATCGCGGAACACGGCGTTGTTGGGTCTGCCGCGATCTGCTCGTCAGTCCAGACCTGGAACCGTGCGGGCACCTCGCCGGGGAGGTAGCTGAAGAGGTCTGCTCCGTCCTGTTGGCCCAGGTAGCGGGGCGCGCCGCCGAAGCCCCGCTGTTCGAGCAGCCGCAGCAACTCCGCCACTAATCCGGGCGGGCTGTCGGGGGTCGGTCCGATCCTGCATAGCCTCCCGCATCGCCCGAACGGTTCCCTGCGCGTGCCGTACGCCGCAAGTCGGCGGATCGTGCGGACTGTGAGCCGCTATTCGTATGAACTCGCCCGTGATCGGGATCTCGACACGGACAGCACCGAGGACCAGTTCTGGCACGTCGTGCGCATCGATGACGCGGACGATCCGCCGCACCTGCACGCGTTGTGCAACCGGCGGCTGGTCGAGCCGGTGACGCGGTGGCGGGACTACTCGGTGGAGCGCATGGTCGACGTCATCTGCCACCAGTGCCTGACCGGGTATGTCGCCGAGGCGGGAAGCCAAGCGGGATGAGGGTGGCGGGCCCTAGACTCCGCGAGTGAGCGATCCGTTTGAGACAGCAGCCACCCGTTCGCGGGTGCTGGAGGCCTGGGTGGCCTCCCCCGTGCGGTTCCGTGAGGATGCCAATCTGGAGGAGGACTTGGTCCTCGGTGGGTACCGGGACCGGGTGGTCGTGGAGTTGGCGCAGAACGCCGCCGACGCCGCGTTGCGCGCCGGGGTGAGCGGGCGGTTGCGGCTGACGCTGGCCGGCCAGACCCTGACCGCGGCCAATGTCGGCGCGCCGCTGGACGCGGACGGGGTGACCGGGCTCTCCACGCTGCGGGCCTCCGGCAAGGTGGCGGAGGCGGGGCCGGGGCCGGAATCGTCGGCGGACCCGACGGACCCGACGGACCCAGCGGCCTCGGCATCCTCGGCATCCTCGGCATCCTCGACGGGCACTAGCGATTCGGCAGCCTCGGCAGCGGCGGCGGCCTCCCCGGTCGGACGCTTCGGCGTCGGCTTCGCCGCCGTCCTCGCCGTCTGCGACGAGCCCTCCGTACTGTCCCGAGACGGCAGCGTCCGCTTCTCGGCCGCCGACGCGCGCCGCGAGGTGGAACGGGCTGCCGAGGGCAGCGCCGGGCTCCGGGCCGAGCTGACGCGCCGTGGGGGCCGCACGCCGATACTGCGGCTCCCGTTCGCCGCCGACGAGCGGCCGCCGCAGGGCTTTGACACCGCGGTCGTCCTCCCGCTGCGCGACGACGCCGCGCGCAAACTGGTCGCCACCCTGCTGGCCGGCGTGGACGACGCGCTGCTGCTGGCGCTGCCGACGCTGGCCGAGATCGTCGTGGACGTGGACGGGGACGTGCGCCGGCTGACGGCGGCCCGCGACGACGACGGCGTGTGCACCATCACCGACGGGACCGAGGTGTCCCGCTGGCGCACCGTCTCGGCGAGCGGGCAGGTCGCGCCGGAGCTGTTGACGGATCGTCCGGTGGAGGAGCGCGCGCGGCCGAGGTGGGCGCTGACGTGGGCGGTGCCGTGCGACGCCGCCGAGGAGCCCCGGCGGCCCGAGACCGCCCCGGTGTTCCACGGCCCGACGCCCACCGACGAGCCGCTGGGCCTGCCGGCGTTGCTGATCGCGACGCTGCCGCTGGATCCGACGCGGCGGCGGCTGGCGCCGGGGGCGCTGACCGACTTCCTGCTCGACCGGGCCGCGGACGCCTACGCGGAGCTCGTTCGGCGCTGGCCGTCGAAGAGCCCTGGTCTGCTCCGGCTGGTGCCCGGTCCGATCGCCGACGGTCCGGTCGACGCCGAGCTGCGGCGGCGGATCGTGGCGCTGCTGGCGCAGTCGGCGATCCTGCCCGCGGCCGAGAGAACAGCCGTGAACGCGGTGAACGCGGTGAACGCCGATAACACCGATCGCGCAGAGGACGCCGAGGACGCCGAGAAATCAGGGGCCGAAGAAGCCCCCTCGCTCCTCATCCCGCGAAACGCCGTCGTCCTCACCCCGAACTCCGCGGCCCTGGTCGCCGCGCTCGAAGCCGTGATCCCGGGCCTGCTTCCCGCCGGTTTCGAACGGGACCAGGCCGCGCTGACCACGCTCGGCGTGCGCGGCATCGGCCTCGGGGACGTCGTCGAGGCCGTCGCCGGGCTCAAGCGCGAGCCGGCGTGGTGGGCCGCGCTCTACAGCGCGCTGAACGGGGTGTCCGGCGACGATCCCCTTGCGTTCGACGCCCTTTCGGCCCTGTCTGTACCTCTGGCCGACGGCCGCACCGTCCGCGGACCGCGCGGCACACTCCGTCCGGCCACCACCCTCGACGAGGCCACCCTGGCCGCCCTCACCCCGCTCGGGCTCCGCGTCATCCACCCGCAGGCCCTCGGCGACGGCGCCCGCCTGCTGGAGCGGCTGGGTGCGCAGCCGGCCGAGCCGCGGGTGATGCTGGCCGATCCGGCGGTGCTGGAAGCCGTGGAAGGCGCCTACGATCCGGCGCCGCTCGACGACGACACCGCCGACCCGCTCGCGATCGCCGAGGCGGTCCTGGCTCTGGTCCGGGCCGCCGGTCCGCGCCCCGGGGAGCGCTTCGGGCTCGGCCGGCTGCTGCTGCCCGAGGCCGACGGCGGACTCACGCCCGCCAACGAGTTGCTGGTGCCCGATTCGGCGCTGGCCGGGATCGTCGATCCCGAGTTGTACGGGTTCGTCGACCCCGCGTGGGTGGAGCGCTGGGGGTCCGGGGTCCTGCACGCCGCCGGCGTTCCGGACAGCTTCCCGGTGCTGCGCGACACCGACGTCCTGCTCGATCCGGACACGCTCGACGACGAGTTGACCGAGCTGGAGGGCTTCGAGGACTGGGCCGAGCACGTGGAGGCGTTGTGCCCGCCGGATTCCGCGCCGGTGGTGCTCGCCGAGCTGGCGGGCGTCATCGGGCTGGAGACCGTCCGGCCCGAGGCGTGGCCGCAGGCTTTGGAACTGTTGGCCCGGACTCCCGCGCTGCGCCAGGCGGTGCTGCGTCCGGCCCAGCTCGCGCTGGCCGACGGCGGCCGGCTGACGGTGCCCTCGGCCACCGCGTGGTGGCTGAGCCGGACGCCGGTGCTGGCCGGCAAGTGTCCGGCCGATCTGCTCATGGGCGAGGACACCGCGCTGGCCGGTCTCTACGACGCCCTGGGCCCCGCCGACGCGGGCGCGCTGGCCAACGACTTCGAGTTCCTGACCGCGTTGGGCGTCAAGACCACCGCGCGGGAGCTGCTGGCGGTGCCCGGCGGTCCGGACGAGTTGCTGGACCGGCTGGCCGATCCGGACCGGCCGGTGAGCCGGAGCCAGCTCACCGATCTGTACTGCACGCTGGCCGAGGTGCCCGCCGACCAGGTCTGTCCCCCGGATCAGCTGCGCGCCACCCTGGACGGGGAGCTGGCGGTCGCCGAGGCGGACGAAGTGGTGGTCGTGGACGCCCCGGATCTGCTGCCGCTGCTGGCCGGCCGCCCCTACCTGCCGATCCCGTTGCGGCACGCGCACGCCCTGGCCGATCTGCTCGATCTGGACCTGGCCTCGGAGGTGATAGACGCCGGGGTCGACGAGGCCGGACAGGTACGGGACGTGCCGGACGCCATCAGGGCCCTGCTACCGGACGCACCGGGCACCTACGTCGAGCACGACGACCTGATCCTCGCCGACGGCACGGAAGTGGACTGGCGGGTCGCCGACGGTGTCGTGCACACCTCCACCTTCGACGGCCTGGCGCGCGGACTGGCCTGGGCCGCCGGGCGGTGGGAGCAGCGGCATCTGGTGTCGGCGATGCTCGCCGAGCCGGAGCGGACCGCCGATCTGTTGGTGGAGGTCGACTTCGAGTAGCGGCGGTAGCGCCCCCGCCGCGGAAAACACGTGGCGGGACAACGAAAAGCCGGCCGCCCGCGCATTCGCGCGAGCGGCCGGCTTGGTCGTGCTGGGAGACTCAGTCCCGGGAGACTCAGTCCCGCCTCACTGCCCGGCGGCCGAGATCCCGGCGGCCGACCCGGCGAGCCAGGTCTGCCAGCTCTCGTTCCAGTCGGTGTACCCGTTGCCGTTGTGCACCTGGTCCGGCTCCCCGTTGATGGTGACCGGGTCGCCGATGTTGATGAACTTGTAGAACCACGTCGCGTCGGCCGGCTTCAAGTGCACGCAGCCGTGCGAGGTGTTGTCCGTGCCGATCGAGTTGTCCCACTCCGCCTGGTGGATGTACGTCCCCGAAGGCGTCAGGTGGACGTCGTTGTACACCTTGAGGTCGTAGTAGTTGCCGACCCCCGGGGTGCAGCTGAAGCCGGGGACCGAGCAGGACTTCATCTCGATCAGCGGTTCCTTGTCCAGGACCACCATGGTGCCGCCCCACGTGCTGTAGCCGGACATGCCGGTGTCCGTGGGGATCTCCTTGATGTCCTTGCCGTCCTGGTAGACGTGCATGGTGTAGTCCTTCGTGTCCACGACGGCGCGCTGGTCGCGGCCGATGGTGAAGCCGAAGCTCTTGGTGAACGAGCCGTACGTTATGTCACCGGCCTTGACGCCGTTCAGGTTCATCGCCACCTGGACCTTGGTGCCCGAGGCCCAGAAGCTCTGCGGACGCCAGTCGACCTGGGTGGCGGTGATCCAGCTCCACGCGCCGTCGACGTGCGGCGTGGTGGTGACCACCATCGCCTTCTCGACGTTCGCGCGGTCCTTCTCGTTCGGCGGGTTGGTGAAGGTCACCGAGACCGGCTGGCCGACGCCGACCGTCATCCCGTCGTCCGGGAAGTAGCTGTGCAGACCGAGCCGCTTCTGCGGGGTCAGCGTCGTGAACTTGTCCGAGATGTCCTTCTCGGCGCCGGTGGAGTCGAGCGCCTTGCCGGTCACCGTGTAGCTGCTGGATATCGCCAGCGTGCCGGTGGAGGCCCAGGAGGAGCCGTCGGCGGCCAGCGCGCCGGCCACCTTGTCCCCCTGGGCGTCCTGTGCCGACACCGACTCGATCTTCCCCCCGGCGGCGCTGATCTGGATGCCCTGCGCCGGGTCCACGTTCGCGGCGCCGTCGGCCGGCTTGGCGCTGAGCACCAGCGGCGTGGCCGGCGCGGACGGCGTGGTGGCCGTCGTGCCGGTGCCGCCGGCCGCACCGGGCGCGGAACTGCCGTGGGCGACCGGGTTCAGCGCCGACGGCTTGGAACCCGACGAGCTGCCGCAGCCGGCCGCCAACAGCGTCGCCGCGGCGGCGACCGCGGTCAGCTGGGCGGCGCGGCGCCATGCGGGCCGGACGGTGACGCGCCGGGCGGCGCCGGCGACCCCCGCCGAACCGCCCCTGCCGTGCTGACGTGCCACAAGCCCCTCCTTGTATGAGCAAGAATCCGTAGCCAGGTAAAGCCTCTGATGGCTTATGAGTACGTAGCGTGACAAGTCCGGCACAGCGTGTGGCGGGCCGGACTCGGCAGGATTCCGTACACCCATCTAGACGTCAAGGCCCACGCTGAGGTTGCTGGCGAATCCCGCGGAGAGCCTCATCGTGACAGTTCCGGTACAAACATGCGAGGTTCACCGGTCCTGAGCTCGATATTCACCCCTTGGCACCGCACGGTTGGCGGCCATTTGTCCGTTGTCAGACACCGGTTCCCCCGGGCATTCTCAGGCCGTTGATAGGTGTCCGTTCGGACGTTTCCAAGTATCGATCGGTGCCGCCCACCGGTGATATCCCAGCCTGGGGTCTCGCGGTAAGGCCCGATCTGACAGACCCTCAAAATTCTTCGCCGCTTGTGCTGGACAGCCTTCCGTGAGAGCGCTTTCATAAGCATGCGCGCGCAATGGTATAGACCTCGCGGACGCGGGATGACCGGCTGTGTGAGTCGCGGATCCGGGTTCCGACGCCGCGGGCTTTCGTGGTGCGTCAACTCAGGAGAGACCCCATGACACCATCCCCACCGCAAGCCCCCCGCACCGTCCGCAAACGCTTCCGGCGCCTGGCCGCCCTGGCCGCGCCGCTGGCCGTCGCCCTCGTCGCCTGGGCCGCCGTGCCCGGCGGCGCGGTCCAGGCCTCGGCGCCCCCGCCGCCGTCGGGCTGGAACCAGGTGTTCCTCGACGACTTCGGCGGTGCGGCCGGCAGCGGCATCGACGGACAGTGGATGTACGACACCGGACCGGGTTCCAACTTCGGCACCGGTGAGATCGAGACCATGACCAACTCGACCAGCAACGTCCACCTGGACGGCAACGGCAACCTCGACCTCACCGCACTGGGCAGCGGGAGCAACTGGACCTCCGGCCGGGTGCAGACCACCTCGGCCAACGTCGGGGCGCCGGCCGGCGGCAAGCTGATGGTGACCGCCTCGATCCAGCAGCCCAGCGGCGGTCTGGGCTACTGGCCGGCGTTCTGGATGCTGGGACCGGGCCAGTGGCCGGAGAACGGCGAGATCGACATCATGGAGGATGTCAACGCCCTGTCCGAGGTCGCCGGCACCATCCACTGCGGCACCGACCCGGGCGGGCCGTGCAACGAGGGCAACGGCATCGGCAGCGGCCTACAGTCCTGCGGCGGCTGCCAGTCCGGCTTCCACACCTACTCCATGGTGCTGGACCGCACGGACACCTCGAACGAGTCCATCACCTTCTACCTCGACGGGAACCAGTACTTCTCGGTCAGCGAGGGCCAGGTCGGCACCGCCACCTGGCAGCAGGCCTACGACCACAACCTGTCGATCATCCTCGACCTGGCGATGGGCGGCGCCTTCCCGAACGGCGTGTGCGGCTGCACCACGCCGACCGGCGCCACCTCCTCCGGCGGCACCATGCAGGTCGACTACGTCGCGGCCTACACCACCGGCGGTGGCGGCGGCACGCCCCCGCCGCCGCCGGGCAGCGGCCCGATCTACTCCGGCGTCGGCTCCAACATCTGCCTGGACGACCGGAGCTCGAGCACCGCGGACTACAACCCGGTGCAGATCTACGGCTGCAACGGCTCAGTTGCACAGCAGTGGTCCGTGGTGCAGGCCGGCAGTACTCTGCATGTCCTGGGCAAGTGCCTGGACGTAGATGCCGCCGGCACCGCCGACGGGACCAAGGTGGACCTGTACGACTGCAACGGCACCGGGTCGCAGGTCTTCATTCCACAGTCCAACGGATCGCTCCTGAACCCACAGTCCAACAAGTGCTTGGACGTGCCCGGGGCGACAACTACGTGGAGCACGCAGGTTCAGATCTATGACTGCAACGGCAGCAACGCCCAGAAGTGGACGCTTCCGTAATCTGATCGGTTAGACCGCGCGACCCCGGACACCTTCGTGTGCCCGGGGTCGCGTGCTAGTAGACGGGGTAGCACATGATCAAACGCAGAACACTGACTGTCGTCGCCACCGTGTGCGCTGCGGGGTTGTCGGCGGCTTCCGTGTCGTCGGCGTCGGCGGTGTCGGCGGCCTCGGACTCGAACTCAACCTCAACGTCAACCTCGGGATCGGCCTCGGGATCGGTACCGGGATCGGTATCGGGGACCGACCTGAACGCCGGGACCAATTCGTGGACCACCGCGGTCGGCGACAACGGGGACGTCACCGGCGCGCACAGCGTCAGCGGCCACATCCACGGGTTCGTGTGGCACGGCGGGACACTCGTGGACCTGCCGCCGGGAGCCAACCAGGACTACAGCATCGCCAACGCGGTGGACGCCGGCGGTGACGTAGTCGGGACCGGGGGGAACTACGGGTTCGGATACGTACACGCCTACGAGTGGAAGGGCGGCAGTCCGAACGGCACCGATTTCGGCGCCCTGTACGGCAACAGCTTCGCCAACGCCGTCAACACCGGCGGGGAGATCGCCGGACAGTCGCAGACTTCTCTGAGCGTCACCGTCGGGGCGTTGCTGAACAGCGGGGTGCCGACCGTGCTCCCGGACCTCGGCGGCAGCTACACGGCCCCGATGTATCTGAACGACGCGGGCACGGCGGCCGGCTACAGCCTGACCCCGTCCGGAGACCAGCACGCGGTGGTGTGGATCGGCGGGAAACTCACCGATCTCGGGATCGGGACGGCCGCCGGGCTGAACGCGCAGGGACAGGTGCTGGTCGCGAGCGCGCAGGGCAAGGGCGCTCCGTTCCTGTGGACGAACGGGGTCCAGACGACGTTCGGCGCCGGGGTGCAGACGGTGACCGGGCTGAACAACGCCGGGCAGGTGGTCGGGACGTTCCTGCCGGCCGGGTCCACGACCGCGCACGGGTTCGTGTGGCAGAACGGGCAGCTCACCGACCTCGGGGCGGCGTTCTTCCCGACGGCGGTGAACAACGTCGGGCAGGTGCTCGGCAACACCGCGGCGGACTCCTACGGGCTCGGAGTGGTCTGGTACCAGGGTCAGGTCACGACGCTGACGCCGACCAGCGGGCAGTACAGCGAGCCGGAGCAGTTGAACGACAACGGGTTGGTGGCCGGGATCGTGCAGGGGACGCAGGATGCCACTGTCTGGCAGCTGCCCGCGGTTTCGGGCGCGGCGCTTCACAAGCGCGGCGGCTGAGCGCGACGGTTTGATTCGGTTCTTCACGCGGCCTTTTGACGCAGCCGCTTGACGCGATCTTTTGACGCAGCCATGTGACGCGGTCGTTTGATTCGAGCCCGGGCTGGGGTGTCGACCCCGGTCCGGGCTCGCGCTTTGGTGCGGGCCCGGATCAGGATCTGGGCCCGGATCAGGCTCTGGGCTCGGTCAGGATTCGGGCGGAGTCGGATGGACGGCCCGGCTGACGATCGCCGCCGGCTCGTACGCGAACAGCCCCCACACCGCCGCGACCGTCGGGTGCGCCGGATCGGCTTGGTAGGACAGCCAGCACGCCCAGCGTCCCCGGTGCGTGAACCAGCACTGGATGTGGCCGGGGAACCAGCACCCGCCGACCCGGACCCAGATCGCGTTCTGCCGCGGCTCCACGCGGCGGGCGTCCCGCGGCGAACGCGGCAACCGGCGGGCGTCCCGCCAAGGCCCCGCCGCAC